>CAZMLI010000050.1:0-17251 GCA_964566865.1 uncultured Planctomycetota bacterium
GCGAAGGTCTCGCGCAGGCCCAGGTCGGTTGGCGGCAGGCCGTGGCGATAGGCCAGCAGCGGGACATACTCGCGGGTGTGGTCGGTGCCGGGATAGCAGGGGTCGTTGCCGTGGTCGGCGGTGATGATCAGCAGATCGTTCTGGCCCAGCGCGTCCAGCAGTTCGGGCACGCGCGCGTCGAATGCTTGCAGGCAGTCGCGGTAGCCGGCGGGATCGTTGCGGTGGCCGTAGAGCGTGTCGAAGTCGACCAGGTTGGTGAAGACCAGCGCCTCGCCGTCGCGTTGCATCGCCTCGAGCGTGGCGTCGATGCAGGCCGGGTTGCCCTTGGCCGGGATCGACTCGGTGATGCCGGTGCCGCAGAAGATGTCGCTGATCTTGCCGATGGAGATGACGTCTCGACCGCTGCGCGAGACCAGGTCGAGCATCGTCGTGCCCGGCGGCGGCAATGCGTAGTCCTTGCGGGAGGTGGTGCGCTCGAAGCTGCCGGGACCGTCGCCGCGGAACGGTCGGGCGATCACGCGGGAGACGCCGAACTCGCCCTGCAGCAGCGCGCGCGCCTTCTCGCACATGCCATAGAGCTCCTCGACCGAGATCACCTGCTCGTGCGCGGCGAGCTGGAAGACGGAGTCGGCGGAGGTGTAGACGATCGGTTTGCCGCTGGTCAGATGCTCGGCGCCCAGCTCGTCGAGCACGTCGGTGCCGGAGGCGGCATAGTTGCCGAGGATGCCGCAGCCGATTGACTCGCAGAAGGCGTCGATCAGCGCTTCGGGGAAACCGTGCTCGGTGAAGGTCGGGTAGGCCTGCGAGATGATCAGGCCGGCGATCTCGAAATGGCCGGTGGTGGTATCTTTGCCGTCGCTGGTCTCGGCCATCTTGCCGAATGCCCCGCCGGTTGCTTCGCCTGGCAGGGCGGTGATCTGCGACAGGCCCAGGCTGGCCAGCTGGGGCAGGCAGAGGCCGACGTTCTCGAGGATGTGGCCGAGTGTGTCGGAGCCGACGTCACCGAACCGTTCGGCATCAGGCAGATAGCCGATGCCGACGGAGTCCAGCACGACGACGGTGATGCGGGAGAAGGCCGGCACGGGCGCCTACTCCAGCTTGCGCTTGACCTCGTTGATGATGAAGCCCTCGAGCACATCGCCTTCCTTGATGTCCTCGTAGCCCCTCAGCTTGAGACCGCACTCGAACTTCTCCTTGACCTCGCGCACGTCATCCTTGAAGTGCTTGAGGCTGTCCAGGCTGAGCGCCTGTTGCACCACGATGCCATCGCGGATCAAGCGGAACTTGGCGCTGCGCAGCAGCCTACCCTGCGTCACGTAGCAGCCCGCGATGTTGCCCACGCGGCTGGCCTTGAACACCTTGCGAATCTCGCAGCGGCCGATGACTTCCTCGACCAGGTCGGGGGCCAGACGGCCCTCCATTGCCAGCTTGATCTCGTCGAGCAGTTCGTAGATCACCGAGTACATGCGGATCTCGACCCGCTTCGCGTCGCTGACGCTGCGTGCCCGGTCGTCCGGAGCCACGTTGAAGGCCAGCACGATCGCGCTCGAGGCATCCGCGAGCAGCACATCCGACTCGTTGACGCCGCCCACGCCCGTATGCAGGATCTTCAGCTGGACCTCCTTGGTCGACAGCTTCTCGAGCGAGGAGACCAGCACCTCGATCGAGCCCTTCACGTCGGCCTTGATGATCAGCGGAATCGTCTCGATCTTGGCCTGTGCCTGGATCGCGAAGATGTTGTCCAGGCTGATCACCTGTCGGTCGGCGCGGCTGGCTTCGCGGGCACGGCGAACGCGGTCCTCGACGATTTCCTTCGCCTTGGCGATGCTCTCCAGCACGTAGAACCGAGTGCCGGCATCCGGGACCTCCGAGAGACCGGTGACCTCGACGGGCATCGCCGGGCCCGCCTCGCTGATGATCTGACGCTTCATGCCGAGCCCGCGCTCCATCGAGCGCACACGGCCGACGGCCAGTCCGGCCAGGATTGCGTCGCCCTTGCGCAGGGTGCCTTCCTGGACCAGCAGGGTGGCCAGGTTGCCCACGCCTTCGTCCTTGCGGCCTTCGAGCACCAGCCCGTCCGCTCGCATGTTCGGGTTGGCCTGCAGCTCCTGCACCTCGGCGACGAGTTCGATCATCTCGAGCAGGTCGTCGATGCCTTCGCCGGTGATCGCGGAGCAGGGCACCACCGGGGTGTCGCCACCCCAGGACTCCGACTGCAGGCCGTGACCGGCAAGCTGCTGGAGCGCCTTCTCGGGGTTGGCGTTCTCCTTGTCGATCTTGTTCAGCGCGACGATGATCGGCACCTCGGCGGCCTTGGCGTGGTTCATCGCCTCGATCGTCTGCGGCATGACGCCGTCATCCGCGGCAACGACCAGCACGACGATGTCGGTGGCGTGCGCGCCGCGGGCGCGCATCTCGGTGAAGGCTTCGTGACCCGGGGTGTCGATGAAGGTCAGCTCGTGTTCCTTGTACTTCACCTGCCAGGCCGAGATGTTCTGCGTGATGCCGCCGGCCTCGCCGGCCTGCACGTTGGACTGGCGGATCTTGTCCAGAATCGAGGTCTTGCCGTGATCGACGTGTCCCAGGATCGCAACCACGGGGGGACGCGGCCGCAGGTCCTCCTTGCGAATCTCCTCCTTGCCTTCCTCGAGCTCGCTGATGTGCTCTTCGGCGGCCTTCGTGCGCTTGACCTCCACATCCTTCTCGAACTCCAGCGCGATCAGCTCGACGGTCTCGGCGTCGACGTGCTGATTGATCGTCGCCATCTGACCGTGTTCCTTCATCAGATACTGGATGATCATGCCGGCCTTGATGCCGAGCTCCTGCGAGAGCTGGTTGATCGTGATCGGTAGGGAGATCTGGATCGCGCTGCGTCGGGCGATCGTATTCTCGCGCTTCTCGCGCAGCTTGGCCTGCAGCTCCTGCTTCTCGCGCTTGCGGTCCTTCTTGTTCGGGATGCCCCGGGTCTGCTGGGGGCGCGCCTTCTTCGGGTGACGGGTCGGACGGGTGACCTTCGCCACGCCGCGATCCCGGTGACGCAGCTCCTCGAGCTTCTTGGTCAGGATCTGCTGCTCTTTTTCGGAGCGCTTGGTTTTGGACCGGCCATGTGTCGCTCCGCCCGCTGCAATCAGCGCCGCCGCGGGATTTTCATCGAAGACCCTCACACCCTGCGGCTTCTCCGGCTCGGTCGGTGCTTCGCTTTCAGTCTCGGTGTCGGCGGGCTTGTCTTCCGCGACTTCGTCGACTTCCGCGACTTCCGCGACAGGCTCCGGCTCGGCCTGCTGCTCCGCGGCCTCGCTCTTGCTTTCGCTCTCGGTGTCCGCGACGGGCTCCTCGGTCTCGGGCGCCTCATCGACGACTTCAGCGGCCGCTTCGGGCTCGGGTTCTTCTTCGACCGGCTCGGGCTCTTTTCGAGAGACCACGGGCGCGGTCAGCTCGGCGATGGTGTCTCTTACCGCCTGCGGCGTGTCTTCGGCGTACGAGACGGGCGGCGGGACGTCGCACCCGTTCTCTCCGAGCACTCTGCGCAGTTCGAGTTCGTCCTCGCCGCACACCGTCTCGAGATGACTTTTGATTTTCAACCCAGCCTGCTGGGCATACTCGAGTATCTCCGCCTCCAGGATTTCGACATCCTTAGCCAGGCGGTACAGTTTAATGGCCAATTCCTACGCCTCCGTCTTGGTACTCAAGGTCTTGGTTGCTCAAGGCCGCGCCTCAATCCTTCTCGGGCGCGGCGGCAGTCTCTTGTTTCACGTCCTGCTCGGGGGGTGCGTCGCCGTTCTCGGCAGCCGAGGCCTGCTCCAGGACTTCAGCCCCGGCTGATTCCTCCGTCGCAGCGGTCTCCGGTGCGGTCTCCGATGCGGTCTCTGGCGCGGTCTTTGGCGCGGTCTCCGATGCGGTCTCTGGCGCGGTCTCCGTTGCGGTCTCTGGCGCGGTCTCCGATGCGGGTTCCTGGGCCTCCTCGTGCGCTTCGCTCAGCAATCGCACGATCGTCTCGATGCAATCGGTCGCCTTGTCCTCGTCCATGCCATCGAGGCGCGAGAGCTGATCCGACCCGAGCTCGACCAGGTCGTCGAGTGTCTTGTAGCCGTTGAAGTACAGCGTCTGGGCCATCGACTCGGTGATGTGCGGCAGGCTCATCATCATGTGAATCGTCTCCCGCTCGCGGTCGCGCATCTGGTGCTGATTGAGGATGTCGATCTCCCAGCCCGCCAGCATCGAGGCCAGGCGGACGTTGAGTCCGCGCTTGCCGATCGCGAGGGAGAGCTGGTGATTCGGCACCAGCGCCGTGGCGCGTTGCTCGTCATGATCCAGCACGACCTCGATCACCTCGGCCGGCTTGAGCGCGTTCTTGATCAGCTGTTCGGTATTCTCGTCCCAGCGGATGATGTCGATCTTCTCGCCGGACAGCTCGTCGATGATGTTCTTGATCCGGCTGCCGCGCACGCCGACGCAGGCGCCGACGCAGTCGACCCGCGGATTGCTCGAGCTGACGGCCAGTTTGGTCCGATAACCCGGCTCCCGCACGATCTCGTTGATCAGGATCACCTCCTGGCCGATCTCGGGAACCTCGAGCTCGAACAGGCGGCGGATGAAGTCCTTGTGGGTCCGGGTCAGGATGATCCGCACGCGGGATCCGACCTTCTTGACCTCTTTGACATAGGCCCGGATCCGGTCGCCCACCTGATACCGTTCTTCGCGGACCTGTTCCTTCTTGGGCAGGAACCCCTCGGTCTTGCCCAGGTTGATCACCAGGTTGGGGCCCTCGAAGCGCAGAATCGTCCCCAGGACGATGTCGTCCTTGCGCTTCTCGAAGTCATCGAAGATCACGTTGCGCTCTTCTTCGCGCAAACGTTGAATGATCACCTGCTTGGCGGTCTGGGCCGCAATGCGCCCGAACTCATCCAGGTCGAGGGGGTCGCCGTACTCGTCGTTGGCCGTTATGGAGCCGTTCTCGCGGTCGACGGTGACGGACAGCGCGCGATCGACGCCATAGCGCTTCTTTGCAGCGGTCAGGAGGGCGGTCTCGATTCCTTCAAAGATGATCTCTTTGTCGATGTCCTTTTCTTTGTGGATGAACTCCACTAGTTTCAAGATCTCTGCTGGCTTCATCTTATACCTCTGCGGCCACTCCCGGCCCTGCGTTTATTGCGCTTCGATCAGGGCAATAAAAAAAGTGGGCAATACCCACTTAGAGAAAGCGACACCCCTAGAGTCTTTCGGGGAATCCCACTAAATAGTGTGCATCCCCAGTAGTGTCAAGGGTTAATTCATCCGAGTCGGCTTGATGCAGCCCTTCTGCCGCCGTTGACACTGTTCAGACCCCATGCTAGGATCTCGCCTCCATGTCCTTCGACGATCGGGCTAGACGACTCAAAGTCAAGGTACCAGTCCAACTTACGGACGATACGAGTAAAGTCTACACGGGGATGACAAACGACGTCAGTGTCTCCGGGTTCTCGGCTTTTCTGCGTTGCAAGGAGGAGTTCGTGATCAACGAACTCGTCAACAACGCCTTCGTCCTGCTCAACTTCCCCAAGCTGGAGCAGCTCTTCTTCGACAAGGAGTTTCAGACCGTTTTCAACCTCGATGCCGGCATTCAGCCACAGGTGACCGAGGTCGTGCGGGTGGAGAACAGCTGGCTGCGGGGCTTCGAGGTGTTCATCGCGGCGCGGTTCCCGCGGATGAACGAAGAAACTCGTGCCAAGCTCGCGAGTTACATCGAAGAGCATACCGAGGATCTGGACAAGGAGATCCTGGTCGACGCCGAGGAAGAGATCATCCGCAGCCTGGATGTCAGCCGGGGTGATACGATCATCATGCAGTTTCCCGGTCGCTACCTCTATATTCCGATCGTCCGGGATATCTGTGACCAGCTGGCGCGCGAGATCGGCTTCTCGGACATCGATTGCTTCAAGATCAAGGTCGCGGCGGACGAGGTGTTCAGCAACGCCTTCAAGCACGGGTCACCCAAGCACGGCGACAACCTGATCACGGTCAAGGTGACGCTGGACCGGAAGGGAATTTTCATCCGGGTTCGCGACGAAGGCGGCATCCCGTTCAACTACAAGCGATACCGCGACTTTGATCGGAAGTTCCCGGATTCGAGTCGCACTGGCCTGCACCTCGTCGACAAGTTCATGGACGGCTGGGTGGTCAATACGAAGAAGGGGGAGTACACAGAAGTGTCCTTCTTCAAGAATAGAGAGGCCTTGGGATGACAGTAAAGCTGCTTTTCAACGTGCGCGAGACGACTTCGCCGCCGACGATGGTGGTGGAGCTGGTTGGAATCATCGATTCCTCGAAATGTCTCGAACGGCTCCATGAGATCGTCACGGCCAGCACGCTCAACGACATCCTGATCATCTTCAGCGGGGTCGATTACGTCAACAGCGCCGGTTTTGCCGAGGTGGTCGTTCTCAACGAACGGGCCGGGCTGGAGAAAAAGCGGCTGATCCTGGTCGATCTCAGCCCGAAGGTGCAGTCGGTCTTCGAGCATCTCGGTGGACTGCAGATTCTCGAGGTTCACAACTCCGAGGAAGATGCGCTGCGGAAGATCGCCCGCAGCAACAACAGCTCCTAAGAGGCCTTGGCGGACTTCTTCTTGCCTTCCGCGGGCTCCCCGTAGATCATCTCTCGCAGCAGAAACAGCGTGACCCCCACGCAGATGCAGGCATCGGCGATGTTGAATGTGGGCCAGCGGTAATCCCCGAGCCAGACGACGATGAAGTCCCGCACCTGGTCGTGCACCACGCGGTCGTACAGGTTGCCCAGCGCCCCGGAGACGATCAGGCCCAGCACGACCTGGAAATAGAGCGTGCGCTTGGGCTCCGCGTAGAGGATGTAGAGCATGAACAGGACGGCCAGCACCGAGAAGGTCGCCAGCAGATCGACCCGCCCCTGCAGAATGCCCCAGACTGCGCCGCGGTTGTAGGCCAGCTGAAAGGTCAGCCAGTCGCCGAGCAGTGGATCCTGCTTGTGGAAGGTGAAGGTGCGGAAGGCCCAGACCTTCGTCCAGAGGTCGCTGGCGACCCCAATTGCCACCACAACGAGGAACATCCAGGGTGGCTTGGTCTGTTTATCTTCTTGTGCCATAAGTTATTGCGTCGACAGACGCGCCGCATTATACTGAGCGTCTCAAGCCATGCAAAGCGGAATCACCCTACCGCCGGCTCCCCTTCTGCTCGACCCGGTATTCCAGCCCAGGCCCTGGGGCGGAACAGAGCTGGCGACCGTTCTGGACAAGGATTTACCGGCCGGGCCACCGATTGGCGAGGCCTGGGAGGTCTCCGATCGACCCGAGGGCAGCGCCTCGGTGCGGAGCGGGCCACTGGCGGGCCGGACCGTCGCCGAGCTGATGTCCGGCGCGTCGCAGGCCCTGGTCGGCCTGTCCGGCGCAGATCGTTTTCCGCTGCTGTTCAAGTTCCTGGACTGCCGCGAGGTGCTCTCGCTTCAGGTGCATCCGGACGACTGCGCCGCGGCCCCGTACGGAGATCTGGGCAAAGAGGAAGCCTGGTACGTGCTGAAGGCCGATCCGGGGGCCCATATCTACCTCGGCTTCAGCTCGCCCACCACGCCGGCAGCGGTGCGCGAGGCCATCGCTCAGGGTTCGCTGGACCGGCTGCTGCGGCGGGTCGATGTGGCGGCGGGCGATGTGTTCCACCTGCCGGCCGGCACCGTGCACGCGATTGGCCCTGGGCTGGTGCTCGCGGAGATCCAGCAGTCGAGCAACCTGACCTATCGACTCTATGATTGGGGCCGGATGGGCTTGGACGGCAAGCCGCGCGAGCTGCATCTGGACCAGGGTCTGGCCGTGATGGATTTCGGTCCCTGGCAGGCGCCTGTGGTGCCCAAGGGCGAGCCAGGCAGCCCGCTGACGCAGCTGGTCGAGGGCACGGCCTTCAGGCTCTGGCGGCTGGCGCTCGACGGCCAGTGGCAGCAGCCGACCGACGGCCGTCCGATGATCGTCGTCTGTCTCTCCGGTCGCGCGACGGTCTCGGGGGAGGCGCTCGGACGCGGCCGTACGGCGTTGATTCCAGCGGTGATGCCCTCGGTGACGCTCGAGGGACAGGCGGAGATCTTGATTGCGACCTGCAATGACTGAGCCCGAGGTACGTTTGAACAAGTTCCTGGCCGACTCCGGCCTCGGCTCGCGTCGCCACTGCGACCAGCTGATCGCCGAGGGGCTGGTCGAGGTGGACGGCGTGGTGGTTCGCTCGCCCGGGGATCGTGTGATACCGGGCCAGTCCGATGTGCGCGTCGAAGGCCAGCGGGTCAAGCTGCAGCACAAGATCTACTTTCTGCTCAACAAACCACCGGGTGTGATCTGTACCAACGCGGCCAACGAGCGCAAGACCCGTGCGATCGACCTGGTCGAGACAAAGCTCCGGCTCTACACCGTGGGGCGGCTGGACGAGCACTCCGAGGGGCTGATCCTGCTGACCAACGACGGCTGGCTGGCCCATCGACTGACGCATCCGTCCTACGAGATCCCCAAGACCTACCGGGTCAAGGCACGCGGCCGCGTTCCGGGGTCGGTGGTGGACAAGATTCGCGGCGGCGTGCATCTGGCCGAAGGCAAGACGGGCAAGATCGAGCTGCGCATCAAGCGTCGAGGGACGCAGGTGACGACGATGGAGCTGGTCTTGCGCGAGGGCATGAACCGCGAGATCCGCCGGGTTTTTGCGCGCCATGGCCACACCGTGTTCCATCTCAAGCGGATCGGCTTGGGCCCCTTGACGCTGTCGAAGCTGCCGCTGGGCGCCAGCCGCCGCTTGAGCCCGGCAGAGGTCCGCATGCTCTACGAGTGTATCGAGCACAAGGGTCGCAGCGAGGTCAAGGGAGGCAAGAAGGGTGCCAGGAAGCCCAGGAAGGGCCGCCGAAAGCGTTGAGCGCCAAGACCCGAAAACGGCGGGCTCGCTCGTCGACCGCCGAGCCGACATCGCACGACTACGACGAGCGCAGTGGACTGCACGAGTATCGCTACGCCAACGGCCTGACCCTGCTGGTCGGTCCGCGTCACAGCGCGCCGATCGTCTGTTCGATGATCTGGTATCGCACCGGCTCGGCGCGCGAACAGCAGGGGCAAACGGGCGTCTCGCACTTCCTCGAGCACCTGATGTTCAAGGGCACGCGGCGCCTCGGCAAGGGGCTGATCGACAAGATCACGCAGTCACTCGGGGGCCGCAACAACGCCTTCACCAGCCGGGACTATACCAGCTACTTCTTCGTCTTCGCCTCGGATCGCTGGGAGAAGGCGCTCGAGATCGAGGCCGATCGGATGTCGGGCTGTCTGTTCGATCCTGTCGAGTTTGCCGCGGAGCGCAACGTCGTGCTCGAGGAGCTGCGTTGCGACCAGGACTCCCCCTGGGGTGCGCTGGATCAGGAGCTGCGGGCGGTGGCCTATCGCTACCATCCCTACCGCCATCCGATTCTCGGCTGGCAGGAGGACATCGAGCGCTTCACGCCGGAGTCCGTGCGCGCCTACTATCGCCAGCACTACCATCCCGCCAACGCGATCCAGGTGGTCTGCGGGGATGTCGAGCCCGATCGGGTCGCGCAACAGGTCGGCGTGGCCTATGCCCACCTGCGGTCGGGCCAGCCCAGCCTGCCGTTGACCGGTGCCGAGCCGCCGCAGAAGGGCGAGCGTCGGGTCGTGGTCGAGAGTGACCATCGTGTGCCCCGCTTGCAGATGGTCTTTCATACCGCGCCGTTCGGGCATGCCGACTATCCGGCGCTCGAGGTGGTCGAGGCGTTGCTCGCGGAGGGCAAGTCGTCGCGGCTGGTGAGCAAGCTGGTCGAGCAAAAGCAGTTGATGCGCTTCATCGATACCTACAACGAGGCCAAGCGGGAGCAGGGCCTGTTCTGGGTCTACGGCGATCTCTCGCCGGAGGTGCCGATCGAGAAAGCCGAGCGGGCTTTGATCCGGGAGATCGAGCGTGTCGGAACCGGACGGATCACGCATCGCGAGATCGAGAAGGTGCGCAATCAAATCTCCACGGGCTTTCTGTTCTCGATGGAGCGGATCTACGACTGGGCCGAGATGGTCGGGCGCTTCGCGGTGCTCGGCGACCATCGCCTGCTCGGTCGATACCTCGACGGGATCCAGTCGGTGACGGCCGACGATCTGCAGCGCGTGGCCTGCAAGTACTTCACCCGCCGCAACCGAACCGTCGGTCTGGGCCTGCCGTACGGGGCGCGCGGATGAGGCGCGCGCTGCGCGGAGCGCAGTCGGCGGGTACGGGCGACAGCCTGCAGTCGGTGCGTCATGTCTGTGCCAACGGCCTGGTCCTGTTGCTCTTGCCCAAGGCGGACTTGCCGATCATCGCGGTGGAGGTGTTCGTGCCGGCGGGCCAGAGTCGCGAGCCCGCCGCGCAGGCGGGGGTGGCCTCGCTCACCGGCCAGATGCTGAGCGAGGGCAGCCGCGCCCACAGCGGGCCGGAGATCGCCGAGCTGATCGACTCGGTCGGCGGGGAGCTGGTCACGCATTCGATCGGCGGCTCGCTCGAGGTCCGCAAGCAGGATCTCGAGCTGGGGTTGGGGCTGCTGCGCGAGTGCCTGTTTGCGCCCCGCTTCCCGGCCGCGGAGCTGAAAAAAGTCCGCCAGCAGCAGCTCACCGGGATCCTGGCGGCACAGGACAGTCCGCAAGAGGTGGCGCGCCTGGCTTTCGACGCCGCCGTCTATCGCGGACACCCCTACGCGCGGCCGTCGCGCGGCTATCAACAGACGGTGGCTCGGCTCAAACGCGCGGATTGCGTCGCGCACCATCGGGCCCACTTCAGCCCGCATCAAACAGTGCTCTCGATCTCGGGTGACTTCGAGGCGGGCGCGCTGATCGAACGGCTCGACCGCAGCTGGGGGCGGCTGCCGGTGCGCGACGCCCCGCCGGTCAAGATCACGCGGGTCAGCCGTCAGCGGCGCAAGCGAACTGTGCGCGTTCCGCTGGCCCGTAAACAGTGCCACATCTACCTCGGCCATCTGGGTATCCGGCGCAGCGATCCGGACTTCTACAGCCTGCAGGTGCTGGACCACATTCTCGGCATGGGTGCGGGCTTTACCGATCGCCTGTCCTGTTGCCTGCGCGACGAGCAAGGGCTGGCCTATACGGTGTACGCCTCGATCACCGCCTCGGCCCAGGCCGAGCCCGGGACCTTTCACGCCTACATCGGGACCGCGCCGGAGAACGAGCAGCCGGCGATCGACGGGATGCTGGCCGAGATCGCGCGCATTCGCGACACGCCTGTCTCGGCGGAGGAACTGGCGGGCGCCAAGGCCTATCTGACCGGGAGCTTTGCCTTCAAGTTCGAGACCGTGCGCCAGCTCTGCGGCTACATGCAGGTTGTCGAGCGGTTCAAGCTCGGCAATTACCGCGCCGACTATCCCGGCTGGATCGAGCGCATCACGACGGCCGATGTACAGCGCGTCGCGCGCACGCATCTGAACCCCGAACACGTCACGCTCGTCGTGGCCGGACCGGAGCGCAAATGAGCACGCAAATGAGTGCGCAACTGGCCGAACAGACGCAGTCGATTCAGGCCTTGCTGGACTCGCTGGGTCGCGTGATTCTGGGCAAGCCGCAGGTGATCGAGCGCACGGTGGTCGCGCTGGTTGCCGGCGGGCACCTGCTGATCGAGGATGTGCCGGGTGTCGGCAAGACCGTGCTCGCGCGCGCCCTCGCCGCCTCGGTCGGCGCCCGCTACAGTCGGATCCAGTTCACCCCGGATCTGCTGCCGGCCGACATCACCGGCACGTCGATTTACCGCGAGGGAGAATTCAACTTCCATCAGGGGCCGGTCTTCGCCAACATCCTGCTGGCCGACGAGATCAATCGCGCGACGCCCCGGACGCAGGCCAGTCTGCTCGAGGCGATGGAGGAGGCGCAAGTTACCGCCGACGGCATCAGCCATGCGTTGCCCTCGCCGTTCTTCGTCATCGCCACGCAGAACCCGATCGAGCTGGCGGGGACCTATCCGTTGCCCGAGGCCCAGCTCGACCGCTTCCTGATGCGGATCTCGATCGGCTATCCGGCCTCGGAGGATGAAATTCAGATTCTGACCGATCGGCAGCAGGGCGACCCGATGTCGGAGGTGTCGGAGGTGCTGACACTGGATGGCATCCTGGCACTGCAGCAGGCGGCGCGCGCCGTGTCGGTCGACCAGAGCATCAAGGACTTCATCGTTCGCATCGTCAGCAAGACCCGCGAGCGCCCCGAGCTCGATGTGGGGGCCAGCCCGCGCGCCGCGCTGGCGCTGATGCGCGCCGCGCAGAGCCTCGCCCTGGTTCGGGGCGGCGAGTCGTTCATCACGCCCGACCATGTCAAGCAACTGGCCCCCGCGGTGCTTGCGCATCGCCTGGTGCTGTCGGCCAAGGCGCAGCTGGGGCAGACCAAGCCCGAGACGATCGTCTCGGAGATCCTGCGCGAGGTGACCGTGCCCGTCGAGCTGGATGACTGAGCAGGCGTCGCTGCCTGATCTGCACGCCTGGGCGGCGCAGCATGCGTAGGCTGGGTAAGTACCGCATTCACCGTGAAATTGCTCGCGGTGGGATGGGGGTGGTTTACGAGGCGGAAGATCCTGATCTGGGCCGCCGCGTCGCGATCAAGGTGCTGCGTCCGGACGCGGGAGGGCAGGCGGTCGAGCGTCTGGGGCGCGAGGCGACCGCTGCCGCGCGCCTGCACCACCCCGGCATCGTCGCGATCCACGAGGTCGGGCAACTGGAACTGGACGACGGGCCGCTGCACTTCATCGTGATGGAGCTGATCGAGGGTGCGCCGCTGGAGCGGCAACTCGCGCCGCAGGATCTGCTGACGCAGGTGGCCGAGGCGATCGGCGTGGCCCACAGCCAGGGCATTCTGCATCGCGACCTGAAGCCGGCCAACATCCTTATCACCCCGTCTGGACGGGCGGTCGTGACCGATTTCGGACTGGCCCAGCTCGATGACATGACGCGGCTGACCCGGACGGGACAGTTGATGGGCACGGCGTATTACATGGCGCCCGAGATGGTGACTGGCCGTCATGATGAGATCGGGCCCGCGGCCGATGTCTGGGCGCTGGGCGTGATCGGCTACGAACTACTGACCGGTGAGAAACCGTTCCTGGGCCAGACGCAGGCCGAGCTGTTCGAGCAGATTCTCGAACATCAACCGCCCACGCCGCCCGGGCCGCTGGGCTCGATCTGCATGCTCGCGCTGAGCAAAGAGCCGGAGCAGCGGTACGCCAGCGCGGTCGAGATGGCGCAGGACTTGCAGCGTCTGTCCAGTGGACTGGAGATCACGGCGCGCACGACGACCAGCATCTGGCGCGCGGTGCCTGGGCGCCGCCTGGTCCTGTTGCTTGGCCTGCTGTTGCTGCTGTTGCTGCTGGCGCTGATCTCGCAGCAGCGTGGTCGCCGAGCGCTAGACCAGAGGTTGGTGAAGCGGGCCACGCCTGCGGCGCAGCCCGCCCCTGCGCCGGAGCCCGCGCCGACCCAATCGTCTTCCTCGCTTGCCCGACAGATCCGCGACCTGCGTTCCAGCTTCTATCTCGAATCCGTCGATGTCCAGCGCGCCACCCGCGAGCTGCGCATCGCGCTGGAGCAGTTCGCCGAACAGCCGGATACGAAGCTGGAGGGGCTGCGCTTGCTGGGGGAGGGCTGGTATCTGCTGGGGAACGACATACGCGCGCAGCACTACCTGCTGCGGGCTGAGCAAGCGGCTCCGAGCGACGGCTTGATCCAGTACCTGCTGGCCCGCGTGCTGACCCGTCGGATGCTGGCTGCGCTGCTGATGCACGACGGCCTGTCGCCGTCGGAGCTCAAATCCGTGCGGGAGCTGTGGGCCAGCAAGGCCCTGCGGCGGATGAAACAACAGCCGATGTCTGCGAGCCGCGTCCGGCCGATCGATCTGCATCTGGGGCTCGCCTATCGTGCCCTCGCAGCCAAGGAGCGGCAGCGGACCGAAGCGCTCTGCGCCGAGGGCTTGCAACGCTTCGAGGGGCAACTAGGAACCGAGGAGTACTGGCTGCTGCGGGCCTGTCAGGGTTCGGGTCTGACGCGTATCGAGAACTGCACCCAGGCGCTCCGCCGCCGTCCGCATTTCGCCTGGGCTCGGCTGGTGCGCGGAATTGCCTACCAGATCAGCGGGCAGGCCGAGCGAGCGCGGCTGGACTATGACGCCGCGTTGAAGCTGAACCCCTGGCTCACCGTCGCCTGGAGCAATCGAAGCGTGATTCGTAAACAGCGGGGTGATCTGAAGGGTGCGCTGGCCGATATCCAGCGGGCGATTGCACTGCGACCGAATTACGCCAGCGGATATGGCAACCGGGGCAACGTGTATCGCGCGATGGGCCTGGCGCCCTTGGCGTTCGCCGACTATGAGAAGGCGATCGCGCTCGCCCCGAAAGCTGCGAGGTTCCGGCTGTACCGGGGCGAACTGTTCTATCGGCGTAAAGAATTCGCGCGCGCGCGCGCAGACTTCGACCGCTGCCTCGAACTGGACCCGGAGATGGGGTCTGCGTTGGTCGCCCGCGCGCTGGTCCTGCGCGACACGGGCGATCTGCCAGCTGCGCGGCGGGATCTGGATCGCGCGATCGAGGTCGACCCTTCGCCGCTGGCCTATTTGCACCGGGCGAAGATATTTTTTGGCGCCAAGAAAGTGAAGGCGGCGATGGCTGACTTCGATCGGGCCGTGGCGCTCGCGCCCAGGTCGGTGCAGTGTCGGTACAACCGGGGTCTGGCGCGCAAATTGACCGGCAACGTGGCGGGCGCGATCGAGGACTTCGGCAAGGTGATCGAGCGCCAGCCGGGCCACGGACTGGCACGCTTTCATCGCGGGTACCTCTATCGCAAGATCGGCAGATACCCCGCCGCATTGGCCGATCTGAGCCAGTCGCTCGTGGCGCAGCCGAAGAACCCCCAGCGGCTTTATCAACGCGCCTGGGTCTACATTCTGGCCAAACAGCCCGCGTCGGCGGTCAAGGACCTCGAGGCGATCGTCAAACTGGGCATGACGCGCAACTGGAGCGTCTGGGCCAACTATGGCCTGGCCCTCAGACACCTGGGCCGGCTGCGACCCGCGCTCGTGGCCTATCGCAAGGCGCTTCAATGGGCGCCCAAGAAGAACCGGGCGCGAATGGCGGCAAGAGTCCGCGAGCTGCAGGCGAAGGTCGAGGGCGATGGGAACTGACCACACGACCTTCCAGCTCTGGCGGCTGCGCAACCTGCTGGCGTTGACCACGATCCTGCTGTTCTGGTCGGGGTTGACGCGCGAGCGGACGATCCTGATTGCCTGGGCGGCCGTCCAGCTCTCGTTCCTGATCGGCATGTGGCTGCTCGGGGCTTATCAGATCAAGCGGCTGGAGATTCGCCGGCGGCTCGTGCCCGGTGCGTTCGAGGACGAGGCCGTCAGCGCTGAACTGTTCGTCGCCAACCGTGGCCGGCTGCCCGTCTTCATGCTCGAGATCGCGGACCGTTTCATGCCGGCCGAACTGAGCCACAAGCGTATCCTCGCCGCCGATCCGATCGAACGCGGGCAGATCGCCTCGTTGTCCTATCAGGCCCACTGCTTCAAGCGGCGCGGCCGCTACGAGATCGGGCCCGTGACGCTGCGGCTGTCCGATCCGCTGGGACTGTTCGAGCACAAGCGCAGCCTGCCGCTGTTCTGTGAGTTTCTGGTCTATCCCGCAACGATCGCCTTGGATCGGGTGGCGCTCTGGGGCGAGAGTCCGCGGCAGGCGGCACGACTGGTCTCGCAGAACCACATCGGCGCCAGCCCCTCGTTCCATGGCACGCGGGAGTATCGCCACGGGGACGAGCTGCGCACGGTGCACTGGCCGACGACCGCGCGTCGCGGCAAGCTGGTGATCAAGGAGTTCGACCGGGAGGTCGCTCGCTACATGACGATCTTCCTCGACCTGGAAGCCCGCAATCTGAGCGGGCTGGGGCAGAAGTCGACCGTGGAATACTCGGTCAAGATCGCCGCCAGCCTGGCGCGCAAGACGCTCGCCGGCAGAGGGCTGGTGCAGCTCTACGGCGCCGGCCAGCAGAACCTCTTCGTGCCGCCGGGGGCGGGGCAGCGTCAGTTGCTGCGCATCCTCTCGGCGCTGGTCGAGGTGCGGCAGGACGGCGAGCTGCCGTTCTGCGAGCTGCTGGGCTTGCACTTGAGGAAACTGCCGAGAGGGTCGGCCGCCGTGATGATCTTTACCAGCGCCAACCAGGACGAGCAGACGGTCGCGGAGCTGCTGGCCATCTGTCGCGCGCGCCAGGTGACGCCGCTGCCGATCGTGATCGACCAGGAGTCCTTCTTGAAGCTGCGCGAGCGCGAGATCGGTCACTGGAGCTCCGACGATCTGGCCGACGCGCTGGCGCAATGGGCGGTGACCTATCTGGTCCGTGCCGAAGGCGAACTCGCGCCCTACTTCGATCAGGCCTGGGAGCATATCCCGGTGCTACAGGGCGCGCCATGATCCGCGAACCGGTGCTGGCGATCACCCGGCTCAAGCATCTGACCGGCAGTGCGACCTGCCTGCTGGCCTGCGCAGCGGGCCTGCTCGTGAGCGCGGGTATCGATCCCATCGGGCAGCTGATTGTCGCCGCGTTGCTGGTCAGCTGGTTCCTGCGCCGCAGCTTTGGCCATCTGATGGAGAGCTTGAAGCGCGGGGTGGTGCTGGCGTTGGTGCTGTACTACATGCTCGCGACGATCGTGCTGTTGAGCCTGCTGGCCGCGAGTGAAGGGGACCTGCGGGAGGTGATCCCGTTGCTGCTGTTCTGCCAGCTGGGCTTGTGCCCGACGATTGTCGTCGACTGGGCTTACCCGGCGCTGCTGTTCAACTCGCTGCTGCTTGTGATCAGCGCCTCGATCATCGCGCCGAGCGGCCTGCCGCTGCTGGTCGTCGGCTTCATGCTGCTGATGACCTGGGCGCTGCTGACCCGACATCAGGAGCAACGACTGTACGACTTCGCCGTCTCACGGCCGGCTCGCGCCGCGCCCACGCTGCGCGGAATGCTGCTGGTCAGTCTGATCTTGCTCGCCTTGCAACTGGCGATTCTGCCGCTGTTCCCCGACCTGCGAGTCCCGCTCAGCTTGCTGGCGTTGCCCGAGATCAACATCGCAGCGAGGGGAGATTCGGTCCTGGAGCGGTTCGTCAATATGGCCCTGATCATTGCGCTGGGTGGCATGCTGGTCCATTTTGCACGCAAACACTTCCGCCGCTTGAAGCCGGAATTCAGAGATCTGCCACCGGAGGGCGTCGAAGAGCTGTTCGTGGAGCCCGAG
>CAZMLI010000051.1:0-17069 GCA_964566865.1 uncultured Planctomycetota bacterium
GCTGATATCGCGCAACGCCTCCAGTCGTCCGAGCAGCGCGGTCAGGATCAAGCTGCCGCCGAGCCCCAGACAGATCAGGTGCGGCTCCGACAGACCGCGTTCGATCAACGACTCGCCGCCGAGCAGCCGTACGCTGTGGACGTTGCCCAGCGAGAGCATCGCCACGGCGCCGCCGAGAAAGACAGGCGCGCGCCACAACAGTCCGATCAGGCCCAGGGTCAGCAGCCCCAGATAAGGCGCCAGCAACTGGATCGGTTCGCCGCGCCAGGGCCCCCATGCGCTCTGCCCGACCACGGCGAAACAGGCAATCGCGGCGGCCGGCAGGCAGAGCCAGGGCACGATCGGCGCCGCCATCCAGGGCAGCGGTGCCGGGCCGCCATAGCGGATCTGACGGCGATCCCAGAACAGCTCGTGGCCGGTCCCCGCCGCGGCCATCAGCAGCGCGAACATCGCCAGCCGCCAGGGAACCGCCAGGATCAGCAGCCGTCCATCCAGAAACGGTTCGCCCTCGAGCAACCGATGATGCGCCGCCAGGTAGGCCAGCAGGCAAGCCACGACCATCGGCAGCCCGGAGGCATTGTCTCGACCGACACGTAGCAGCAGCGCGATCAGGATCAGCTGATCCAGCAGCGTCAATGACCCGCCCTGGAGCAGCCCGACTCCGGCGACCAGACCACAGGCCAGGCTGACCAGCGCGACGAACGCACTGAACGGCCGGTACAGTCCGACAGACCGCTCGTGCCAGAACTCGAGCGCACCCTGCAACATCGCGATCGCGACGGTGGCCCAGAGCACCAGCCGCAGTCCAGGGTCGAAGCGCAACCGCTCCGTCAGCGCGCCGACGCCGGGCAGCTTCTCGGCCAGCACGCAGACCAGCGCCAGCGCGCAGAGCGCCATGCCGTGGATCGGCTCTCCAGTCGAGAGCCCGTGCCAGACCAGCAGCGCCGCCAGCAATACCAGCAACTGCCACATCGGCGCGGCCAGCGTGCCGCCGCCCAGCAGCTCGAATGCGACGAACAGGGTCACCGCCAGGCTGCCGTGCGCCAGCACCTGATGCGTCGGTCGGGCCAGCAGCGCCTCGGCCCACGGCGCGCGCGGGACCAGGACGAACTGATAGAAGCCGTACAGCAGGCTCATCAGGCCCAGCAGCAGCAGACAGGGCACCGGCCAGCGCGCCTGCGGCGCCAGCTTCATGTAAGCGAAGCTGACCCCGACCAGCAACCAGAACCAGCCCAGATGGGTGGCCACCACCGCCCGCCGGTCCTTGCGCAGATAGATGGCCATCAGGGTCCAGCTGACGCCGGTCAGCGCGAGCGCCAGGGCCGTCTTGACCCCGACCAGCCCGCCGTCATGCTTGGCCATGTTCTGCAGCAGGGTCCAGCTCTCGGTGCGCACGATCAGGAAGATGACCGAGACCACCAGCGGCAAGGTGAACAACGTGTGGTCGAAGCGCTGCAAGGGGAAGGGCGTGCGCCCGAGGTACAGGTCGCCGGGACCGAGCGCCTCGAGCCGTTTCCAGCGTCGCAGCGGAAAGCAGAGCAGGCCCATCGCCAGGGCGGAGCAGGCGCTGCCGAGCCCCGAGCCAAAGGCCAGCCGGTCGAAGGTCTGCTTGAACTGTGCCTTCAACTCCGGGAAGACGATGATCAGGATCAGCATCGCCATGCCGGCCGGCACCAGCGAGCGGGAGTGGTAGGTGGTGACGAACAGCACGACGGCCATCAGCAGCGGCCCGCTGTAGTCGATCAACAGCCGCTGCCAGCCGGCGTCGGCCGCCGGACCGCCCTCGAACAGCACGCGCAGGATCATCGCACTCAGCGCCAGTCCGCCGTAGAACCAGAGCACCGTGGAGCGCGCCGAGCGCAGCAGCCCGCTACTCGAGAGGCGAATCCCCAGCAGCCAGCAGATCGAGATCAGCGAGAGACCGAAGGCCATCGTATTGCCGCGCGGACGGGCGCTGCGTAGCTCGACACATCCCAGGTAAGGCAGACAGAGCGCCAGCATCAGCATCGCGCCGTGAACCCAGATCAGCGATTGTTCCCGGCGGGCGCGCCAGCCCAGCAACCCCGCCATCACCAGCAGATGAGCCGCGGTGATCAGCGGCGGCGTGTCGAAGCGCCACTGCGCGACGAGGGCCGTCAGCGTGGTGAACATCAGCACCACCGCCAGCAACCCGCGCGCCGCATCCCCCTGTGCCGGCCGCTCCCGGTCGGCCAGCAACGCCAGCCCCAGTGCGAGCACCAGGCCCAGCGACGGCAGCCAGCTCCGGGGAAAGCCAGGCAATAACCCGATCGACGCCACGCCCAGACAGATCAGCGTCAGGCCGATGGCGTGGTGCAGCGGCTGCTTGCGCGGCACCGCCTGCAGGACCCAGATCAGGCCGCCCAGCAACAGGCAGGCGATGCGCATCCAGGGCTCGCCGAAGCCCATCAGCACACCCAGCAGGATCAAAGCGAAGCCCAGAAAGGACACCTCGAGGTGCTGTGTCGAGCGGCCGCGCAGGGCGAGGATGCGCTGTTCCATCAGCAGCACCAGCCCGCCCGCCAGGACCAACATCGCGGCGTAGGTCTGGACCCGCGGCAGCTGGCCCGTCGAGCCGTGGACCCAGACGAAGACCTCGAGCAGGGTCACGCCGAGGGTCGCGCCGACGAACACCGTGACCCTGCGTTCGTTCGCCAGCGCCTCGGTCAGAACCGCGCGGCTGAACCAGATCACGGTGGCGCCGGCGATCAGGAAGCCCAGATGGAATCCCCAACCGAGCGTCAGGCGCAGGGCGAAATCGCGTTGCCCGAGCAGCTCGGCCAGCGGTCCGAGCAGCACCAGAAAATTGAGCGCCAGCAGGCTCGTGGACATCATCCAGCCGATCCGCGGGTGTACCTGGCGGCACCAACGGAACAGGCCCCAACCGAACAGCAGCAGGTAGAGGCTGCCGTAGGCCGCTATCGCCAGCTGCTTTTGCGGGACGTCGGGATCGCCCGCCAGCAAGGCCACGGCCATGAAGTTGGCCGGCAGCAAGCAGATCGCAGCGCCCCTTAATACCGCGCCGGTCCCGACCAGCCGCGGGTCGCGTCGTTCCAGCACCTGACCCAGGCCGGCCAGGGCGAAGGTGAAACCGCCGAGCAGGACCGGCATCAGGGTGTAGCGCCAGAGCCAGCCGCTGTCCCAGGTGAAGAAGGCGGTCAGCGAGGCGCCGACCAGCACCATCAGGATGCCGATGAACAGGTAGCCGTTCTCCGAGAAGAACCCGCGCAGATGCGTCTGCCAGATCGGCGCGACGCGCGGCGGTGGTGGCTGGCGTGCGATCGGCACTGGCCGCGGTGTCGGCCTGGGCGACGCCGCACGAAGCTCCAGCACCGGGGCTGCCGCGGGCTCGGGCTCGGGCTCGGGCTCGGGCGCGGGCGCTGGTTCCGGCGCTGGTTCCGCAACGACGGGCGCTTCCGGCGCCGCGCTGAGCACCGGCAGATCAAGCAGCAGGCTGGCTTCCGCCGGGTCGATCTGCTCCACCCAGCGATCCAGAAACGCGTCAGCGTCCAGCGGCGGCGCGTTCTCGGTACAACTTTGCTCGAGCGCCGCGACCAGCGCGGCGTCAGGCTGCGGCCGGGTCAGAGCCCAGAGCAACAGCAGCTCCGGCGCCTGTCCAGCCAGCGGCCGGGCGGCCTGGAGCAGCAGCTGCTGCTGATCCTGGAGCCACTGCTTGCGCGCGGCCCAGGTGTTGATGCGCGATCCGCCGAAGCGCAACTTGAGCAGCAGCGCCGCGCGCTGCTGGACCCAGGGCGCCTGACTGACCTCGAGAATCAACGGGCCGGCGCGATCGGTCGGCCAGCAGAGGATCAGGTCCAGCCAGCGCAGCTTGTCGGCCTCATCCGCCTTTGCGAAGCGCTGGCCCAGCGCCTCGAGCAGCAGGTCCTCGTCCAGATCTTCCGGCAGCGGGCTGTCCGGGTAACGATCGAGCGCGGCCTCCGCGGCCTCCTTGCTCGCCTGGGCATCCTCTCCGACCGGCCCGGGCAAGCGCACGCCGCTCGCGGCGGCCTCGCGGGCTAGCCGGCTGACCGGCAGCACGCCCCAGGGTGTCGGCGTGCGTCGCAGCCTGGACAGCGCATGGGTGAAAGCCTGCTCGACCAGCGCGACGGCCAGGGGCGCCTGCTCCGCGCGGGATGCGAGAAAGAGCCGGTCGCCCAGCAAGGTCAACGCCTCCGCGACCCGCTTCAGCCGCCCGACCTGCGTGCGCCAGCCGAGCGCCACATCCAGCGGGAGATCGTTGAGGTCTCGCTGACAGTCATCGGGAACCGGGCTGCCCGCGCGACGCGCATCGTAGACACGTCCGACCTGCTGCAGCCGCAGTTGCTGAAGCCGACCCCGCAGCCTATCGAACTCCGGTCCCTGCCGATCGCCGAGCGCGCGGGCAAGATCGCCCAGCGACGGCGGCCCGGCCTCGCCCTCGCCCGGTTGGGCCAGCGCGCCGAGCACGGGCAGCAGCACGGCGGGCTCGATCTTGCCCGCGCCGAGGTGCCGCAGCGCCTCCTCGATCAGGCGATCGCGGTCCACCTACTCAACGTCGGAGTCGTCGGAGTCGTCGAGGTCTTCATCCCTGACGCTCTTCAGACTGCCGCTGCTTTGCCTCTTACGCTTCTTGTTCCAGTCGATCCAGCCGTCATCGTCCTTGAACTCGGCCATCTTGTCGTCGCCCTTGCTTTCGCCCAGCGAGAGCGTCTCCAACACCGGGTTTCCGCCGGTGCCCGCCAGCTCATTGTCGCTGTCGTAGTCGTCGTCATCCCAGATATCCTCGATGTCGGACATCGCGGGTTTCGTGGGGGGCGGCTGGGGTGGCTTGGCGGCTGGCGGCTTGGCTTGCTTGGCGATGGTCCTCGTGACGCGCCTGGCCGTCGCGGGGTCGGGCACCTTCATCAGCCGCTCGCACTTTGGGCAGAGTACGGTCCTGCCTGGGTCGATGCCGGTCACATCGAGCAGGGTGCTGCAGTCCGGACACTTCAACTTCAGCCTGGGCGCCATGCTATTTGATCTATAAACGATCCCAGGGCAAAAGTCGATACCGAGCTATCCAGTACAGAACATCCGGTGCAGCGTCAGATCCTCGCTCAGCTCCGGATGGAAAGTGGCCGCCAGCTGCGCGCCTTGCCGGACCAGCACCGGATCGCCGTCGCGGCGGGCCAGCACCTCGACGCCGGCGCCGACCCGGGTGATGCGCGGCGCGCGGATGTAGACCCGCCCGTCCAGCACCACGCTGTCGAGCTGGCGCCCGTATGCATTGCGCTCGAGATCGATCTCCAGCAGTCCGAGAAATCCGCTGGAGAGCAGGATCGCCCCGGCACAGGTGCCCAAGCAGGCCCCGCCGCGCTGGACGAAGTCGCGCAGCGCCTGGTCCAATCCGCTCTCCCGCATCAGCATTTCCATCGTCGTGCTCTCGCCGCCGGGCAGGATCAGGCCGACCAGCCCGTCCAGCTGGTCGGCCCGGGTCACGCGTCTCCAGGGCCGGCCCAGCCGGTCGAGTGCTCGTCCATGGGCCGCAAAGCCACCTTGCAGGGCCAGCACTCCGATCATCACCAGCCCCGCGTCTGGAGCAGTGCGCTCTCGGGCAGGCCGTCCAGTTCCAGTCCCGGCATCGGTTCACCGAGCGTCTCGCTGACCCGCAGCACCTCCAGCGGATCGTGGTGGTGCGTGGTGGCCCGAACGATCGCGCGCGCCCGCGCCGGCGGGTCTTCCGACTTGAAGATGCCCGAGCCGACGAAGACCGATGCAGCCCCCAGCGACATGCAGAGCGCGGCGTCCGCAGGTGTGGCGATTCCACCCGCCGCAAAATTGGGCACGGGCAGCCGACCCGTCTGGGCGACACTGCAGACCAGCGCGTACGGCGCGCCCAGCTCCTTGCTCTCCGCCATCAGCTCTTCCGCCGAGAGCAACGTCAGCCGACGTAGCGCCCCGTTGATCTGCCGCAGGTGCCGGACCGCCTCGATGATGTTGCCCGAACCGGCCTCGCCCTTGGTGCGGATCAGCGCCGCCCCTTCGCCGATGCGCCGCAGCGCCTCGCCCAGGTCGCGCGCCCCGCAGACGAACGGCACCGCGAAGGCCTGCTTGTCGATGTGATGGCGCCCGTCCGCCGGCGTCAGCACCTCGGACTCGTCGATGAAGTCGACCGCCAGCGCCTCCAGCAGCCGGGCCTCGTAGAAGTGGCCAATGCGAACCTTGGCCATCACCGGAATGCTGACCGTCTCCATGATCTCGCGGATCTTGGCCGGCGAAGCCATGCGCGCCACGCCCCCGTCGCGGCGAATGTCGGACGGCACGCGCTCGAGCGCCATCACCGCCACCGCACCCGCCTGCTCGGCAATCCGCGCCTGCGCCGCGTCGGTGACATCCATGATCACCCCACCCTCGAGCATCTCGGCCAATCCTGTCTTCAGTCGTGGTTCCATCCCCGTTCGCCTTTCTATAGTCCCGTGGCTGTCGGTTCTTCCGGACCCTGCGCGAAGGTCTCGCGCACGACGGCAGCCAACGTCGTGATCCCCTGCGTGATGCGCGCCGGCGTCGCCTGTCCGTAGCCGATGCGAAAGCAGTTCATGTAGCGGCCGTCCATGTCATGCGCCGGGCCGGGCGAGATGGCCACACCCCGCTCGAGTGCCGCCAGGTAGATCCGCACCGATGAGTAACCCGGCGGCAACTGGACCCAGAGCTGAAAGCCGCCCTGGGGCCGGGTGAAAGTCACACCGTCCGGCATCTGACTACCGAGCGCCGCGAGCGCGGCCTTGCAGCGCTTGCGGTAGAACGGCCGCATCTTCGTCAGATGATCGCGGTATCCCCCACTGCGCAGAAATCGCGCCATGATCGCCTGGGTCAGCGTCGGACTGCCCAGATCCATGTACTTCTTGATCGAACTGAACGCCTCCTTGAGTGGGCGATCCGCGATCAGAAAACCAGCGCGCAACCCGGGCATGAAGGACTTGCTGAAGGAGCCGACCAGCACGCGCCGCGCGGCGGGCAAGGTCTCGTAGAGGCTCGGCAGCTCCTTGCCCGCAAAGCGCATGTCGCGAAAGATGTCGTCCACCACCACCACCATGTTCTTGCGACCGGCGGCCTCGCTGATCTGCTCCCGACGCGCTCGGCTGATGCACTGGCCGGTCGGGTTCTGAAATTCCGGACAGCAGTAGAGCAGCGACGGCGGACCGTCCGGAATGCCCGCCACGGCATCGGCTCGAGGCCCCTCGTCATCCCACGGCAGGCTCTTCAGATGATGGCCGCTGAGCGAGAAGATGCGGGGCAAGCCGACGTAGGTCGGCGTCTCGCAGTAGACCTGCCGACGATCGCGCATGGCCCAGCTGGCGATCAAGGCGACCGCCTGCTGGGACCCGTTGGTCACGAGGATCTGGTCCCGCTGCACCCGGTAGCCGCGCTCGCCGAGCCAGTCGCAAATCGCGTCGATCAGCTCCGGCAGCCCGTGATGCGCGTAGGTGAACAGACGATCGCTCTCCCGCGTGACCTCGGCCGTCAGTGAGGCGAGCAGATCCGGCGCCACGCCATCATGTGGCGGCACGCCCGGACGCAGGTCGATCCCACCGGGCGGCGTTTGCGCGCTCAGCAGCTGGTCAATGCCGGTCAGGTAGTTCTCGCGCAGCTGCGCGACGGTGGCGCTGAGCGCGGCGTCCGCTGAGGGCGCGGCCTCCGGCTGCCCGGCGACGAACGTGCCCTTGCCCACCTTCGACACCGTGCGGCCTTTCTGCTCCAGCTCACCAAAGGCGCGTACGACCGTGACCTTGTTGACCTTCAACCGGCGCGCCAGTTCGGCCATCGATGGAATGCGATCGCCGGGTAGCAGCTCGCCTTGCCGGATCGCGTTTTCGATGAAGCTCGAGAGCTGCGCGTGCAGCGTGGCTGGCCCGGACTTGTTGACCTTGAATTCGTCCCAGTTCATAATGAACCCCTATATACCGGTATATACTTGACGTCAACCCCCAATCTCCGCTCTGTTAGAATGCCCACAACATGACGGACCTCTCAGCCACACATTTCCACCCGAATCAGCGCGACCGAGCTGAGATTGCCGAAAAGGACCCGGCGCAGGCCCTGATTGGCTCCACCCTGGGACACTGTCGCATCATCCGGGAACTCGGCCGTGGCGCAATGGGCATGGTCTTCGAGGCCGAGCAGGTGGAACTGGGGCGACGGGTCGCGCTGAAACTGCTCCACACCCCGCTCGGCGCGGACCCCTCCGCGATCCAGCGCTTCAAACGGGAGGCGCAGATCCTGGCTTCCCTGGCCCACCCCCACGTGGTCCGGCTCTACGACTTCGGAATCGATGGCGGAAAACTCTACCTCGCAATGGAGTATGTCGACGGAACCGACATGGCACAGTTCGTCGACTCGCACGAGATCACAGCGGCCCAGACACAGCGCTGGATGTCACAGGCCGCCTCGGCGCTGGCGCACGCGCATGGCCGTGGGGTGCTGCACCGGGACGTGAAACCGGGCAACATGTTCGTGCTCGAGTCGGGCGACTTGAAGCTGGGCGACTTCGGCCTCGCGCGGGACGAGCAAGGCACCAGACTCACCATGTCCGGCGCGATCCTCGGCACACCGGCCTTCATGAGCCCGGAGGCCGCGCTGGGCAACCCGGCCACTGTCGCCAGCGACATCTACTCGCTCGGCGCCTCCTGCTACGAGATCCTCGCGGGACGGCCACCCGTCGTCGGAGACTCGCTGGAATCGATGTTGTTGCGGCTGTCCAACCCGAGAACGAAGATCGCGCCGCTCCGCCAGTTCGCCGCGCAGGTCTCGCGGGGCTACCAGGCAATCATCATGAAGTGCCTGCGGCGCGACCCGGCACAGCGCTATCGCAACGCCGACGAGCTGGTGGCCGACCTGGAGCGGCTGCGGATGGGCGACCGGCCGCTCGCCGCGTCACACGCACGCGCCAGGCTCAGGCTCCAGGTGCTGGCAGCCGCGCTGCTCGGCGCGACACTCCTGGCCGGCATCCTCTGGGGCGTTTCCCGGAACGACAAGACGGCACCTCCCGCCGCCACGCCCGCGCGACTGGTGCAGGAGCCCAAGCAGGGCAAGGCAGCCGGCACAGTCATCGACGCGCTCATCCGCCGCGGACTGCAGCGGTCCACCAGGCAGATCTCCCTGGAGCAGGACGGTAGCCAGATGGTGCTCGTTGAAGCGGGCGTTTTCTGGATGGGTAGCGAAGAGACGGAGTGGAGAAGGTGGCTGCACGAAGCGGTGGAAGGCAAACGAAGAGAAACCTACGAGGAATTTCGCAACGAGTCCCCGCGTCACCGCGTGGAACTCCGTGGGTATTACATCGACAAGCACCCGGTCACCTGGGGGCAGTATCGGAAGTTCATCACGGCGCTGAAGAAGCATGGCAGCCATCCGACGCCCTGGTGCGCCGAGCACTGTCCGGAGAGCAGCCATGACATCTCCAGCCGACGCAGAACGCCGCCTGGACGTCGCAAATCCGACCGCACGATCCTCCCCGGCACCTGGCAAATCGACCGCGTTCCCGTAACCTGCGTCTCCTGGTGGGACGCCCGGGCCTATGCCAGCTGGGCCGGTAAACGATTGCCGACGGAGGCCGAGTGGGAAAAAGCGGCGCGCTGGGATCCAGCGACGCGGCACAGTCGGCGCTATCCCTGGGGAGATCAGTGGGACGCAAGCCGCTGCGAGACGATCGAGACCTGGGCCAAGCAGATCCTGCGCAGCCGGCACGCGGCCTTGATCTACAAGAGGACCGACAAGCTGCACCGCAGGGCCTGCATGATCAAACCGATCGGATCGCATCCCACCGGCGCCAGCCCCTGTGGGGCCGAGGAGATGGCCGGCACGGTCTGGGAGTGGACGACAAGCTTTTCCGGCCCCTATGAGACGAGCCCCAAGCGGGACCCGCAGGGGCCATCCACCGGCATCAGCCGTGTAATTCGCGGCGGCGCCTGGGACTGGATCCGGGCCAAGGCCCGCCCGGCGCACCGCAACAAGCGCAGGCCGGGATTTACCAGGCTCTACCTGGGCTTTCGCTGCGTTTCCCGCTGAAAAAGGCCGACCCTCTCGGGCCGGCCTTCGTTTGAGCGATTGCACTGCGGGGCGACTACTTGACGATCCGGTACCAGCTCCCCTTGTACTGGAAGACCACCTGCGTCAACGCCATGTAGCGGGCGATCCGCCGCGATCTGCTGGCCAGCTCGAAGTAGCCCTCGCTGCCCAGCTTGTGGGTCGTGACCTTCAGCTTCTTGCTGGCGTCCCAGCTGCTCTCGTACCAGATTTTGCCGGCGTTGTAGAAGGTCTTGGCGCCGATGTAGCGCATCAAGCGCATCTGGCGGTCTCGTAATGCGCGCTGGTCCTTGCCGTCCTGCGCGTAGTAACCCAGCCCGGAAGCCCGGCCCGCCTTCAACTTCTTGCGAGTCGAGGAGAAGGCCTGCGCCTCGTCCACTTCGCGTCGCTTGTCTTCCCGTGCCGAGCTGGGTTTCGACGCCTTCTCGAGATCCGCCAGCTTGCCGCGCAACCGGTTACCGGCGGCCCGCTGCCACTTCTTACCGCCCCCTCCCGTCTGCTGGACGAAGTCGCGCGTGACCAGATAGGAGGTGTAGGGCGTGACGATGCCGAAGCGCTTGGCCAGCGAGACGACTTCCTTGATCATCTCCTTGTTCTGGCCGTTCTTGCGCAAGACGCTCAGCAGGTGGCTCACCTTCTGGCCGCCCCACAAGCGCGGGACGAACTCGTTGCCCTCGTCCTCCTTGGGGAAGTCGAGCTTGAAGGTCAGCCTGCGGGTCTCGCCGTTGACGTTGCCACTGAGCGTGATCGTCTTGCTACCGCTGGCGCTGAAACGCCCGTAGACGATGACCTGCTCGCCCTTGAACAGATCCGGAATCTGCCGGGGGTAGATGTCCGACGCCTTGATCCCGTCGATCGAGACCTTCAGGTCGGTCATGATCGGCGAGCCGACCTTGTCGAAGAAACGCGAGATCTTGCGCGCGATATCCTCGCGCGGCAGGATGTAGTCGCTGTCGCCGCGGTTGTCGAGCGCCAGCACGTCGAGCATCCTGGCGTTGACGTTGTAGCCCGCGCCGAAGACGAACATGCGCACGTCCTGTTTGTTCAGCGTGGTGATGTCCTTGAGGATCCGCTTCGGGTCCCGCTCGCCGATCGTCGGCAAGCCGTCGGTCATGAACATGATCATCTTCATCCGCTTGCTCTGACCGAACTGCTTGAGCGAGGTCGTCAGCGCCTCGTGGATCGCGGTCCCGCCGCTGGCCTCGATGTCGTCGACATAGCGCAGCGCGCGCTTGATCTGCAGCTTGCTGACCTCGACCATGCCGCCCTCCTTGAAGGTGCGGGCCTCGGTGCTGAAGTCGACGATGTTGAACCGGTCGCCCTCGCGCAGGTGCTTGATGCAGTAGGCCAGCGCCTTCTTGGCCTGCCCGATCTTGCCGTTCTCGGTCATCGAGTAGGAGGTGTCGACGCAGAAGATCACGTCCTTGGGCATGATGTCCTTGCTGGTGATCCGCGCCTTCCCCTTGCTCAGCGTCGGCGAGATCATCGTCATGAAGTAGCCCTTCTCGCCTTCTTCGCGATGGGCCAGCATGTTGAGACCGACCTTCTTCTTGTCCGAGACGGCGTAGTACATCACGAACGGCTTGTTCGGCAGGTACTTCTCCTGCGACCACTTGATCGTCAGCGGGTCGCCCTTCTTGCCCTCGACGACACGGATGTCATGCGTCGGCGAGTAGATGTTGCGCACGGGAGATTTCGAGCGAATCCGCACCGTCACCGAGGCGCGCTTGAGCGGCACCAGGTTGGCCTTCGGGTTGACGTTGAGCACCTGAATCCGCACCAGGCCGCCCTTCTGCTTCAGCACCGTCGTGTACTGCAAGTTGACCGTGACGGTCCCGCGTGGACGAATTCTCGGCAGTCGCGTGCGAATCAGCTTGCTGCCGTAAAACTCCAGCAGCGCCGGCGAGCCGCCGCGGCGGACGATGTCGGTGAAGACCTTGTTCGCCTTGTTCACCTCGAGCACCTCGCCCTTGGTCGTCTTGCCGTCGACGGTCAGCGTCATCTTGTCGATCTGCGCCCCGGGCTCGACCTCCATGTAGCAGACCCCGCCGACCACGGCGCGGTTATTGGGATTGAGGAAGGTGCACTTGTAGCGCTTGACCGCCACCTGATCGGTGATGTCCACCTCCACCTCGTCCAGCCAGACCTGCACCGGCTGGGGTGAACGAACGAAACAAGCGCGTGCGTACCAGGCGCTCCCGGCCAGGCCCACGGCCAGACCCAGCAGACAGACTAGTTTTTTCGACGACCGCATGGCAGCCCTTCCTCTCTAGATAAACCGGATTCCAACCCAAGCACCTGATCGGACGCAGCCGATTGAGGAAGGTTCCCGCTCTTTCAGGGATATTCCCAGCGCGCTAGCGGGTCCTATTGAGTACCGTGGGCGGATCGGGCGCGTCGCCCAGTTCGAGCTCCCACCGGCAATCGAATGTTCCGTATCGGCTATCACAACTGGTTTCTCGTCAGTCTCTACTGCGTCGTGGTGGGCGTCTTTCTGTACGGCCTGCTGCGGCCGCGCAAGAAGAGTGAGTGGGCCTCGGCCGGCGTGGCCCAGGCCTGGGTCATCGCGCTCTATGCCGAGATGTACGGGCTGCCGCTGACGATGTACCTGCTGGCCGGCTGGCTGGGGCGGCCCGAACTGACGCAGCAGCACTTCCTCGGCCACCTCTGGCCTGTCCTGCTGGGCTGGTCGCCGATCTGGCTGATCGTCTTCGACGTCGTGGGTCAGCTGACGATTCTGCTCGGAGCGCTGCTGGCGCTGGCCGGCTGGCGTCAGCTGCATGCAGCGCGACAGTCGGGGCAGATGGCCACCGAGGGGTTGTACCGCCATGTGCGCCACCCGCAGTACCTCGGCTTCTTCCTCTTCCTGCTGGGCAGCCTGATCAACTGGCCGACGATACCGACACTGCTGATGCTGCCGCTGCTGATCGGGGTCTACTTCCGGCTGGCTGGCGAGGAGGAACAGGAGGCCCTGGCCGAGTTCGGCCCTGCCTACCGCGACTACATGGCCCGCACCGGCAGGTTTCTGCCCCGCCTCTACAAGGCTCAGGCGAAGGTCAATAATCCTCCTCGACCTGGGCCGCCTCCCACAGATCCGCATACTTGAGGCGCACGTACGGGTCGAGCCGCTCGGCGTGTTCGGGAGCGAGTCCGTTGACCTTGATCAGCTGGATCACGTCGGCAAGGTCCTGGAGCCGATGCGCCGCGGTCATGCCGCTGGCGAGCTTCAACTCGAGCAGCGTGTCCAGGCGCAGATAGGGCAGGCCGTCTCGGTCCTCGGCGACGTCGGCCGGATCAGGGAAGAGGACCGGCTTGGGTTTGCCGTCCCCTGGATATCCGCCGGTCAGCAGGACGTCGATCTTGACGTCCTGCTCGGCGTCCCGCATGCCGCGCGAGCCCTCGAAGATCTCGACCCAGCCGCGCCCGAGCCAGGCTTCCTTGAAGGCGGCCAGGCCTTCAGGCGTCATCAGCAGGTCCACGTCGTCCGTCGTACGGACGTGGCCATGGGCGTTGGCTGCCAAGGCGCCCGCGATTGCAAACGGGATCTTCATCTCGTTGAGGCGCCGGGCGATCTTCTCGGCCGCCTTGTGAATCGGTGACTGGCCCATGAAGAACTCCCCGGTGCGACGCAGGACCTCGGACATCGGAACCTTCATGCCTTCATTGTACCGTTCGAACCGACCAGGAACAAAGCACGCACCAGGTCCGGTTCACCTGGCGGCTTGAGCCAATCAGCGCCGCCGGTAGACGAAGACGCTGGATAAGCCCCAGGAGAACGGGAGCATTTCCATCGCGATCTGAATCAGCTCAGGGTGCTCGGGCTGTCGAGTGACGGTGACGAGCCTGGCACCGGGGCTGATCTCGTCGCACTTCTCCGAGAACCGCGCCATGCCCTCGTCGGTGAACGCGGTGGTATTGGCGTACAGCAAGCTGGCCTCGCTCCAGTCCATCGCGTACAGATCCCCCTGAACGAACTGACAGCGAGGCGCATGTCGAGTCGCGAGGCGCTGGGCATTCTTGACGAAGGTGGGCATCCACTCCACGCCGGTGCCCTGCAGATCGTAGAGCCGTGCGGCAATCATCAAGAAACGCCCGGTTCCCGAGCCCAGATCGAGGAAGGTATCCGTCGAGCAGGCTTCCGCCAGCGTGAGGATGCGACGCATCGCAACCAGCGAGGTCTCGCCGTAGGCGAATCCTCCCACGGGGCCCGTGGCATCTCCCCCGCCGCGCTCACAGACCGAGATGCGGTAGGCACGTCCCAGTGCATAGTGCCAGGCCAGCCCCAGGTCGATTCGCCACAGCCCACGTTGGAAGTAGTCGATGTTCACGCCAGGTTCATTGTAACGCTCGCCGCCTGGAGAAGTAATGCCACACAGCTTCGTTTCAGGTAGGCTTGGGCATGGCACTAGACGGCCAAGAAGCGACTTTCAGGCCAACACCACGCCGGATCTTGGCGTTCCTGCTCGCCGCTGTCTGTTGCGCTACAGTGGGTGTCGCGCTGATCCTGGATCGCCACTTTGCCGGCTGGCCTGCTCTGTGCTTGGGAGTGGCCCTGGCAGCGTTCGCCGTGTGGTGGCACTTCTCCCTGCGGATGCGGCTGAAGTTGAATCGCGATGGCTTCTTCTTTGGCACTGTCACGAAACAGTACTACTACCGCTGGTCCGACATCGCCTGGTTCGGAGTCGCTGATATTGGCGGAGGGCCGATGACGATCTTCACCTTCATCCCCGGGTACCAGGGAGAGGAGCGTGTGAGGGCGATCAATCAGCAAGATTGCGGGTACGATCGTTTCTTTCCTGACACCTATGGCATGACGGCAGAGAAACTTGCGGAACTGCTCGAGTCATGGCGGCACCGATCCGAGCTGAGATGGAATTGACATTGGCGGCGCGCAGTCCCGTCTAGCCGGAAGCATTCCTGAGGCCTTGCCTACCGCAAACTTCGGGCAAGGTTGCAGACCGCGATGCGTTGCCATCGATCAGTTCGCGTGCGGAGTTCGCCCCTTGTAGCCTGAGAGGATGTCCTCAGCATGTTGTCGAAGCAGCGCTTTCCTCTCGCCATATAGTTTCGTCACGTACTTGGCGAAGTTGACTCGCATGTAGGGCTGCAGAGTGTCCGTCGCAAGCGCCTTCCACAGGTCAGCAAACACCTTCTCCTCTGGCTCATAGTGCAGCCGAAGCTCGTAGAGCTTGAAGGCCTTCCGTGCGATAGCCACAGCACGACCATTGCCGCACCAGGCGATGACAATCAACGGAGACAGGCCCCCCCCAGATGAGGTGTACCGCTGCTGATTGACAAGGATCTCAACGCTTGTCCTTCTCGATATCACCGGGTAAGGGAAGTTCATCGCCGGGTTTGGCAGGCACTCGCTCGATGAACCTACGATACCCTGCATTCAGGTCGCCGTAGATCTCGGGACTGACGTCGAAGCGCTCGTAGTGATCCAACACGTAGGCCGCCAGCCTCCGGATCATCGGAAAGGCAGCCGCGATGTCAGGGCCATCTGCGTCAAGCCGGAAGTCGATCGTGCTGTGCAAGCAGTTCACGATGTCTGAATCTCCTTCGGCTCTTTCGCTCTCGACATACTGGACAGCGGCGGGCAGGTAGTAGGCGAATGCCACGGGTCCCATCCACATGAGATCCGATACATAGTAAATAGTGCCCTCCTCGAACAACCCGACAGCTTCGCTCACCGTCTTGCCGAGGAAGTGCTTCTCGGCATTCTGTCCATCGAGGTCGTCGAACGGATTGATCTCTCGGGCGGTTGGAATAGCCATATTGACTGTCCAGACATATTACAACACGGCTTCTGGGGTGAACATCTCGCTCAGGAACCCACACCATCTGGTCGATCGTGGAACCGTAGGCAGGACAGCAGATCCTTGTAGGGTGCCGGCTCTGTGGCCGCAGCGCCTTACACCAGCAAATCAATCTGTCCAGGTGGCCGTTTCGATTGCAGTCGTCCGCTAGTCGTTGGGCAGACACATCACCCATGACGGGAGCTGACCGACGCGGTAAACGGCAATCGGGACCAGCTTGCCGGTCTTCGCGGCGATCCGGTAGGCAGCGACACTGGCTGCGCGTTGTCCGGCGGCGTACAGATAGGCGCCGGTGCGGTCGATCGTGAACGAGCGCGGAAATCGCGCGGTCGCGGTGTGGCCGATCAGCGACAGCTTGCCGACCGCATCGATTGCGAAGCCGGCGATGGTGTCCGCGCCGTCGGCTGTCCGGGCCAGGTCGCGGTTGGAGACGTAGGCGAACCGACCGTTGGGGGTGAGCTGAATCTCCGCCGCTGCGCTCTTGCCCTTGAAGTCCTGAGGCAGCGTGGCGAGTGTCTGCGTCCGTGTCAGCTTGCCGGTGGCGGCGAAAAGCCTCCAGGCCGAGATGCCGCCGCCGCGCTCGTTCGAGGAGTAGGCCATCGACAGCGTCGGGTGTAGCTTGATGTGTCGCGGCTGATGGTACTGGTGCTGGTCGTCCGGGCCGTCGACGAAGGCGGGTGTGTTGGCGCGCAACAACCCGCGACTGGCATCGAAGCGGAACTGGTAGATCTTGTTCGGGGTGGTGTGCGGCACGAAGGCGAATGCGCCCGACCGATCGAGTTCGATACAGTGCGCGGTCAGCTGGGTCTTGTGGCGGTCGACGACCTCACCGGTGCAGATCCCATCGGTGATGCGATAGACCACCACCTGGCCCGACCCGTAGTGCGCGGTCAGCAGGAACTTGCCGCCAGGCGCGACGCGCAGGTAGGTCGCGCGACTGGCGACGCGCTGCGCTTTCAACAGCTTCAATCCCCCGCCCCTGATGCGCTCGAGCGTGAGGATCTCGGTCGTTCGATTGCGGTTCTGGCGACGCACGGCGGCGAGATAGATTCGCCTGCCGTCGACCGTGGCCGCCATCGGGCCGGGCATGCGCTCGAGTTCCAGCACCGAGTGACGCGTCAGCTTGCCGGTCGCGGCCGCGATCCGATGGACCTCGATCCGCTTGTCCTTTGTGCATGAAACGTAGAGCAGCTG
>CAZMLI010000052.1:0-10516 GCA_964566865.1 uncultured Planctomycetota bacterium
TGCCGATCGTGGCAGCGACATTATTGACCGATGATCCGTGTCGGATCGAAGGCGTACCCGATCTGCATGACATGCGCAACCTGCTGACCATCCTGGACAACCTGGGACTGGAGAGCAGCTTCGAGAACGGCGTGATCAGCACGCGAGTGGTGAGCGAGGAAAACTCGACGGCACCGTACGAACATGTGCGCAAGATGCGGGCCTCGATCTGTGTGCTCGGTCCGCTGGTCGCCAAGCGCGGGGTTGCCGAGGTTTCCTTGCCGGGTGGTTGCGTGATCGGCGTGCGTCCGATCGAACTGCACATCAAGGGATTGCGAGATCTCGGTGCGGACATCCGGCTCGAAGACGGTTTCGTCAAGGCGCGCTGTCCAGAGTTGAGGGGGGCGACGACCTATCTGGGGGGCGCCTTCGGTTCGAGCGTGCTCGGCACGGCCAATGTGATGTGTGCGGCGGTGCTCGCGCGCGGCCGCACGATCATCGAGAATGCCGCTTGCGAACCAGAGGTTCAGGATCTGGCTCACTTCTTGAACAAGATGGGCGCCAAGGTCTCCGGAATCGGCAGTCATCACCTGGTTATCGACGGGGTCAAGAAGTTGCACGGCGCTGAACACCGGGTCATCCCGGACCGGATCGAGGCCGGCACCTTCATGGTCGCCGCCGCGATCACCGGCGGGGACCTGACGATCGAGGGACTGGTGCTCAACCACATGCTCGCGGTCACCGACAAGCTGAAGGAGGTCGGCGCGATCATCGATCAACTGCCGGACAATGCGGTGCGCGTGCGCGCGGGCGGCATCTTCAAGGCGACCGATATCACCACCTTGCCGTACCCCGGTTTCCCGACGGACATGCAAGCGCAGTTGATGGCGCTGCTGGCGATCGCATCCGGTACGAGTGTGGTGACGGAGAAGATCTACCCCGATCGGTTCATGCATGTGCCTGAATACAATCGGCTCGGCGCAAGGATCCGCAAGGAAGGTCCGGCCGCGATCGTCGAGGGCGCGCACGAACTGCTATCCGGCGCACCCGTGATGGCAAGCGACTTGCGGGCCTCTGCCGGACTGGTCCTGATGGGGCTGGTTGCAAAGGGGCAGACAGAGATCAACCGCGTCTACCACATCGATCGCGGTTACGAAAGCATCGACGAGAAGCTACGCAAAGTCGGCGGCGACGTGCAACGTCGCGAGTCGAATCTCGAGATGGAGTTCTAGCGCGTGGTAGATCGCTTGCTTGTTGTAAGTTGATGAGGTATCTTTTTTTGCGAAAGACAGTACCTCCATGTTCGAACGTTTAAGCGACAAGCTACAGGGTTTCTTCTCGACGATCGCCACCCGCGGTCGGCTGACCGAGAAGAACATTCACGACGGACTTCTCGAAGTGCGCACTGCGCTGCTCGAGGCCGACGTGAACATCAAGGTCGTTCGAACCTTCATCGAAAACGTCACCGCGAAGGCGGTCGGCGACTCGGTGATCAAGGCGGTCAGCCCGAGCGACCAGGTGGTCAAGATCGTCAACGACGAACTGGTCGCGCTGATGGGCGAACCGTCGACGGGCATCCGCTTCGCCAGCACGCCGCCGACCGTGATCCTGATGGCGGGCCTGCAGGGCTCGGGCAAGACGACCACCTGCGCCAAGCTCGCGCGCTATCTCGACGTCAAGGAAAACAAGCGCTGCTTGCTGGTCGCCGCGGACGTTCAGCGTCCGGCCGCGATCGAGCAGCTGCGGGTCGTCGGCAAGAGCGTCGGTGCGGAGGTCTACGCCGAAGAGGGCGTGCAAGATCCGCCCGGCATTTGCAAGCGTGGCGTCGCCGAGGCGAAGCGTCTCGGACTGGACGTGGTGATCCTCGATACGGCCGGCCGTCTGCATGTCGACGCCGCGCTGATGAAGGAGCTGCGCAACGTCGCGCGACAGACCAACCCGGACCAGATCTATCTGGTCTGCGACGCGATGACGGGGCAGGACGCAGTCAACTCGGCCAAGCAGTTCAATACGGATCTGGAAATCGACGGCGTCATCCTGACCAAGATGGATGGCGACGCACGCGGCGGCGCGGCACTCTCGATCCGACAGGTCACCGGCAAGCCGATCAAGTTCATCGGCATGGGCGAGAAGCTGGACAAGCTGGATGTCTTCGAGCCCGAGCGGATGGCCGGCCGGATCCTCGGCATGGGCGACGTGGTCGGCCTGGTCGAGCGGGCGCAGGAGGTGATGGACGAGGACGAGGCACTGCGACTTCAGGAGAAGATGCTGAAGAACGCCTTCACCTTCGAGGACTTCCGCAGTCAGCTGCGCCAGGTCAAGAAGATGGGCAACCTGAAGGACATCCTCGGAATGCTGCCTGGCGTGGGAGGACAGATCAAGGACATGGACATCGACGATCGAGAGCTCGACAAGGTCGAGGCGATGATCAATTCGATGACGCCGGAGGAACGTCGCAGGCCCGAGATCATCGGCGGCAGTCGCCGCACGAGGATCGCCAAGGGCAGCGGAACAAGCCTGCATGACGTGTCAATGTTGCTCAAGCAGTTCAAGGACATGAAAAAAATGATGAAAAACTTCTCCAAAATGGGGGCATTGATGGGTAAGTTCCCTGGTTTTGGTGGAGGAGACGACGAGATGGATCTTGGCGACCTGACCAGCCTGATGGGTGGCGCGCCTCCACAAACAAGAAAGCAAACTCGCCCTCGACGAGGGCGGAGGTACTAGACATGGCAGTTCGACTGCGCTTGACGAGAATGGGAAGAAAGAACCGGCCGTTCTACCGCATCTGTGCGTTTGATTCGCGCACTGCGCGTGACGGTCGCAGCATAGAGATTCTGGGGCACTACGATCCGCTGGTGGACGACAAGGAGAAGGCGACTGTCGTCAATACCGAGCGGGTTAAGCATTGGCTGTCTGTCGGCGCCAAACCCTCGGAAACCGTCGCCAGCATTTTGAAGAAGCACGGCGTGGAGATTCCGAAAAAGTCCCGGAAGAAAAGCAAGAAAGCCGGCACTTCAAAACAGGGAACATGAACGAATCCTCAGGGTCGGACGCAATCGACTCAAATAGCCGTGGAGGAGCAGTGACTCCTCCACGGGGAGACGAAGGGGACCATCCGCGGGAGCTTTGCTCTTCGCCGGAGCGCCCCGTGCCTCAACTTCGCGAGAGAAGGCGATAATGGGGGCCGACGTCATTCACAAGATATGGGAAACGCTGAAGATCCTGGAGGGTGCGTACGGTAAGAAGCGCCGCCTGGGTTCGCTGCCCGTACTCGATCACGTGCTGATCTGTCTCCTGCAAGAGGGGGGAGAAAAGGTTCGCGCCAAGGAGGCCCACCAGAAGTTACTGGCGGTCTTTGTGGGGTGGAACGAAGTTCGCGTTAGTTCGAGTGTCGAGATCGCCGAGGTGTTGTCCCCGATTTACAAGAGCAAGGCTGTCGAAATCGCGACGGGACTGCGCGCGTTTCTGACAGACCTGCATACCAATCAAAACCGATTGTCTCTTGATCCGCTTGCCGACTTGCCTCCGGAATCCAGTATTGAGCTGCTAGATGCTCTGCCGGGGCTGAGTGAACAGGCAAGGGAATGTGTTTTGAACCAGAGCCTATGTAACCCTGATGTTCCCATGTCTGGGGATGTCGTCCGGGTTGCAAAGCGCATCGGACTCGTGGGACCCAGCCTTAGTTACGCCAAGGCCCGCGAGTCGTTTAACGATAGGCTCAAAGCTGCTGACCAACTCCGTCTTAACTTGTTGTTTTATCAGCACGCCCAGAAAGTCTGCATTCTCAAAGGATATGACTGTCTGGACTGCGTCCTGGTCAATAGATGTGACCGGGGCAAGAAAAAACGGACGGAGGCCCGACGCAATTCCTCGAATGGGAGTGGAAGCGCCAGGAAGTCAGCAACTGCGCGTGGTAAGGCAGCCGGTTCCAAGGCTGTCCAGAGAAGAAAAGCCTCTGCCAGGAACCAGAAGACGCCGAGTGTGTCGGCCTCATCTAAAAGGGCAAGGGGCACATCCTCTTCCAAGGAGACTCAGCAAGTGGAGACCACGACTCTGGCCCGGAAGTCGGCAGCTGTGAAGGCAGCTAAGTCCGCTTCAAAGAAGAAGAAGAAACCGGCGAAGAAGGCCGCAAAGAAGAAGCCGGCGAAGAAGAAACCGGCGAAGAAGGCCGCAAAGAAGAAACCGGCGAAGAAGAAGGCCGCAAAGAAGAAACCGGCGAAGAAGAAGGCCGCAAAGAAGAAGTCCGCAAAGAAGAAGACCGCAAAGAGGAAGTCCTCGAAGCGGAAGAAAAAATAGATCTTTGCAGCATTCAGAGCCTGTCACTCCCTCTTGTACGGTGAGGCGGGGACTTTCCCCGTGTCACCCCCACGGGGGGGGTGACAGGTTTCTGGCGCCTCTTTATGAGGCTAAACTGGCCGTTCACAGCAAGCGCTTGCGGTAAACGTTTGATAGCGCTGTAGACGGCGGGGAGAGGGTGGCAATGGTGCGCTCCGCAGTCAATGACCGCAACGCCATCTTCCAAACCAGCGTTGGCTCTCGAAATACCGATAGCGCCAGTGCTTGTGTCGTGAGCCCTCTCTTGACAGTCCCGTTACTGACCTGTTATGGTGCTGCACCAATTCACCGGGGCTCCATCCTGCCAACCGCGACAACCAAACCGAGCAATCAAGTGATCTCAGCGTTGAGAATCCTCCTGGCTGAGGACGAGAAAACGATTGCGATCACGCTGGGCGACGAACTACGCGATTCCGGCTATGAGGTCACCGTCTGCCCCGATGGCAACGATGCCTGGCGGACGCTGCAGCAACAGAGCTGTGACATCCTGATCAGCGACATGAGGATGCCGGGCAAGACTGGCATGGAGCTGCTCGCCCTGGTCAAGGGCAAGTACCCCGAGATCGAGGTGATCATGATCACCGGCTTCGGCGAGGTGCAGACCGCTGTCGAGGCGATGAAGGCCGGGGCTTCGGACTACATCCTCAAGCCCTTCCTCAACCAGGATATCTTGCAACGGATCGAGAAGATCGGCAGGATTCGCTCGCTGCGCGAAGAGAACAGCCGACTCAAGGAAGCCCTGCAGGACCGCTACAGCTTCGACAGTCTGATCGGCAAGAGCAAGCCGATGCAGGAGATCTACTCGCTGATCGAAACGGTCGCACCCGGCGAGGCGACGATCCTGATCACCGGCGAAACCGGGACCGGCAAGGAACTGATCTCGAACGCGATTCACCACAACAGCACCCGACAAGACCGACCGCTGATCAAGCTGAACTGCGCGGTCTTCCCGGAGACCCTGATCGAGTCGGAGTTGTTTGGGCACGAACGCGGCGCATTCACGGATGCCAAGGATCAGAAGATCGGTCGCTTCGAGAAGGCCCACGGCGGCACGATCTTTCTCGACGAGATCGACGACATGCCCCTGCGCACGCAAGTCAAGCTGCTGCGCGTATTGCAGGAGCGCGAGATCGAGCGCCTCGGCGGCTCAGACCCGATCAAGGTCGACATTCGCCTGGTGGCCGCGACCAAGGTCGATCTGGGCAAGCATGTGCAGGATGGGAAGTTCCGCGAGGACCTCTACTATCGTCTGAACGTCGTCCCGATCAGCCTGCCCCCGCTGCGAGATCGCCACGGCGACATCCCGCTGCTGGTCAATCACTTCATCGAGAGCTACGGCCGCGGCGAATCGTACGAGGTGCCGGCTGAAGTGCTCGACGTGATGTGCCGCTATCCGTGGCCCGGCAATGTTCGGGAACTCGAGAACGCGGTCGAGCGCTCGATCGCCATGGCTGGTACGAGCCGGGTCTTGAAGAAAGAGCACCTGCTGCGCCCGGCGTTCGCATCGCCCGTGCCTGCAATTCCGTCTCTCGATTTGCGTCCGCTCAAGGAAGTCGCGACGGAGTCGGAGATGTTGCACATTCGACATGTGGTCAAGCACACTGACGGACACAAGGCCAGAGCCGCGGAGATCCTCGGGATCAGCCGCAAGAACCTCTGGGAGAAGATGAAAGACTACGAATTGGAGCAGAAATAGGTGAAAGGACCCGCCATGAAGAGCCAGAAGAAGGGCTTCACACTGATCGAGTTGCTGGTGGTCATTGCCGTGATTGGCATTCTCGTGGCCATGCTCTTGCCTGTACTGACCGCCGTCCAGGAGCGCGCTCGCAAGGCCGCCGCCCAGGCGATGATCAAGAACCTGCGCCAGGCTTTGAGCGAATACGAGTCGGACTACGGCGTCTATCCGGGCTACGATCGCGCCACGAGTATCACGGACACATCCCCGCTGGTGAAGTTACTGGATGGAGATACCGCGAACGGAGGGCCGAAGAAGCTGTACATGGATTTCAAGGACGGCGACCTCGATGCGCTGAAGGTCCTCGATCCGTGGGGCAACGAGTACTTCTATCGTGTGATTGTCGACAATCCCACGCTCTCACCCGCCCCGACCACCCCCGACAAGAAGTACACCGACTCCTGTCCGGATCCGACCGTCAGCACGGGGTGGAACATCCACTCCTTTGACCTCTGGTCTAGCGGGGGGGCGCCGGGTAAGATCTGTGAATACGTCACCAACTTCTAGCGCGAGAGCGACAACATGAAACGCACTGGCAGAAGGCGTGGATTCACGCTGATCGAACTACTGGTGGTCATCGCGATCATCACCATTCTGGTGAGCATGGTCGTGACCCTGGTCATCAACGTGCAGCGAAATGCGCAGATCAAGCGCACGACGGGTACGATCCAGTCGCTGGTCTCGGGCATGACCAGCTATCATGCGGACTTCCGCACCTACCCGCCGATCTTCATCAACGAGATGACTGCCTCGGGGGGCGCCAAGACGACGAAGCCATCTGCCATCAAGCGCAACGAGGCTTTGTACGACTACCTGACGATGCGGGTCAAGATCGGCACGAAGTTCTTCGGTCCCTGGATTGACGACGAGATCAAGAACAGCGCGCGAGATACCGACGGCAATACCATGGTCGAGTTCATCGACGCCTGGGGCTTGTACATCGTCTTCAACATGCCCGGCGAGGATCACCAGGGCGATATCGACGTGGATGGCAAGAAGGTGCCGGGCCCGAACCACATGTGCCTCGAGGACTCGGCGGGTGTCTGGAACGAGTCGGTGCTGAAGTTTGACCTCTACTCCTACGGACCCAACCTGATCGACGATACCAAGTCGACCTCCATCAGCATGTTGTTCAGGGACAAGGGGGCGGATGGCAGGTATGGGTTCTACAAGAGCGGCGATAGCGGGGATCCGCCGGGGCACAAGCACGTGGATGACGTGACGTCGTGGGGCGACTCGACTCGCAAGGCCAACTAACCGACATGAACAGAGAGTAGAGGGAAGCTGATGAGGAACCCAGCAAGACGGGGCTTCAGGCTAATTGGACGGGGCTTCACGCTAATTGAGCTGCTGGTGGTGATCGGGATCATTCTGTTGATCGCCGCGCTCTCGATTCCCGCAATCAACGTCTTTCTCAAGGGAAAGGTGTTCAATCAGGCGGCACAGCAAGTTCAAACCGCGTTCCTCAGAGCCCGATCCAGGGCGATCACCGAACGCGAGCTGCACTACGTGCTGATCTACGTCAAGGCGGGCTCGTTCACGCTCGATCGTCCCTCCGGCGGTACGAAGGTGATCAAGGGCGAACGCGGCGCGTTGAAGGTCATCGACTCGAACGAGAAGCAGAAGAAAACCGCTCTTGAGTTGAGCGTGGTCGAGACACTCTATCTGCCCGAGCAGGTCGCGTTCGATCCCAGCTACGCACCTGGTGCCAAGGCCGGCTTCTACATCCAGTTCTTCTATGACGGTAGCTGCATCATCAAGGAAAAGGCCCCGCAGGACGCCAGCTCGGCGGCCTACTACTCCGGGGCGCCCAATACCAAGACGCCGTACCTCTCGACCTTCGATCTGATTGTCCGCAAGGAGGGCGACACCGGGACGACCGATCGTCCGCGGCTGTACTTCGACATCATTCAGGGAACTGGCCAGCTGAAGTTTCGGCTCTGGCCCAAATAGGGGATGCGTATGCGTCATCGCAGTAACCTCGGCCTGACCCTGATCGAGATCCTGCTCGCGATCGCTGTGCTGGTGATCGGGATTGTCGGTCTGCTGCCGATGTTCTACGCGGGGCTGTACAAGACCAAGGTCTCGGTGCAGTTGAGCACTGCGGCCGTGGTGATCTCGTCGGTGACCGAGAGCATCAAGCAATCGATGCGTCTGGATGCATTCGACTCCAAGGAGCAGGCCAAGGGCGAGAACTGGGTGCAATACTGGCATGCCGGCGCCCCCAAGGATGTGTACTTTCAGTTGCCTGAAACCGGCACGAACCTGGGTTTCCTGAACAAGAAGGCGGGCGACAAGGGGTTCCACGTCGAGGTCCCGAAGGATGCGCGCACGGGCCCGCTCGGCGGTGGGGCGTCTGTCGGTCTGGAGGTGTTCCCAATGGGGGGCGAAAGGTCAGCTGGCTTTCCGATGAACATCCCGCCGACCAACGTGGAGAAGGACCAGCTGAAGACCTATCAGTTCAACTTCATGGTCAGACCCACGTCGCACCCACACCTGGACAACGTCTACGAGTTCGTCATCCGAGTCTATCGGAATTACCGTAAGGGTGATCCGAAGGGCAATGAGAAACAGTTGATTCAAGAAGTCCATTTGATCGTCTCGGGCAACTAGCCGAGCACGGAGGATCGTTTTGATGGTCAAGACACGTTTTCACAGACGCCGCGGTTTCACGCTGATCGAACTGCTCGTCGCTGTAACGCTGATGGTGTTCTTGATGACGATCGTGGTGCAGATTTTCATCACCTCCACCGACGTCTTCAACCGCGCCAAGGCCAAGACAGAGATCTACCAGAACGCCCGTTATGCGCTCGACCGGATGGGCAAGGAGATCAACAACTGTCTCTCGATGGAACTGGGCAACCAGGACTTCCGGGTCGGCTCTCCGCGGGGCAGTAACGCGCCCTACTGGTTTGGCGCGACCACCTCCTTCTCGGGTACCGACGACATCGATGGCTTCCCGGTCACCGGCGCGTTCATGGTGATGATCACCTCGACCAGCTGGATCGACTCGACCGGCAAGCAGGTCGTGGGCTCGGCGAAAGTGGTTTATCGCGTCAAGAAGAACCCGGTGCCGGACACCAAGGCCAGCGTCACCTGTACCCTGCAGCGCGTGCTGTACAAGCCGGATGGCAGCAAGGGGATCGCCGTTGCGGATCGGTTGACCGATTCCAGCGGCAAGAAGGTCGCGAATCTGGACTACTGCCAGTTCCTCTATTTCGACCCGAAGGCCAAGGTCGTGCACCTCGACTTCCAGCACTTCGTGGCGGATCCGCCCGGTGGCGCCTACACCGACAAGAAGTACTATCAAATTACGGCAGGCGGACTGAAGGTGTTCAAGACCGGGACGGGGCCGCCGTTTGACCGACTGCCCTCCTCGGTGCGGGTAATTCTGGATGTGATCGACGAGAAGGACCGGGAGATCCGGACCCTTTCTCGACAGTATCTGATTTACGCAGCCAAGCTCAAGTAGGAGTCGTCCGATGATCTCTCGTCGCAAGCACGGTTTTACCCTGGTGGAAATCCTGATCTCCCTGACCGTTCTGACCATCGGTCTGGTGGGCATCCTGGCGTTGTTTCCGGTTGGTCTGGACAACTCCAAGAAGGCGATCCTCGACACCACCTCGGCCAATATTGCCGAGAGCGTCAAGAGCGCGATCGTTCAGGCCCTGCGCCTGAAGGCGTCGGGCACGCCGACCGTCGAGTTCTATCATGACGGCGTGTCAACCGGCCTGACCTTCGAGCTGCCGGAAACTGACCCGATCGACGGCACCGCGGGTAAGTTCGAACGCACCATCCCGCTGGAGGCGACCGCGGGGGCTTCGGCCAAAAAGCCCGTCTTCTATCTCGGCGACCGGGAGAAGGGGTCCGCGGCATTCCCGTTCAATATCAAGTCCGGGAACGATCGGGACCAGCAGCTGAAGGAGTACGCGTTCGACTTCAAGATCCGCCCGACCACCAGTCCGGCGGTGAAGAATACTTACGAAGTGCTGATCCGCGTCTACCGGAACTATCCGACCGTCAAGCCGCCGATCAATACCTTCAGCACAATCATCAACACCTCGCCGACAAAATAACCGCAGATTCCCGTCACCTGGCACTGGTTGCGGCCGACGAACGGCTGGTTTTCTTCGGCGACACCCACCTCGCTCCCGAGGCGCCATCGCGTATGGCGGTGGTCTGCCGTTTCCTCGAGAGCGTCTGTCGGGGGGCCACTCGGGTCTACTGCGTGGGGGATCTGTTCGACTACTGGCTGGGGCCACCGCACGCAAAACTGCCTGGTTTTCAGCCGGTATTGACCCGGCTGGGCGATCTGGTTCGTCGCGGTGTGCGAGTGGAGTTCATTCACGGAAACCGCGACTTTCAGGTGGGCCGTACATTCAGTCATGGCCTGGGGATTCCGGTGCATCGCGACGGTCTCTCGCTGCTGGTCGCCGAGCAGGATTTCCGGATCCATGTCTGCCA
>CAZMLI010000052.1:10616-14125 GCA_964566865.1 uncultured Planctomycetota bacterium
GGGGACTGGGACGACGCGCAGGGATCCTACCTGGTCTGGCAAGGCGGAGAGTTTTCGTTTCAGCAGTTCACCATATGACAGCCTCGACAGCCTCTGACAATCCGGTCGACATCGACAAGGTCTTTCGCGCCGCGGTCAAGCAGCAGGCGTCGGATATTCTGATCACGGCCGGCTCGCCGGTCATCTTCCGCATCAACGGGGCGCTGGTCAATACGACCACCCCACCGCTCGACGCGCGTCAGACCAAGAACCTGATCTATTCGGTGCTTCGCAGCGATCAGATCACGCGGCTGGAGAAGGAGCTGGAGCTCGATTTCTCCTTCGCGGTCGAGAACACCCAGCGCTTCCGCGGCAACGCTTTCTGGCAGCGCAGCTGTCTGTCTGCGGCCTTCCGGCTGATCGCCAACCAGATCCCCACCCTGGCCGAGCTCAACCTGCCGCCGGTGCTGCAGGAGTTCGCCCTCGCGCCGCAGGGGCTGATCCTGGTCACCGGTCCGACCGGCCATGGAAAGAGCACGACTCAGGCCGCGATGATCCAGCACATCAACCGCAATCAGCGGCGCCACATCATCACCGTCGAGGACCCGATAGAGTACATCCACAAGAACCAGCTGAGCGTGATCGAACAGCGCGAGGTGGGGGAGGATACGCGCTCTTTTTCGAGTGCGCTGAAGTACATCCTACGGCAGGATCCGGATGTGATCCTGATTGGCGAGATGCGGGACCTCGAGACGATCGGCGCCGCGCTGACGGCCGCCGAGACGGGGCACCTGGTCCTGGCCACGCTACACACCAACGACTCGGTCCAGGCCATCGATCGCTTGCTCGACGTATTTCCGCCGCACCAGCAGGGGCAGGTGCGGGCGCAGCTGTCGCTGGCGCTGCATGCGATCATCTCGCAACGGCTGCTGCCGCAAACATCGGACGGCAAGCTGATCCCGATCGTCGAGATCCTGGTCGCCAACTCTGCCGTGCGCAACCTGATCCGCGAGGGCAAGTCGCACCAGGTCTACAGCGTGCTGGAGACCCATGCCAAGGAAGGCATGAACACGCTCGATCAGGCGCTGAAGGAGCGCTACTTCGAGGGTGTGCTCTCGTTCGAGGATGCCCGGGGCAACATGCGTAACCCGGCGTCGTTGACGGCCTGATGCGCTGGCTGGTCGTGCTACTGTTCTGGGTTCACGGGCTGGTCTATACCCGCATTGCCTTCAGCGACATGCAGCTGACCCGCAAGCTGTACTTCTGGGTCGCCGGCCTGGTCGGGGGGGTGGCCCTGGCCGGCCTCACCGGCGTCGTGGCGCTCAGCACGGGTCTGGGCGGGACGATCATCGCCGTGATTTCGTTGACGCTCGGGGGAATCTGCCACTGCGGTTTCGTGGCCAAGGCGGGCGCCGAGCTGATCTTCGAGGCCGCGCGACGCGCCAAGGGTGACCATCTGCTGGTCGTCGAGAAGACCTACGACCAGGCCGAGGCGGCCGAGAAACGCCGAGACTGGGACACGGCCGAGCGGCTTTATCGCGCCGAGGTCGACGGCGATCCGGCTGACGCCCAGGCGCGCATCCGCCTGGGCGAGATCTACCTCAAACTCGACCGGGTGGACGAAGCCACGCTGTTGTTCGCCGCCGCCCTGCCCCTGCTCGATGAGCCGGAGCAGCAGGGGCCGCTCGCCTTCCGCCTGTCGGAGATTTACAGCAAATCCGGCAAACTCGAGCAGGCGAGAGAGGTGCTGAGCGCCGCCGTCAGCGATCTGGCCGGGACGCGCTACGAGGCGTTCGCGCAGAAGCGGCTCGACTCACTGGGGTGAGTCGAAGACCCCCGTGCTCAGGTACTTCTCGCCGCGATCGGGAAAGACCACCACCAGACAGCGAAACTCCCCGCGCCACGCCACTTCCAGCGCACCGAAGAGCGCCGAACCCGAGCTGATCCCGGCGAAGATCCCTTCCTTCTTCGCCAGTTCACGCGTCAGCTCCCACGCGCGGTCGTTGGGCGAGACGATCTTCTCGTCGTAGATCGCGGGATCGAAGAAGGTCGGCACGCGCGACGTCGTCATGTTGCGCAGGCCCTGCTGGCTATGACCGGCCTGGGGCTCGACGGCAATGATCCGGATCGCCGGATTGAACTCACGCAGGCGCGCGCCGGCCCCCATGATCGTACCGGTCGTGCCGAGGCCCACGACGAAGGCGTCGATCTGCCCCTCGGTCTGCTGCCAGATCTCGACGGCGGTTTGCTCGTAGTGGGCACGAGCGTTGTCGGGGCTCTGGTACTGGCGAACGCGGCAGTAGCGGTCGGGCTGCGCGGCAGCCAGCTCGTCGGCCTTGTCCCAGGCGCCGTCGGAGCCGGTCTCGGCCGGGGTCAGGATCACCTGCGCTCCCAGCGCCTCGAGGATCTGTCTGCGCTCGGGCGAGGCCTTGCGGCTCATCGTGATCGTAACGCCATAACCCTTGGCGGCCCCGACCATCGCCAGCCCGATCCCCGTATTGCCACTGGAGGATTCGAGAATGCGCATCCCTGGCTTGAGCAGGCCGTCGCGTTCGGCCCCCTCGACGAGTGTCAGCGCGATCCGCTCCTTGACGCTGCCCAGCGGATTGAAGCCCTCGAGCTTGGCCCATATCTCGGTGGGGCCCTCAGGCGCCAGCCGGTTGATCCGGACCATCGGGGTGTTGCCGACGGTCTCGAGGATGTTGTCGTAGCGGGCAGGCACCCGCTTCAGTGCTTGTACTTGCTGCGGTTCTTGGCCCACCAGGACTCCCAGCGCTTGATGGCTGCTTCTCGCTGGGGTTCCGGGTCGTTCGGGACGTAGCCCAGGTCACCATGCTCGAAGGTGTGCTTGAGCACCTGGATCGCCGCGTACCGCTTGTAGAGCCCGGAATGTTCCTGCTGCCCATTTCCGCGGTGGCGCAGGGTCTGGATCAGCAGGGGCACGCCCTGATACTTCTCGAAGCTGAGCAATGCCTGGGCGCACTCGCGTCGCACGTCGATGTTCGAATCCAGTCTGAGGTGCTGTTCCAGCGGCTTCAGGGCCCGATCGTCCTTGATCTCGCCCAGCGCGAAGGCGGCGTTGGCGCGGATCTTGGGCATCCGGATTCGCAGCGCGTCGAGCAGCGCGGGGACCGCCGGCTCGCCGATCTTGATGATCTCCTGCAGGTTGCGAACCAGATAGGGGCCCTCCTGGTACTCGAGGTTGTCGACCAACCAGAGAACGCGGTTTTCCAGGACCTTTTCCTGGTCCACCTCGATCTCGACGCCGTCAACACCTCGCCGGATGATCTTGCGCTGGGGTGAGCAGGAAAACAGGGAAATGGCCATCAGGGCCATCAGGAGGGCTTGAAACGGGCCTCTCATCAATATGGATGCTAGCACATGGATCGGGGAAATCAAGCTCCGCCAAAACGAACTAGATGCACCAAGTGAATGTTTTATTAAAATTGTAGCGAAAATGACGGGAATGACGTCACATCGAGCAATCAACGGTGTATATGGGGTTGAGGCGTCATGTCTCGTCGGAAAGA
>CAZMLI010000052.1:14225-16895 GCA_964566865.1 uncultured Planctomycetota bacterium
GTCGGAATGACGTGAACCGGATGTGACTTTTCTGTTTCAAACTGATTTGGAATGAAACCAGGACCTCGTTCGTACGTCAGTATTAGTGTTAGGGCACAACGCCTTCGGGCGGTCCCAAGTACCAAGATGCTAGATCCAGGGAGGATCATGAATCATGAATTCTGAAATGACTCTTGAGACTTACCTCAAGGAAATCAACAGAATACCGCTCTTGACCCCCAAGGGGGAAAAAGAGGTGGCCAAGCGGGTCATTCGCAACGACTTCTCGGCCCGCCAGGAAATGATCAAGTCGAATCTACGGTTGGTGGTCAACATTGCCAAGCGTTACACCAACTGCGGGCTCCCCCTCCAGGACCTGATCGAGGAAGGCAACATCGGTCTGGTCAAGGCCGTGGAACGTTTCGATCCGGGCCATGGCTGCCGTTTCTCGACCTACGCCACCTGGTGGATAAAGCAAGCTATCCGTCGCGCCTTGACCGATACGAGTCGCGTGGTTCGCATCCCGTCCTACATGCGCGAGATCATCCAGGAATACGAGTCCACCTCGACGCGCCTGGCGGCGAAACTGGGCTACGACCCTTCGACGCGAGAAGTGGCCAAGGAGATGGCCAATGGCAAGAAAAAGTATCGGCTGACAGCCAATGCCGTCCGTGCCTCGCATACCCTGAGCCAGATTCAATCGCTGGACAAGGTCTCGCCCGCCAAGGAGTTTGTGGATGACGAGCCACAGAAGCAGCTGTTCAAGCGGGAAGAGGTGGAACGCCTGCGTATGCTGCTCAAGACGCTCGACGACCGCAAGCGCAAGATCCTCAAGATGCGTTTCGGCCTGACCGGCAAGGATCCGATGACCTTGCAGCAAATCAGCGAAAAGGTCAATCTCTCGCGCGAGCGGGTGCGGCAGCTGATCAACGAGTCGCTCGAACAACTCAGGCAGATTCTCAAGCGGGCGGCCAGCTAGACGCGCGCGACCGATAAAGTGCAGGCAGACGATAAGGCAGGCTTCAAGCCTGCCTTATTTGTTTGTGCTATAATTGCAATCCCAGTTAAATCCACGGAGGAACCAAGATGGATGCCGTGCCGGAAACCCTAGGTGGGTCTCTTGTTAGGGACATGCCTGCCGAGGTTCGGGCACTTGCCGAACCCTGGCCCAGCCTCGTCGGTCAGACCCCAGGTCTGACTGCGGAGATGGAAAAGGATTTCAGGTTCGGCCAGGCAGTCATCCAGCTGGGCGGTCAGTATCGCATCGGTGGCAATCTGAAGGGTGGATCCTCGACGCTCTGGTACCCGGCCACCGAGGCGCACGACCACGCTTATCAGGGCTGGCGTGAGCAGGAAGGCACCCCCCGCTATGACGATCCTGATGCCTATGCGCGCCTGTTCGAGTTGCTCGACCGCAACGAGGTATCGCTCGGCGAATACGCGCCGACCCACGGCTGGTTCTATCAAGTCGGCCACGAGATCCTCAGTTGCCTGCCGCTGTCCCATCTGAGCAACCCGCAGTTCGCGAGCCTGAGGTTCGGCGGTTGGGGGCCGGACAGCGCCAAGGGCTCGGCCTACGATCGCGGCGCCGTGATCATGTACGAGTTCGCCATCAGCGGGGCGCGTCGGACTTTCATGGGGCTGTTTCTCCACGAACTGGGCCATGCGCAGCAGGAGCGGTTCGGCCTGGGAGAACTCTCCATCCTGCGCGAGCAGTACGCGCAGATCTGCGATGCCGGCGCGATCATGGGCACGGAGTACTTGCTGGACGCGCGCACGCGGCAGATTTATCAGCGCCTGGACTTCAACGAGTTCCTGGCCGAGACCTACATGCATTACTGTTCCCAGGGGGAGCGTTTGCGCCGCTTCGTCGCGGCGCTCGATGGGCCTTGCCGCGAGGCGTGGGAGGACTGTTACGCCGTATTCCAACATGCATTCGAGGGGGTGGAATATGCCTGAAGCACGACAGGTGACCTGTGTGCAGGAAGGCCAGGCGTTGGTCTTTCAGCTGACGGGTGCGCTCGACCACGTGTCGGCGCTCGAGGTCATCGAGCAGATCAAGCAGACCTTTCCCGATCGCCGCGGTCGGGTGGTGCTCGACCTGACGCGCGTCACGTTTGTCCGCTCGTCGGGCATTGGCGGGGTCGTGCAGATCTCGTTTGATCATGACCTGCGCGTCGTCTGCGGTGAAGGCGATGTGCGCAAGACATTCGAACTGGCCGAGGCCCACAGGGTCGTCCAGTTCATGGATGGGATGGAGAGCGCATTGGAGAGCTTTGCTTAGGCGATGACCGACGACCTTTCGATCACACAGGGGTTTCAGGATTGGATCGAGTTGACCGCGCCGAGCCATGAGCGCGTGATCTACCAGCTCGAGGCCCTGCTCGACGATGTAGCGGGCGAAACCGAGAACAGCGCGATGCTCAAGATGGTCATTCGCGAGATGACCAGCAACGCGATCGAGTGGGGTAACCGCAAGGACGAATCCCGCAAGATTCGCGTCAGCTACTGCCGCTTCGAGGATCGCATCGTCTTCAAGGTCGAGGACGAGGGCGAGGGCTTCAACCCCGAGGCGGTCTTCGATCCGACCGAGGATCCCTACGCAGGGGTCGAGGAACGCCTGGAATCGGGCAAGCGCTTTGGCGGTTACGGGATGGCGATGGTGAAGAACATCATGGACGAGGTGATGTA
>CAZMLI010000053.1:0-12104 GCA_964566865.1 uncultured Planctomycetota bacterium
TCAGGGCGCTGGATCTCGACGATGTAAGAGCGGGACTCCGGGGCATGGTCGCGGGTCATGCTCGACGCGTTTGGCTTGTAGAGCACGACCTTTCCCATCTCCGTCCAGACGATCTGGATCCAGCGTACGCCGGTCGGGCCGGTGTCCACCTGGTACTGCAGCAGGACGCCGGTGATCTCGACCGTTTCGAACAGGATCTCCGGTCGGATCCCCTTCGAGATCACTTCCTTCAGCCGCTCGACCGCGTTGACGCGGCCGATTTCTTCGATCCGGTTGCTGTTGGGCATGTACTCGACGACTGACATGCAGCCGACCGAGCACATCAGCCACAACAGCGCGGCGTACCTCATCGCAGCTAGCTGGCCGCCAGGACGGCGTCGAACTTCGGCTTGAGATAGCTCACGCAGCTGTCGAGCGTCGCCAGCATCGGGTACTCTTCTTCCGGCACCTCGATGTTGTGCATCTTGCGCAGCTCCATCACGATGTCGAGGAAGTCCATCGAGTCCAGCTCCAGCTGATCGCGCAGCGGCAGGTCGCCCTTGACGGTCGTGATGTCCTCGTCGGGTGCGATGCCTTCGATGATATCCAGCACGATCTTTCTGATGTCCGCGTCATTCATCCTACAGGTCCTCCTGAGGTACTTTGCCAATGATCACTGCAGAGTTGATTCCGAGCATGCCGAACGAGTTGTTCAGGATCACGCTCACGTTTTCGACCTCGCGTGGTTTGTCCGTCACCAGATTGAGTCCGGCGCACTCGGGGTCCAGGTCGTCCAGGTTGATTGTCGGGTGTACCAGGCCGTCGTCGAAGGCCGGCAGGTTGCCGGCCAGTTCGAGTGCGCCCGCGGCGCCCATCGCGTGGCCGATGAAGCTCTTACCATTGTTGACGTGCACGGTCGGGTCGTCGCCGAAGACCTCGCGCAGGGCCTGGCACTCGGCGATGTCGCCCGATGGCGTGGCGGTGGCGTGGGTGCTGAGGATGTCGATCTCGCCGGGCTCCAGCCGAGCCCGCTTCAGCGCCAGGCGGATGCACTGGGCTTGCCGGGTCGCGTTGGGCAGGACGAAGTCGGTCGCGTCGGTGTTGATGCCGTAGCCCAGCACCTCGCCGTAGACTTTGGCGCCACGGGCGCGGGCCGACTCCAGCCGCTCCAGCACATAGACCGCGCCCCCCTCGGAGACGACGATGCCGTTGCGCGCCTTGTCGAAGGGGCGGCTGGCCTTGGTCGGGTCATCGTGGGTCGCCAGGGCGTTCTGGCTCTTGAAGCTGGCGAAGATACCGAAGGTGTGGATGCTCTCCGAGACCCCGCCGGCCAGCGCCAGGTCGATCTCGTCCAGCCTCAGCATCTGCACGCCCTGGATCAGTCCGGCGTTGCCGGCCGCGCAGGCCGCGCCGATGGTGTAGTGCGGTCCGGTGATCTTCAGGCTCAGCGCCACCTCGCCAGCGGGACTGTTGGCCACCGTGCGTGGGTTGTGATGGTGCGACCAGAAGCGCACGTCGTCGTTGTGCTGGCGGATGTTGTGAATCTCGTTCTCGGTCTCGACGTTGCCGTGTTCGGTCACGCCGAGGTAGACCCCGACGCGTGAGCGGTCGAGCGCTTCGGTGTCGATGCCGGAGTCGGCCACTGCCTCGTGGGCGCAGTAGATGCCAATCGAGCCGGCCCGGGTGCCCCGGCGCAGCTCCTTTCGCTTCTGGTGCCTGAGCGCGTCGTGGTCGCAGACTCCGGCCAGCACCGCGCCCATGTGGCGCGTCTCGAAGGCGCGCACGCCCGACACCCCGTCGAGCAGATTCTGGCGGAACTGCGCCAGATCGTGCCCGTTGGGCGAGGTCAGGCCGATGCCGGTGATGACGATCCGTTGCCGATCAGACATGCACGAGGTCCCTCTCCGCAATCAAGCTCTCCAGGCCGCTGTCGGTGTCGATCAGCGGCTCGTACCCCAGGTCGCTGCGCGCCGCGCTGATGTCGAACCAGTGCGAATGCGCCAGCTGGGCCGCCAGGAAGCGCGTCAGCTTTGGCTCGCGCTGGATCCGCGCCAGTCCATAGGCCAGCTCCATCACCCGACCGACCCGCCAGGCGGTGCGAAAGCTGATCGACTGGCACACGGGTTCGAGGCCGACGCCGGCCAGGATCCGGTCGATGAACTGCCAGAGGTTGACCGGCTCTCCCTGGCTCAGGAAATATGCCCTGCCTGCCGCGCGCCCGCCCGGTTCGAGGGCAGTCGCTGCGAGCAGGTGGGCCCGCGCGGCGTTCTCCACGTGGATCACATCCACCAGGTTCTGGCCGTCGCCGACACGAACCAGCTTGCCCGCTCTGGCGCGCGCGATGATGCGCGGAATCAGCTGGTTGTCTCCAGGGCCCCAGATCAGGTGTGGCCGCAGCGAGACGGTTCGCAGCGTCTCGCAGCTGGCCGCCAGCACCAGCTTCTCGGCCTCGGCCTTGGTCTGGGGGTAGGCGGCCAGGTAGTGTTCGGGGTACGGATGGCTCTCGTCGACGCCTTCCTGGCTGCCGGCATCGAAGACCACGCTGGGTGAGCTGCAGTAGACCAGCCGCTCGACGCCGTGGGTCCGGCAGCCCGCGAGCACATGGCGCGTCCCGTCCACGTTGATCGAGCGGTAGGTTTCGTACGGACCCCAGATGCCGGGCAGGGCCGCGAGATGGTAGACCACCTCCATGCCCTCGCAGGCCGCCGCGACCGCCGCGGCGTCGCGAATGTCAGCCTGGATCGTCTCGACGCCCTCGGTCTGTTCGAGGTCGGCGTAGCGGCTGCGGCCGAGCACCCGCACCTGCTCGCCGCGTTCACGCAACTGGCGCACGATCTTCCGCCCGAGGAATCCGCCGCCGCCGGTCACCAGCGCCGTCATGAAAGCTGCCCCCTGGCCCAGACGGTCAGCTGCTCGCGAAAGATCTTCGCGTTGTGGCGGATGTCGACCGGGAATGACGGGTGGTAGAGCAGCGTCTGGATCGCACGGGTCTGCTCGGCGGTCTGCGCCAGCGCGAGCAAGGTCTCGGTCAGTCCGGCGCTCTGCTGCTGCCCCGGCGCCAGCTCGATGACGATCAGCGGTTTTCCATCCACCCCGACCAGCGCCGAGCGAAAGACCGCCTCGTGCGTATTGAAGATGCCTTCGCAGCAGAGGGTATAGAGCAGCCTGCCCTCGGTCGTGATCACCCGATGGGCCTTGCGACCGCAGACCCAGAGCCTGCCGCTGTCGTCGATGTAGCCCAGGTCTCCCATGCGATGCCAGAGCTCGTCCTGTTCGGCGATCTTGGCCAGCGCGGTCTGTTCGGGCCGGCCCTCGTAGCTGCGGGTCACCGGCGCTCCCTTGACCGCGATCTCGCCGATCTCGCCCTGCGCGAGACACAGCGACTCTTGCCACTCTGCAATCGGGCCGTCGCTGATCTCGATGATGCGCAGCGTGATACCGGGCAGCGGCGGGCCCACGCAGACGCCCTTGCCTTCGCGGGTCGCCTGCGTCGTCTCGCCCAGGATCGCCTTGCCGTGCAGCGAGGTCAGCGGCAGCGCTTCGGTGGCGCCGTACGGGGTGTGTGTGTCGGCGTCGGGTCCGAGGATCTGTTCGAATGGCCGCAGGACCGCCTCGGGGACCGGCGCGCCGGCCATCAGGATGCGCTGCAAGGAGGGCAGCCTGATTTGCCGTTCCTGGCAGTATTCCCCGACGCGTCGCCAGATGGCGGGGGAGCCGAAGCTGTAGGTCACGCCCTGGTCCGTGATCGCCTCGACGATCTTGGCCGGGTCGACCTGCGCCGGTCGGGACGGATCCATGTCCGGGATCACGCTGGTGGTGCCCCAGGCCACGCTGAACAGCACGAACAGCGGGAAGGCCGGCATGTCGATCTCGCCTTCGCTGATGCCGTAGTGCTCCCGGATCAGCTCGGTCTGCGCGCCGAACATGCCGTGCGTGTAGCAGACGCCCTTGGGCGGGCCGGTGCTGCCGGTGGTGAAGAGGATCGCGGCCGGGTCGTCAGCCAGGGTCTGGGCCAGCGGATAGGCGCCGTCGGTCGGGTCGGTCAGCCGGTCGAGATGCGCACCGCCCCAGAGCCAGCGACGGCCGCCGACGGTGACGAGCTTCTGCACGGAGGCGAAGCGCTTGCGATTCAGCAGGCGGAACAGTTGCGCCAGCGGAATTCCGACCAGGCCGTCCGGGGCCACCTGCGCGATCGACTGCTTCAGGTTGGCGCGGCCCATGCCAGGGTCGATCAGGATCGGCACGGCGCCCATCTTGAACAGGGCGAAGGTCAGCGCGACGAAGTCAGGGCCCGGTCGCACCATCAACAGAATACGGTCGCCCCGCTGGATGCCGTGCCGGGCGAGGCCATGGGCCGCGAGGTCACTGCGACGGTCCAGTTGCTGGTAGGTCAGATGGCTATAGCAGCGCTGGCTCCCGGCGTAGCCTTCCGGGAAGACGATGGCCCGACGGAAGGGGTGCAGGCTGGCCCGTTCCGGCAGTGCGCCGGCGATGTTGAAAACCCGTTGAGAACGGTCCTTCGGGGAGTCGACCAAAACGGGCGCACCGGTTGCGTATGAGTTTTCGGCCATCATGAGAAGCCCAGATTCTACGCCGCTCGGGGCCGGCCGTCAACGCTTTTGCAAATGGGGCAATTGACGCGCTGTGTTACCGAATGACGCGCTAGCGCGGTGCGTCAAATTTGCTGTGCGGAGGCCGCTCGCGGGATGAAGGCGCGCATCAACGGAATGATCTGTTCGATCGCGTCCTCCACCACATAATGGCCGGCGTCGGGGATCCTGTGCAGCTCGGCAGCCGGAAAGCGTTGCTGCCAGCCTTCGAGGAAGTGCTCGGTGAAGCACCAGTCCTTCATGCCCCAGATGATCTGCATCGGTCGCTCCACCAGCCTGTGCAGTTCGGCCTCGATTTGACCGAGCGTCTGGTAGGTCGGGTGACTCTCGGAGAGTGGTATATCTTGCACAAAACGCAACGTCGCGATGCGGTTGGCCCAGGAGTCGTACGGAGCCAGATAGCCGGCCATGACCTCGGGCGGCATCGTGCGCTCGACGGCCATGTGAACGGCTGCCCCGGCAAATCCGTTGAGGCCGCGCACGGCCAGAGCGCCGAGCACGGGGATGCGACAAACGCGAATCCGCCAGGGGCAACGGGTCGAGAGCCAGGCCGCGGTATTGAACACCACGATGCGGCTGATTCGTTCTGGATGGCGCACCGCGAAGCCCATCCCGATCGCGCCGCCCCAGTCGTGCAGCACCAGGTTGATGCGCTCCAGTTCCAGCTGGTCGAGCAGGCTCCCCAGGTTGTCGACATGCTGCGCCAGCGTGTAGGCGTAGTCCTGAGGTTTGTCGGAGAGACCGCAGCCGATGTGGTCTGGCGCGATGACTCGCCCGGTCTCGCTGAAGGCTGCGACCAGCTTGCGGTAGTAGAACGACCAGCTCGGGTTGCCGTGGACCATCACCAGCGGGTCTCCCGAGCCCTCGTCGAGGTAGTGCATCCGCTGACCGCCCGTCTGGTGGAACCGGCTTTCGAACGGGTAAAGGGCGCGCCATGGCTCGGGGCTCACCACTCGACTCCCAGCATCATGCAGTTGATCCCGCTGCCGATGCCGAGCAGCGCGACCCGATTGCCCTTGGAGATCACGTTCTGTTCCACGCCCAGCGCCATCGTCGAGGGCAACGCCGCCGAGCCCGTATTGCCGAGCCACTCGTAGGTGGTGAAATCCTGCGCTGGATCCAGCTTCAACGTCTGTTCCATCAGCTTGCTATGGGCCGAACCGACCTGGTGGCAAAAGGTCTGATCAACGGCGTCGGGGGACCAGTCGAGCGTCTCGTGCAGATCGCGCCAGGTCGCGGCGGCCAGCTTGCAGCCGTGCTGCATCAGCATTTCCGACTGCGTTTGCATCAAGACATCATCTGCTGAACCCTGGCAGAGGTCGTGGAACTGGGTTGCCGAGCGCACGGCGCCGCCGAGCAGCCGGTGGCCGGTGCGAGAGATGTCGGCGTGGGTCAGCACCACCGCAGCGGCGGCCGATCCGATCGTCAGCGAGGCAAAGCTCTGCTTGGAGCTCGAGCGGGTGATGCGCTCGTCCGTCAGCAGCAGGCGGATCGTATTCTCGACCAGTTGCTCCGCGCACTCGCCAGAGACCACGATGCCCGCGCGGATCTGCCCCAGCTCGATCATGTTGGCCACCATCGTCATGCCGTTGAGCACGCCGAGGCAGGCGTTCGAGAGGTCGAACAGCATGGTCTGCGGCGGCAGGTCGAGCTGTTGGTGGACCAGGTTGGCCGTGGCCGGTTCGAGGAAGTCGCGGCAGACCGACGCGTGCACCAGGCAGCCGATCTGCTCCAGCGGCAATCGCGCGAGGTCGAGCGCCTGGCGTCCGGCCAGTGCGGCGACGGCGCTCGAACGCGTGTTCGGCGCCCAGAACCGTCGCTCGCGCACGCCGCTCATCAGCTCGAGCCGCCCCTCAGGGAGGTTCAGCCGCTCGTAGAACGGGCGTAGCCGCCGTTCGATCTCTTCCGACGTGACGACCTGATCGGGCAACACGCAGCCGAGGGACTCGATGCAGACATTTGTGTAACGCATGGGGGTGAAAGATGATAGGAGGCTGGCTGCCGCGTTTCACCAGTTATTTTCAAAACCATCCGCAATGCGCAATGATGCGGGATAATGAGGAATGCCGAATCTGAAACTCCCAGTGCTGTTGTGGATGCTGCTCGCGGCCGGTGGTTGCAATCAGGTCAAAGTGCAGGCCGAGTTTCCTGCCACGCTACGCGGCGCGCTCGGCCAGCAGGCGCAATTCCTGCGGAGTCAGCGCGACGTGCCGGAGTACATGGTCCAGGCGCTGCAGACCGACAAGTCGCTGCGGTCGCTGATCCGGCAGCTCGATCCACCGGAGAGCGGCGGCCAGACCCTCTCGCGCAGGCAACTGATGGTGCTGCAGCAACGGTTCGGCCGCTTGATGATCGTGCTGAATCGAATCACCGAGCGCATGACCAAGCGCCAGGTCCAGGCCCCAGAATTCCAGCGCTTCAACCTGGATCTGCTCGCGGCCCTGTCGGAGCTGAACCTGATGATCAACGAAAACCTGAGGGTCTGGCTCTGCACCGGCCACGCCAAGGTGCAGCACGCCACCACCGCCTCGCAGATGTGGTGGTGGGAGCGAACTTATCAGTGCGTGGGGTGGGTGGAGTAACCCCCCAATACAAGACCGCCCACCCAAACACGGTCACGGTCACGGTCACGAAACACGGTCACGAAACACGGTCCGCCGTGAGTCGTGACCGTGGGCCGTGAACGTGGACCGTGACCGTTGGGACCGTGGACCGTATGCCGTGACCGTGGACCGTGACCGTGGGGACCGTGGACCGTGGGCCGTGGGCCGTGACCGTGACCGTGACCGTGGGGCGGTCAGGCTTTGTCTGACGATTGGGCGGGCGTTTTCTGACCCAGCCGGAAGATGCGACGGAAGAAGTTGAAGGCGAAGTAGCGGTTGCCGTCGCGCAGGACTTCCTTGATCTCGTCGACGGGGTCGTGCAGCAGCTGGTTGACGATCTGCCTGGCGGTGGCCTCGATGCGTGCGCGTTGCTCGGGATCGAAGGTCTCGCGGGCGAACAGCTGCTCCAGCGCCTGGCCGCGGATCGACTCGCCGCGCTGGTGCAGCTCGGCGATCAGCGGGGCCAGGTCCAGGCCGGAGAGAAACAGGTCGAAGTCCTTGCAGCGCAATTCGATCAGCTCCTGGGCCCGCGCCACCTGCGTCTCACGCTGGCCGAGATTCTCGGCGACGACCGACTGCAGATCGTCGATGTTGTAGAGGAAGACGTTGTCGAAGTCGCCGATGCGCGCGTCGACGTCGCGCGGCACGGCCAGATCCAGGATGAAGACCGGCTGTTCCCCGCGTCGGTTGAGCGCGTCGCGCATCTGCTGCTCGTGCAGGATCGGCCGGGGCGCCGCCGTCGAGCCGATGATGATGTCGGGCCGGTGCAGGTGCTTGCCGAGCGCATCGAGCGGCAGCCACTCGCCACCGTAGCGCTGGACCAGCGCGGCCGCCCGCTCGGGGCTGCGGTTGGCGACCAGCAAGTCCTCGAGGCCCGCGCTGAACAGATGCTCCACCACCATTTCCGCGGTCTCGCCCGCGCCGAGAACCAGCACGCGCTTGCCCGCGAGGTTGCTGAAGATCTTCTGGGCGAACGCGACGGCGACCGATCCGACCGAGGTCTTACCCTCGCCGATCCGAGTTTCGCTGCGCACTGCCTTGCCGACCCGGAAGCTCTCCTGGAACAGCGCATTGAGCACCTTGCCGGTGGTCTCGGCCTGGCTGGCCCCCAGGTAGGCCTGTTTGACCTGTCCGAGAATCTGCGCCTCGCCCAGGATCATCGAGTCGAGCCCGGCGGAAACCCGGAACAGGTGGCGCACGGTGGCCGGTCCCTGATAGCAGTAGACATCATCGGCCATCGGCGACAGGTCGACATCGCGCTGCCGGGCAAGCGCATTCAGCAGCTCACGCGGCTCCAGGTCCGGCTGGTAGCTGAACATGTACAGCTCGGTCCGGTTGCAGGTCGAGAGCAGCACGATCTCCACGCCGCTGAACGCATTCGACAGCTTGCGTAGCTGGCCGGGCAGTTGCTCCGCGGAGAAGGCGAGCTGTTCGCGCAGCGCCAGCGTCGTGCGGCGATGGCTGATGCCGGCCACCGCCAGGGTCATGTCGTCGCCCTGGGTCATCGGAACGGGTGTGCTCCGCCGATCAGATAGCCGGTCAGCAGGTAGGTCGCCAGGACGCAGCCGAAGCCGATGATCGTCAGGTAGGCCACCTTGCGGCCGGAGAACCAGTGGGCCAGGCGGCCGAAGAGGAAGGCGGCGTAGAGCACCCAGGTCAGCGCGGCCGCGATCACCTTGGGGTCGTGGGTCCAGTTCTGGGTGTCGAGCATCACGGCGCGCACGCCGCCGAGCGCCAGCGAGTAGGTCAGCAAGGGGAAGCCAACCACCACGGCCTTGTAGGCCTGCTCGGAAAGGGTCTCGATCGGCGGCAGGCGGTTCATCAGCCGCGTCATCTTCTTGGCGCGTAGCTGCCGCTCCTGCAGCAGGTACATCACGCCGAGCACGAACGCCACGAGAAAGGTGCCATAGGCCAGGAAGGCCGTGATGACGTGGCTGTAGATCCAGTAGTCGGTGAATACCGGCATATTGTCGGGTGTGCGGTCGATCGAGAGAAAGACCCCCGCAAACAGCACGACCACCACCGGCATGACGAAGGCCGGCAGAGCGGCTGCCCGGCTACGCAGCTGCGCGACCTGGTAGACCAGCACCGTGGCCCAGATCAGCAAGACCAGCCCCTCGAACCGTCCGTGGCCCGGTGGAAAGCTGCCCAGATGGCGCCAGCGCAGGCCAATGAAGGCGGTCTGGAGCAGAAACCCGCACAAGACCACCACGCCGACCGGCATGCTGCGGTCTTCCTTGCGGGCTGAGAAGAGGAAGCTGATGCCCTGGATGGCGCCCGAAAAGTAGAACAGCAGGCTGGCCAGCAGGATGGCCTTCTCGAGGGGCAGCAGTTCGGTCATGGGGAGCGGCGGATTATATCAGCGCGGCGGGCAGTCCCAAGCATTGGCCCTTTTAAGACAGGCTGCTACACTGACTGGGATGAGCAACGCGCAGGCTGTCAAGCTGAAGGTCATCGAAGGGCCGTTGCTCGGGACCGAATGGGACCTCAGCGGGCTGAACCTCGTGCGTCTGGGCCGCCGCGAGAGTTGTGAGATCTGGCTCGACGATCCAGCCGTCTCGGGCTTCCACTGCCAGATCACCTTTTCCGACGGCGCGCACCTGCTGAAGGATCTCGGCAGCTCCAACGGCACGATGCTCAACGGGGACATGGTCGGCGAGCAGGCGCTGCGCCATCGGGACCTGTTCGTCGTCGGCGACTGCGTGCTGCAGTTCCTCTCCGCCGATCCCAGCGGCGGATTCGCCGATACCAACGCGGCGCTGGTTGCAGACAACTGGACGCAGCAGGCGAGCGACATCGTCGAGAAATTCCCGGCGGACATGTCGGTTCCGCAGATTCAGGGTCAGCTGCGGGAGGCCGATGTTCGCCGCCTGCAGAGCGCGCTGCAAGCTTGTTATCAGCTGGCCGGCTTCATCAACGACGTCGACGTTCTGGAGCAGCACTTCCACCGGCTGCTGAGCATCATCAGCCAGGCCTATCGTGCGGATCGCGCCTGTCTCGTGCTGCGCATCGAAGACTCGGATGCATACGAGGTGGTCTGCACCGTGGAGCATCAGGCCGCCGTCCAGTCGCCCTTCGAGGTCAGCCGGACGATCCTCGACAGCTGCGTCACGCATGGCAACAGCATCCTGACGCTCGGTGAGGCGGCGACCGCGATGTTCGACGCCAGCGAGAGCCTGCAGAGTCAGCAGGTCCAGGCCATCCTCTGTGTGCCGATCGGCAACCAGACCACCCGCTTCGGCGCGCTGTATCTCGACAGCGTCACGCGCGTCGGCGCGTTCGATCGGCAGGATCTGCTGCTGTTGACCTGCCTGGCGAGCCTGATCGGCGGCGCGATCGACCGCAGCCGTCTCGGGAACGAGGCCGTGGTCAGCCAGCGTCAGCTCGAGACGATCAACGAGGCGATGACCGCGTTCATCGACCGGGAGCCGCTGTCGGTGGTCAGTCAGATCCTGCTGGACCGCTGCCTGGCCCAGACGGGTAGCAGCGCGGGCTTCGTCGCGATCATCCGGGGTGAGCAAGAGCTGCACTGCCAGGCCCAGCATGACTTCTTTCGCGAGGTGTACGACTGCCCCTGGCCGATGCACTTTCCGGGCTCGATCATCAAGAACGTGATTGCTTCGAGTGAGGCGTTCCTGGCCAATGGTCTGAGCGACAAGACCGCACCCGAGACCTTGCCCCGCGACGCGTCGGAGCTCACCAGCCTGCTGGCCGTGCCGGTGATGGGCGCGACCCAGCCGATCGGGCTGATCGTGCTGGCCAACCGCGCCGATGGATACGCGCCGGCCGATCGCGACAGCCTGGAGGTGCTGGCCGGCATGGCCGGGGTGATCTACCAGAGCCACGAAAGACAGCTGCGCGAGAAGGCGCTCGCCGAGCAGTTTCGCCATTCGCAGAAAATGGAGGCGGTGGGGCGGCTGGCCGGCGGGGTGGCGCACGACTTCAACAACATGCTGACGGTGATCAATGGCTACTGCGATCTGCTGCTGACCAAGCTCGGTCCGGGTGCCCCGCTCGAGCTGGAGCTGAAGGAGATCCACAAGTGCGGCCAGCGTTCGGTCGAGCTGACCCGCCAGCTGCTGTCCCTCAGTCGCAAGCAAGTGTTGCAGCCCCGTGTACTCGATCTCAACGGGGTGCTCGGCGAGATGGAGACGATGCTGCGCCGACTGATCGGCGAGGACATCGGGCTGGAGGTCCTCAAGGGCGCCAACATCTATCCCGTGTTCGCCGACGTCGGCCAGCTGCAGCAGGTCCTGATGAACCTCTCGGTCAATGCCCGCGATGCCATGCTGCAGGGCGGGAAGTTGACGATCGAGACCACCAATGTCCAGCTCGGCGACGGATTCGCTGAGGCACGCACGGCTCTCCAGCCCGGGCCGCATGTGAGACTGATCGTCAAGGACACCGGCTGCGGCATGAACCCCGAGACACAGGCGCGCATCTTCGAGCCGTTCTACACCACCAAGGCCACGGGCGAGGGCACGGGGCTGGGGCTCTCGACGGTGCATGGCATCATCGAGCAGTTCGGCGGCCATATCGATGTCGATACCCGGGTCGGCCGGGGCACGACCTTCGAGATCTACCTGCCCAAGACGGAGCAGGAGGAGGCCCCTCAGCAGCCGAAGGAATTCGTGCTCAGCGAGCACGCCGACGAGACGATCCTGCTGGTCGAGGACGAGGATGCCGTGCGCAAGCTCGCACAGCGGGTCCTCAGCGGGCACGGCTACACGGTGCTCGAGGCCAGCGGCAGCGGCGAGGCGCTGTTGATCGCCGAACGCGAAGGGGAGTCGATCCATCTGATGCTGGCAGATGTCATCATGCCGCACATGAGCGGTCCGCAACTGGCGGAGCGCTTGCAGCCGATGTGCCCGCAGATGAAGCTGTTGTTCATGTCGGCCTATCCGGACGCGGA
>CAZMLI010000053.1:12204-16853 GCA_964566865.1 uncultured Planctomycetota bacterium
AGCCGATGTGCCCGCAGATGAAGCTGTTGTTCATGTCGGCCTATCCGGACGCGGAGGTCGAGCGCAAGGGCGGCCTGGATCCCGAGACCCCGTTTCTGCAAAAGCCGTTCGAGCCGAATGGCCTGCTACACAGGGTGCGCGAGACGCTCGGTCGACGACGGGGTTAGAAACAGCAAGCGGGACAAAGAAAAAGCACACAATCCGACGCGGCGCGATCTATGCGCTGTGCCATGCTCCCGCTCAAGAATCTCGTCCGGCTGCTGTACAATCACAACCCGTTTTATCTGATCAGCGCCGCGCTGGTGCTGTATGGCCTGCGCGAGGCGGTCAGCGCGCCGGGCGGCATCACTGTCTGGACCCTGCTGGCCAGCCTGTCGGGCTATACCTTGCTGCTGGCCCTCGCGGCGATCGTCATCGTGCGGCTGTGCAAGGTCTGGGAGGATGCGCGCACGATCGTGCTGACCGTCGTGCTGCTGCTGCTCGCGACCTCCGTCGGCTTCGACGACATCGCGTTCGACGCGCCGCGCAAGGCTGCGGGCCTGCTGCTGGTCGGGCTGGTGCTGGCGATCGGGATCTCCGAGGCGCTGATCTACGGTCTGCGCCTGCGGCTTCCCTGGCGTTTCCGCCTGCCCTACCACCTGCTGCTGCTGCTGTTCTTCCTCTATCCGATCCTGATGGCGGGACTGGCCAGGCAGCTCGATCCGACCGACAAGGCGCCGCTGGCGCTGGGGCTGATCGGTTTTCCGGCGCTGGCCAGCTTGCTGGCGTTGAGCCTGCTGCCGGCGGTCCGGCGCGGCGCGAACTACGTGGCGAACAACGGCACGCCGTGGGGCTGGCCGCTCTACCCCTGGTCGCTGTTCGTGATTCTCGCCGTCTGCGTCTGCCTGCGCAGCTACCTGTTTTGCGTCTCCTTCTTCCCGGGCCACCTGGCCGCCACGCCGTTCGGGCTGTATTTCCTCTGGCCCTTGATCCTGGTCGTCGCGCTGATCCTGCTCGAGATGGGGCTGGTCCATCAGCGTCCAGGGCTGCGGGGATTTGCGCTGATCCTCCCCCTGCTGGCGTTCTGGAGCTCGTTTCCCGGCGCGTTCGGCCAGGCGGCCGACTGGCGCTTCGTCCGGCTGCTAGAATTCTCCCCGATCTGGCTGGCGGCGATCGCGGTGCTGTTGTTCTACGGTCATGCTTTTCTGCGCGGCGTGCGCGAGGCCGAGTTCGGCCTGCTGGCCATGCTGGCAGCCGTGTCGCTGATCGGCTCCGATACCCTGTATGCCTCGCAGTTGCTGATACGCCCCGCGGGGCTGCCGCTGCTGGCCATGGTGGTCTTGCAACTCTGCCAGCTCTGGCGCCAACCCGCCTCCTGGCGCGCCACGATCCTGCTCGTCGCGCTGATCTGCGCCCCCGCGACCTGGTTCGGCGGCCACTGGTTCGGCGCGATGCATCATGCCATCCCGGCCAACCTGCTGGTCGCCGGTATGCTGATGATCTCCGTGCTGTTTCGAGATCACTTCGCCGGGCTGTTGCGCAAGGGGGGCGCTCTGGGGCTCGCCGGCTTGTTCGTCGGAGGACTGGCGCTGCGGCACTCGGCGAACGGCTGGTTGCTGACACCCTATCTCGGGCTGCTGCTGCTGCTGGCGGCCGGGCTCTACTGGATCTGGCACCAGCCGCTGTACTTTCGGGTGCTGATCTTCAACGGAGGGCTCGCGCTGCTACATCTGGGCGAGGTGGGCTATCGCATCGCGCGCCAGCCGGACCAGATGCAGGGGCTGCTGCCGGTCCTCGGGGGTGCGCTCTGCTTCATCCTGGCCGTCGGTATCAGCCTGTTCAAGGGCGGTGTGTTGCGGCTGCCGCGGTCGATTGCCCGCTCATGGGGTGTGGGTCATTCTCCGGCCCTTGACCAGCAGGACGGCGTGGAACTTGGGGCGGTGGGTGACGGTCAGCCAGATTCCGGGGCCTAGAATCCGGACTTGACCGGCGCGAGTGCTTCGTGCTGGTCGACGTCGAATTGCCAGGTGCGAATGTCTGGTGCTCGTTGCGGTCGACTAGCTGGCGCCCTACGGGGCCTGCGCCGCACCAACGCCTACGGGCGCTCAGTTGACGCATCCCCTGCGCGTAACGGCAATTCTCGGGCCGGGCATCGACTGCGGAATTTCGTCGCTGCTGGCAGCGCAGCGTCTTGACCGGCAAATCGGTCTATCTTCGAGAACTGCCCGATGCTGAACATGCCTGAAGCCTAAGGCCTCCAGTTGGTGGAGGGTCAAACGGGAAAATCGGACTATCTGAGATTCGGTAAGTGGGGATGGAACAGGATCAGTGGATACCCCTGGCCGGACGCGAGCCGAGGTTGCCGTTGCGCGCCGTCGGCGCGTGCCTGTCGCGGAAGGCCGACCGTGCGTTGATCGAGGGGCTGCTCCAGCCGCCCCCTCGGTTGACACGGGCGCCCTTGAACGCTTCATCGGGATAGACGCGCCAGCCGTCCGGCATCTTCGGCGGCAGCTTGTAGGCGCTTTCCAGGTATGGATCGCGGCACCACTCGTAGATGTTGCCCAGCACGTCGTGCAGGCCGAATGCGTTGGGCCGGAAACGGCCAACAGGTGCGTGCACCACGTAGCCGTCTCGCCACTCTTCGATGGCATTCCGACCGCGAGCCTCGCGATAGCTCAGGTCTGACAGGTTGCCTGCCAGCTTCAGCTTCGCCTTGTTGTTGCCAGACCACCAGACGCTGCGCGTCCCGGCCCGCGCGGCGTATTCCCACTGCGCCTCGGTCGGCAAGACCAGGCCGACGCGCGCCAAACGCATCCGGCACTCATTCCAGGTGACTTGTTCCACCGGATTGGCCAGCGTGAACTTCTGCCCGCGAACACTTGCCGGCGGCTTGTAACTGCTCGGGTTGGCGCCCTCGGCCAGCCGCTGCCACTGCCCCTGCGTCAGCTCGTACTTGGAGATGAAAAATGGCGCCAGCCTGACGTCGTGGTCCGGACCCTCTCCCCTCATCGTTCCCGGATCCTGAGCCTTCGTCGCGCCCATCCGGAACCGCCCGCCGGGCAGGAGCACCAGCACCACGCAGGTCTTGCCGCTGATCTCCCACTTGCCGTCCGCGCCCCGCACCGGCAGCTTGCCTGAAGATAGGTGGGCGAACTCCCAAAGTCCTGACTTCGGATCAGCCTTCAGCGGCAGCAGGCCCTGCTGAATCTTCAGCACCAGCCCCTTGTACTTCGGCTCTCGCCGGATCGCCGTGATCGCTCGGCCCCAGCGCTGTAGAAACCGGGTCTGGGTGGGTGCTACCTGTGTGGCGGTCTTTTCCCACCCAGCGACCTTGTCGATCCAGTCGATGAACAGCGTCAGCTCCTTGACCAGCCTGTCCACCAGGCCGAGCTGCCACTGCTCCGATCGACTCCGTTTGGTCTTGCGCTTGAGCCGCGAGACGACTTCCTTGTGCCGCGACAGCCGATCCCGCATCTTGCTGGCCTCGTCCAGCCATCGACGCAAGGTCTCCAGCTTCCAGCTCTGAGGTCCCAGATCGGCCAGTTGCTCGGTCAGCTCGACGATCAGCTTGACGTCGGACATGCTCGCAAAATCGGCCACCTTGAGGTCCAGCGCCCGCTCTCGAAGTACGCCTTTATGGCGTTCCGCTTCGACCTTCTCTTTCTGGCGCACGGCTTCGGCTTTCTGGTGTACGGCTTCGGCTTTCTGGCGCTGCGCCTTCTGCATCTGCCAGTACGTTGTCACAAACCCAAGCAGGAAGGCCAGCGTGACCCCGATGACCGCGACCGTCGCCGCCCGATTACGCCCGGCCCACTTCTTGACCACCTGCCATGTGCTGTACTCGGCCGCTCGTAGCACCCGCCCCTCGAGCCAGGCTTCGAGATCGCGCTTCAATTGGTTGATGTCCTGGTAACGCATTCTGCGGGACGGGGCCATCGCCTTGGTAGCCACAGCCTCCAGCTCCCAGGGGATCTCACGATCGGGTGTGACCGCCGATGGCGCGCGCGGCGGCCCCTCGATGACCTGCTCCAGGATCGACCAGACGTTGTCTCCCTCGTAAGGCGGTCGTCCGCTGAGCATCTGGTACAGCATCGCCCCCAGGGCGTAGATGTCGGAGCGCTCGTCGATCTTGTCGATCTCGCCCTTGGCCTGCTCCGGTGGCATGTACTGCGGCGTGCCGCAGACCTGCCCGTCCAGTGTCGCCAGCGGCTCCCCGCCCTGCTTGCGGGCCAGCTCGGCCAGCCGCCCGCCGCCCAACTCCAGGGTCAGGCCATCTTGCGCGCGGTCGGTTTGCCCGATGACCTTGGCCAGGCCCCAGTCCATCAGCTGCACCTCGCCGAAGCGGCCGACCATGATGTTGGCCGGCTTGAGGTCGCGGTGGATCACCCCGCGGCTGTGGGCGAAGGCCAGCGCATCGCAGACCTTGAGAAAGATCTGCAACAGGGGCACCAGACTGCGGCCCGTCCGCTGCACCCCGCTCGCGTCCGGGGCCAGTCCCCACTCGGGGTCGGCCAGCACGTCGGCCAGTGTGCGACCTTCGACCCGCTTCATCGTGAAGTAGATCTGCTGGTCGGCCGTCATTCCCAGCTCGTAGAGCGGGACGATGTTCGGATGCTCGAGCTGCCCGGTGACCTGCGCCTCCAGGATGAACTTGGCCAGCGCCTTGGAGT
>CAZMLI010000054.1:0-16776 GCA_964566865.1 uncultured Planctomycetota bacterium
AGGCCACCTTCTGCGGCGGTTGCGGCGCGCGCGTGATCGACCGCGACTGGCACGCTGTCACCCTCTACCGGCTGGACGAGGCGGGCTGTTGCCCCGACTGCGGCTTCTCGCTGCCGGGCCAGTTCCAGCGTGCGCCGGGACTGTCAGCCGGAAGACGCCGCGCGACCGGGTTGTAGAGCCGGATCAGCTCGTGCGGTCGGACGACGTGCGGATGAAGACGTAAGCGAAGAACAGGCCGAAGAGGATGTCGCTGGGGCCGTAGCCCGTATAGAACACGCCCGTCAGCAGCGAGCGTTCATAGACCGTCGACAGCTCGTGCCCGGCGAGCCAGACGAACCAGCTGATCACGTAGATCAGCTTCTCGATCGCGAAGACCGCGACCAGCCAGCGCACGTCGCGATAACGCCAGGCCACCGTGATGTAGGCCACGCCCCAGAGCATGACCATGCCCAGGCCGAATTGCGAGAAAACCTGCGGCGACAGCTCGCTCAGATACTGATTGGTCAGACCGAGCGAGAAGAGCGGCACGGTCGAGAGGTTCATCAAGCCGGCGGCGAGAAACCCTCTGGTCAGCCGCTTGTCGGTTGTCGCTGAGATCATCAATAATCCGGGCTACCCGGGCGTCCGTGACAGTTCCGAGAGTTCGATCCTGCGGGCGGCCAGCGACTCGAACTGCTCCGGCTGGCAGGTGACCAGCAGCAGCTGCAGGTGCTCGGCGGCCTGCGCCAGACGGGACATCATCCGCGACATGCGCTGGGCGTCGCTGTGTACCAGGGTATCGTCGAGAATCACCAGCTGCGGCTCGCGCGCGCTGAGCAGCTCACCCAGGTTGAGACGGATCAGGGTCACCAGCTGGACCCAGGTCCCATGCGAGAGGCCCTCCGCAGCGAGCGGCACGCCGCGCTCGACCTCGAGGCGGTCCAGCCCCAGATCGCGATCCAGCGCCAGGCGCCGCAGCGGCTGTCCCAGCTGCGCCAGGTCGGACATCACGCGCCCCGAGATCGGATCCAGCACCTGCTCGATGCTCGCCTCGCGCTCGACCAGATACCGGCTGTAGAGCAACGCCAGGCCGTCGGCCCGCAACGACTCTCGTTCCAGCCGGCGGGTCGCCTCCTGCAATTGCGCCTGCACAGCCGGCAACTGCGCGGCGGCCTGCTCGTCCAGCAGCGCCCCGAGCTCGCCCTTCAACTGGTGAACCTCGGCCTGCACCAGACCCAGCTGGGCTTCCGCCCGGGAGATCGACTGGTCGAGCCCCGCCACGCGGCGCTCGGGCACGGTCTCGATCTGTTCGCGCGACTGCGCCAGCTCCTGCTTGCGTCCCTGCGCGGCGGCCAGCTGACCCTGGGCTTGCTCGAGCGCCTCACGCCGCTCGGCGTCGGACAGCCCGTCGGCGGTCAGGCGCGCCAGATCGGCCTGCAGATGCGCCAGCGACGCCTCGGACGAGGCCTCGGACGAAGCCAGCTCGGCCCGCGCCGCGGTCCGCTGCGCCAGTTGCGCGGCGGCCGCCAGATGCGCGCGCGCGGTCTCGTCGAACTGCTGCTCGGCCGCCGTCGCCTCGCTCGCGATCTGCTGAGGATCGCCCGGCGGCCCCAGCGGGTCGACCGGCGCCAGGCGGGACATTTCGAGCTGTAGCTGTCGCAGCGACTCGTCGAGCGCACCCAGGCCGCCCGGAGTCAGTCCTCGCAGTTCGGCCTCGAGCTGCTCCAGCTCCCGGACGAGCGCCTGATCGCGCGCCGCGGCCTGCGCCAGCTCGACGAGCGTTCGTCCGCCGCACTGCTGCTCGAGCGCCTGCAACTGATCGCGTAGCGCGGTGGTCACCTCCACGCGACCGATCCCGGGCAACTCCAGCGAGGCCTGCCCCGTCAACTTCAGGGCGTGCTGCTGCCCCGCATCCAGCGCGACCTCGACCGTCTGCCCGTCCACCTCGATGGTCAACTCCAGCGCGGCAAGGGCGGTGAAGCTCAGGCTAATCGTCGGCTCGCCCCGAAGGGCCTCCAGTTGCTGGCTGACCGCCAGCGGCGGGGCATCGAGCAGCTCCCGCTCCTGTTGCTTGGCCTGGATCCAGCAGGTCAGCTCGGAGGCGCGCGCGATGCGTGACGAGAGCCGGCCCATGCGCGCCTCGGCCGAGCGCAGATCCGCGCGGGCCTCGAGTTCACGCTGCCGGCCGCGAACCAGATCCCAGGCGGCGCGCTGCTGCTTCGCGCGCTGCTCCAGCCTCTCGGTCTGCGCGGATTGCTCTGCCAGCTCGGCGCGCAGCAGCGTGAGCTGCTCGCGGGCATCGGCCAGCCGCTGCTCCACCCGTGCCGCCTGTGTCCGGCAATCGGCGAGCCCATCGCAGCGCTGCTGCAACTCGCGCCAGCGAACCTCGATCGCCTCGTAGGCCAGTTCGGCTTCGCGGCGGCGCTGCCGATGAGACTCGGCCAGCCCCAGCGCCTCGGCAGCCGACGCCCGCTGCGTTTTAAGGCCCGCCAGCTCGACCTGCGCCTGCGCCAGCGCCTCGGCCTGGCTGGCGGCTCGTTCACGCCGACCGGCGACGGTCGCGATCTGCTCGGTCAGCGCATCGCGCTGACGGGTCAGGCGCTCGATCTCGTCGCGCAACTCGGAGACGATCGACCCCTTGCGATGCGTCCCGTTGGCCCGAAAGGTCTCCTGATGCGCCTTCTCCAGCCGCAAGGCAACGCGGCGAGCCGCGGGGCCCTCCAGCAGTTGTCCGGCAGACTGGCGCAGCGCGTAGCCCGTCTCTCCACTGAGGGTGGCGGGCAAATCCACGTCGCCCTGCAAGGCCCAGAGCAGCTGGCTGATGCCGCGATCGCGCGGTTTGCTGGCGCCGCTCTTGCTACCCGGCGCCTCCAGCAGCGCGAGGATCGCGCGGTCGGCCTGCTTGCCGTCGGCCAGCAGGCGCCAACCGGTTGTTTGACGCCGCTCCAGCCGACAGGACGGCTCCTCGAGGAACTGCTTGTGCAGCCGGTAGACCTCACCGCCGGTCTCCAGTTCGAGCTGCACCGACGGCGCCAGGCAGGTCCCCCAAGGACGCACCGCCAGCAGCTCCGCGGCCCGGCTGTCGTGCCGATCGAACAGCCCGCGGCAGATCGCGCCGACCACGGTCGACTTGCCGCTGCCGTTGGGGCCGTGAAGCAGGTTGGCGCCCGAGTCCAGCGTCAACTCGACCCGTTCCATGGCGCCCCAGTGCTCGAGCCGGACCGTGCGGAGGATCATGCGTGCACGAACTCGTAGTAGACCCGGAGCGCCGCCTCGGCCACCGGACGGGTGGCCGGATCCGACTCCAGCTCCGCCGCGATGCGCTGTACCGCCCGGCCAAGCGGCCCGCCGGAGGCCAGCAGGGCAATCTCCGCCGGGTCTGGTCGCAGCAGCAACCCGTCACGCACCGCGCGAAAGTAGCCGAAGCGCTGCCCCAGCTCCAGCTCCAACGCCTCCAGTCGGCTGAGTGCTTCGAGCGTCGGCGCGCCGGACAGCCTCAGCTCCAGCACCACCCCTGCGGGGCGCGCGATGCGGTCCAGGATTCCCTGCAGATCGCTGACGTCGTCGGCGGTTTCGATGCGCGCCTCGCGCACGCGCCAGTCAGTCCGGGCGATCGAGACCACCTCCACCTGCGGGATCTCGCCCGGACCTGCGATCTCGACGACGAGTACGGTGCCGCTGTTGCGCTCGCCGAAACGCGTCGGCTCGGGCGTGCCGGCATAGGCCACCCGATCGTTGACCAGCAGCGCCGAATGCCAGTCCCCCAGCGCCAGGTAGTCCAGCGCCGCGATCGCGGGTCGATCGAGTTCGATCGGATGGTTGCCGGTCTGTCCCGAAATCGGCAACGCACCGTGCGCCAGGCCGATGCGGATCAGCTCGGCGTCCGAGCTGGCCGGCAAGTTCGCGGTCGGATCGCTACCGCTGTGAGCGTCGTGCAGCGGACAGGGGTAGATCACCGCGCCCAGCTGCTCGAGCGGGATCGGATCGTCCCCGCAGAGATGTACGTTGTCGGGACGCTCGGCCCACTCGGGGTGATGCCAGAGTCCACCCGGCTGTAGCGGATCATGATTGCCCGCCAGCAAGTAGACCGGAATCGGCGCCATGCGCCCGAGCGCCAGGCAGACCTCGCGGATCCGGGCGCCGGAAATCTGCGGGCTGTCGAACACGTCGCCCGCCACCAGCACCAGGTCGAGCCCTCGACGCAGGGCCAGCTCGACGATGCTGTCCACCAGCTGATAGCGCGCGGCGCCCAGCCAGTCGGCGGCCTTGCCATAACCCGGGAAGGTCATGCCGAGCTGCCAGTCAGCGGTGTGGAGAAATCGGATCATCGGGTAGTTCCAGCGGAGCGATATACCATATATGGTAGCGCGGGCCTGCGACTATCCTACTTCCTGGTGTAGGAGTAGCCAGCGCCGGTCTGGGCCATCTGACGCTCCACTCTCCGCATCACGCCGGTGGTCATCGTGCTCTCGTAGACCACCAGTTCCATCGGCAGTTGCCTGTCTTCCGCCTCCTGGGTCAAGGCGTCGAACTGGACCCAGGTCATCAGCCGGGTGCCGTGATACAGCTTATCGTCCTTGAGCACGACCCGGATCACCTTGATCGCGACGGTCTTCCCGGCGGAGGACTCCACCTTGTTCTCGACCTTGGCGCCCTGCTTGCCAACACCCTCGATCTCTCCGCCGCAGCCGCGGAAAAAGTAGCCCACGGCGATCGCGGCCGCGATGACCATGATCACCCCACCGCCCATCCTTCGTTTCTTGCGTGGATCCTTCATCGCGACAACGTGTACTCCTGCCAGATCCAGCCGCCCTTGCGCAGCGCCGCCGAGATCAGCGTGACGTCGGCCCAGATCGAGCGCGGGCTCTGAAAGAATAATACGACCGTGCGCTTCTTGTCGACACGTCCGCCGAGGAACTCCCCAAGAATCTCGCTGTCGACGCGCTGTCTGCGCGTCGGGCCCTTCGGCGACTTGAGCCTGACCCAATGATCGGGGTCGAGCCAGATCTCGTAGACGGCGAACTGTCGCGACAGTGCTTGTTCGGCCGCCATGCTGCGTGGAATGGCCGCGGTGATCGCCTCATTCTTGGCCTGCAGCGCCAGGTTGCTTTGCTGTTCCGCTTCGAGGGCGCGCTGCAGACGCCGCTGTTCGGTCTTCGACTCGATGCGCTGGCGATTGGCGGCTTCCCGTTCGATATCGGCGCGATCGAGCGACTGCTGCTCGCGCTGGGAGACGCTGCCGATGAACAGAAACAGCAAGAGGAAGATGATGTCGAGCAGCGGGGTCAGGTTGACCTTGGAGTAGAGCTGGTCCACCTAGCTCTCCTCCGTGTGCAGCTTTTCGAGGATCTCCAGCCCGCCTTCGGAGATGCAACACTCGAGCGTCTGGGTCTGGTTGAGAAAGTGGGCGTACTGCGGCACCAGCCGTCCCTCGTAGATCCACTTGAGCAGGATGGTGGCGCCCAGCGCGAGGATCGTCGAGACCAGGGCAAGCCAGAGCCCCTTGTCCACCGCCCCGCCTCCGGAGCCGAGATAGTTGGTCAGCATGAATCCCACCGCGGTACCGAGCACACCGCACAGCGGCAGGACCTCGGTGCTGGTCTTGGCCCGCTCCAGGTTGTCGAGGATCAGTTGCCGGTCATCCAACGTATCTCGACGGAACTTGAGCAGCCGACGCGCATCGCTGCCTGAACTGAGCGCGGCCTGAAGGTCCTTCATCCGCTTGCTGACCTTGATCGTCTCGAAGCTCAGGTCGGGTGCACGGTTTTCGTCCAGGGAGGCGATCAGATACTCGCAGATCCGCGTGCACTCGGTGAGCTTGTCGCCGGCGCGCGAATAGTGGATCACGGCACGCAGCGCGAAGAAGAGGATCACGGCCGCGCTGCAACCCAAAGAGAGGAGTTGAATCTGACTCACCGTGCGAATTCTATTTCACCAACCAATGTCATGCAAGCTGGAGCCAGGTCGCCTTTTTCTCTTGACAGTCAAAACGCCAGTTGGTTTTATCTGCTTATGAGTCACGGCTTTCGGTAATTCTGTGGCTCGTAACTTGCTTCCGAAACACCCCATTTTCAAGACCACAGAATCCGTTGCACAGATAGGATTCTCCGGTCCTGATTGCATGGTCGGAGGATGATGGAAATCGGTCGGATTCGGTACTCAGGGCGAGTGAAGGAAAACACTGGGGAAACAGGGTGACCAAGAAAGAAATCATCAAGCAACTGGCCGAGAAGTACAATCTCTCTCAAACCGACACCAAGAACATCGTCCAGGGGACGTTCGACACCATCATCGAGGTGATCGCGACCACCGGACGCATCGAGCTCCGCAATTTTGGGGTCTTCGAGGTCAAGGGACGAGCTGCCAGAAAAGCGCGCAACCCCAAGACAGGCGAGGAGGTCTACGTTCCCGCCAAAAAGGTGGTCACCTTCAAGCCTGGTCGCTTGATGGAGCGCGCGATCAACGGTCAGAAAGAGGTATCCGAAGAGATCACGAGCTGATGCGCCGCGTGCGCATCGGGTGGGCGCTCGCGGCCTGCCTGCTGGTCTCGGTGGCCTGCGACCAGAAAAAGCCGGCCAAGAAGAAGGGTGCCGAGCAGGCGCCGATCGTGCAGAAGTACCTTCCGCAGCCCCGCACGAAGAGGACGACGCCCGAGCAGTACGCGCCCACGCGCCGCGTCCATAAGACTCCCGCCGCGCTCGGAGTCTACGCCGCGCTGCGAGAGAAGGATCCGCACGAGTGGCTCGGCCATCAGTACATGGACGGCGTGCAACTGCGCTTCCAGCAGTTCCAGCAGGGACCTGACGCACACAAGTTCGCCCTACAGCTGTTCGACGCCAACGCGTCGGACGGTCTGAGCCAGCTCGAAGAAATGCTGGAGAAATCGCCGCAGCCGGTCGCGGTGATCGGTCACGTCTCGGACAAGGAGGCGATCGCGGCGCTGAAGACCTACCAGTCGGCGAAGGTGCTGATGCTGCCGGTCGCGGCGGGCAGCACGGATTTGCTGGCCCGTGCCGATAGGCAGGCCTACCGCATCACTTATTCCGACGACTATTACGCGCGGTCGATCGTGGCGCTGATCAAGAAAAAGGGCTGGCGGCGCATCGTGATCCTCTCCGGCCCCGAGCCGCACGCGAAATCCGTCGCCGAGACGGCCGCGGAGTTCGCGGTCCAGTCGGAGCTCGAGGTTCTCGAGAATCAGCAGGCGACGGAGCTGGAGCACGCCGACACGCTGGCCAAGGAGATGGTCGAGCTGAAGGCGGACGTGGTGCTCTGCGTGGCGCGCAACCCGCTGCAGGCGTTACGGCTGGTCCGGGCCTTCAAGGAGGCCGGCAACAAGGCGCCGCTGGTGGTCAGCGATGGCGGCGCGGGGCAGGACTTCCTGGCCCAGATGCGCAGCCCCAGCAGCCCGTTGTTCGTCGCCACCGGATTCGACCCGAACAGCCCCAGGGGCCAGGAATTCAGCAAGAGCTTCGCCGCACAGTACAAGCGCACCCCCGACCTGTGGGCCGCCCTGGCCTACGACCTGGCCGGCCTGTTCATCGACGGGTTGAACCCGCGCGAAATGATCGTCACCACCTTCGAACAACATCTGCGCGACCTGACGGCGGACGAGCCGTTCCCCGGCGTCACCGGCGAGGTCTACTTTGACCGCAGCGGGCAGGCGGTGGCCCGCCCGGTGCACCTGCTGCGCTGGCAGGGCGAGCGGTTCGAAAAGAGCGGCGCGAGTATGACCGCGGCCGAGCGCCTCGTGCTGTTCGGCGCTGAACCTGCGCCGGACAAGACCGGCGACGGGCCCAAGCCAACCGACGATACGCCCAAGCCCAAGCCTGGCGGCATCCACTGGTATGACTCGATCGCCGACGCGATGGACGCCGCGGACGAGAGCGGCAAGCCGATCCTGGTCGACTTCTACTCCATCACCTGCGTGCCCTGCGTGCGGATGGAGAAGACGACCTGGCACGCGAAGAATTTCGCCGAGGCCGCCAAGGACTGGATCCTGCTGCGCGTCAACCTGGACAAGACTCCGATCCTGAGCAAGATCTACAAGACCCCCGACCTGCCGGTCTTCGGCTACTGGACCTCGGACGGCGCCGAGGCCATTCGTACCGGCGGCTACAAGTCGGCCGACGAGATCGTGGCCGAGATGAAAACCATGCGCGGCAAGGTCGAGACCCTGGCCAAGCGGATTCAGCTCCGCAGGATGCGGATCGAAGATCCTGACGACCCCGGGCCGCAGCGGGACCTGGCGAAGTACCTCAAGCAGCACAGCGCTTTCGTCAAGGCAGCCGACGCCTACGAGAACGCCCAGGCGGCCTACTTCGCCAACGAGAACATCCAACGCGGCTGCCTGATCTACCTCGACATCATCTGGTGCCGCAGCCGGGCCAATGACCTGGCCGGCGGCACGCGCGCCTGTGAGGAGTGGTTCACCAAGTATCCCAAGAGCAAGAATGTGGGCTACGCCTACTGGATGGCGGGCACTTTCTCGTCGCGCCTGGGCCAGAAGGACAAGGCCAAGGGCTACTGGAAGTCGCTCGTCGCCAAGTTTCCCGCGGACAACCTTTACGTCAAGAGAGCCAAGCTCGCGCTCGCGCGCTAGCTGGCACCACGAGGCACCGTCATGACACGATCCCTGCTACTTGCTACAACCCTGTTCTGCCTGCTCGCCGTGACGGCGACCGCGCAGTCGAGCTACGAGGACCTGCTGAAGCAGGGACAGGCGCTCTGGAAAGAGCGCAAACCGACCCAGGCGATGAGCGCGCTGCAGAAGGCGATCGCGGTCAATCCCAAGGGACACGAGGCCCACCGGGAACTGGGCCGGATCTTTCGTTTTCAGCGCCAGCCGAGACAGGCGCTGATGCACCTCAAGCAGGCGGTCGCGCTCGCGCCGCGAGACGGGCTGAACCACTTCTGGCTCGGCGTGACCTACGAGAAGATGCCGGACTTTCGCGCCCTGGCGATCACCCACCTGAAGAAGTCGATCGGGCTGCTGCCGCCGACAGCCACCGTGCAAAAGCTGAACCTGCGCGCGCTGGCCTACAATCGCATCGGCGGGATGCAGATGAAGAACAAGGATCACGCGGCGGCGCGCCAGTCCTACCTGCGCGCACACAAGATCTCCGAGACGTTGCTCACGCCGCTACGGAATCTGGCCCAGATGGCCCACCAAGCCGGGCGCTTCAACGAGGCCCGCACCTGGTACGAGAAACTGCTGATTCTGATGCCCAAGAACAAGGGCCTGCAGGCCAAGCTGGCGCAGATCCGCAAGAAGCAGAGCGTCAAACGCGTCGAGGTTCAAGTGCTGCTCGGCGACCTGAAGACCGGCGAGACACTCAGTCTGGACCGGCTCTCCTTCCGGGGTTACGACGATAACGGGCGGCTGGTTGATTTCGAGCGCCACTGGGAGGTCTCCAGCGGCCTGGTGATCGAGAAGACCGACCCGCTGCTGATCCGGGCCAAGAACAAGCCCTCCAAGGCCGAGTACATCTATCTGACGGACAAGAAGACCGGCATCTTCGGCAAGACCATGCTGCGCATTTCGGGCAAGCCGGTCAAGTTGATGATGAACCCCGAGCAGTTGACCAGCTACCCCGAGGGCGGGCCGGTGGTGCGGCTAGAATCGATCGACGCCGCCAGCAACCGCCTGGCTGTCGAGAAGATCGAGTGGTCCCTCAGCCAGGGCGAGAAGAAGCTGAGCTGGCCGGTCAAGCAGCTGACCAAGCAGTCCTATCGGATCCTGATCCCCAAGGGGACCGCCACTGGCCTCTACAAGCTGCGCGCGCGGGTCGGGGCGCTGACCGTGATCGGCCAGATCAAGGTGGTCCAGCGAGGCAGTGCGTCCGCCGGAATCAGCTGGGGCAACGATCTCGAACAGGGAATGGCCCTGGCGAAGAAGACCGGCAAGACGCTGGTGCTCTATCTCTGGAGCTTCGACTGACCTCCTTGCGACCGTTTGGATGCGGATACGTATTCCAGCCCGTTGATCCAGCAGGACCTGAACCGATTGATCCTGGTCAAGTTGAACGCCGCCAACCACCCGCGACTGGTTCGGCGCTACCGGATCAAGACGATCCCTGCGATCGTCTTCTACACACCGCAGGCACGCTACATGCACCGCCTGGTCAACTTCATCGGACCCAAGAAGCTGCACCAGCAGTTGACCCAGGTCGACGAGCTGGCCCGCAAGCTGGAGAACAGGCTCGCGGAGCTGAAGGCAAAGGTGGCCGCCGCCCCCAAGCAGATCGACCCGTTGCTCGAGCTGGCCGGTTTCCACTCCCGGCGCTACGAAAACGCGCGGGCGATGCAGCTCTGGCGACAAGCGCTGACGATGCAACCCGCGGAACCGGCCGCCTCACTCTGTCGCCTGGGGCTGGCCCAGTTCCTGATTCTCGAGCGCAAGTTCCTCGAGGCCGAGAAGCTGATCGACGCGGTGTCCGCCTCCTCCAAGAGCGCGCTCAATCTGGCGCGTGCGCAGTTCTACAAGGGACTGTGTCTGTACTATGGACACAACTCGCCGCCCAAGGCGCGGGCCGTCTGGCGTGCGCTGCGCAAGGCCCACCCCAAGATGATCTGGGGCGTGAGGGCGCGTGAGCTGCTGCTGAGGAAGTTCGGCGACGAGGGCTAGGACCGACCGACGCAGGCACGAACAGTTAGAGCGCCCTACTTCTTCTTCGGCGCCACGTTGATCACGCAGCGGAAGCCGACGTTCATATCGCGCAGCTTCGGCACCAATTTGTAGCGGGCGTAGGTCGTGCGCCGCATGACGTTGGTGAAGTGGAAGAAGTTACCCGAGCCGCCCCGGACGACACGCAATCCCGGGCCGTCTTTCTCGACCGGCTGCTTCGGACCGCGAGGATCTCTCGGCGTCATCTTGGCGTAGCTCTGCGGATCCCACCAGTCGAGGCACCACTCATAGACGTTGCCGATCATCTGGTAGCAGCCATAGAAGCTCTTGCCATCGGGATAGGCGTCTACGTTCGCGGTACAGTCCCTGGACTTCCCCACGTGGGCCTTCTTGAAATCGTCTTCGGCGCCCCAGGGGTAGTCGAACTTGATCTTCCGCTCGTCGTTCCAGCCCGCGGCCTTCTCCCACTGTGCCTCCGTCGGGAGCTGTTTGCCGGCCCATTTCGCGTAGGCATACGCATCGAACCAGGTGACCGAGGTGACCGGCTGCGTCGGCAAGTTGAACGGCTTGCGCCCATGCAGGCTGCGCACGCTATTCAGCTTGCTCGGTGTATGGTTCAAGTTGGATTTCAGCTCGGCCTCCAGCGGATGGCAGTACTTGTGGGCTTCGCTCGGCATGGCCTGTAGGTAGCTCAGAAACAGGCCATAGCGTCGATTGCTCAACTCGTGCTTGTCGATGTAGTAGCCATCGAGAAAGACACGACGCGTCGGACGCTCGTCTACCTCGCCCTTTTCGCTGCCCAGCTGAAACCAGCCCGGCTTGACGTAGACCATCTCAGGGTGCTGCGCGGCAGGTAGCCGGATCTCGAGCTCGGCCTGTTCTCCCGTCGTCGTCACTCGCTGTTCGCGTTCGACCAGCGTGCCGTTGAGAAACAGGATCACCTGATATCGACCGATGCGAAGCTGCTTCTTGTACGGCGTGCGCCCCAGATAGCGGAACTCAGCTCGACCGAGCGCCTCCTTCACAAAAACATGCGCGCCTGCGGGGTGGGTGGTGATGCGCAGCCATCCCGTGGACGACTCGGCCCGGCCCGGCACTCCGTTGGGGGCGACGTCGGGGGCTGGCCGTTGATGCTTCGGCTTGCCCAGCCCCAACCGACCCGAGGCCGCGAGCACGGCACCCAATACGATCAAGCCGAGCAGGGCCAGGCCGATGACCGCCGCGTTGGCCTTTCCCACACGCTTGCAGAGGATCATGGCGCTATTTATTTCCGTCCTTGCGCATCTCGTCGTCCAGATCGCCAAAGTTGGCCTTCTGGATCTTGGCTCGCTGTGCGGGCGTCAGTTTCGGCGGCTTGCTGATCGCTTCGGGAAGCGGCCAGGTCGAGACCGGGAAGTCGACCGGTGACTTGGTCGCCTTCTGCACCTTCCGCAGGTAGTTGCTGAAACGCGAATCCGCTCGCCTGGCGTCGGTCCGCGGATTACGGTAGCGCTTCTTGAACTCCGCCGCGACCTTCAGTGCCAGATCCTTCTTGTCCTTGCCCTTCGGTGCGGCGAGCAACTTCTCGAGTGCCCCCCCCTTGCCGGTCAAGTCGCCGGCGCCGTCGATCATCAGATCGAGCGCCGTCACCATCTTCAGCACCTCCTCGGCGGCCGACTTGATGTGGTAGTAGGTGGCGCGGTGCTGGATGATCTTGTTCAACCGCTTGTAGCGGGCCATCTCCTTGAGCACCAGGAACAGCCGCGGCTTGACGTAGTTGAAGCGCCAGGGCGTGAAGCCCTGCACCCGTGGATTGGGGTCGGTCGGATTCTCGCTGGCGATCATCCCGTCGCCGATCGCCAGCAGTCGAAAGTAGCGGTATGGAGAGGCGGGGACCGCGTGTTTCCGGCGCACATTCTTGATCAGTGACCTGGCCTTGAGCAGCCCTTCGCGCGCGAGCTTGAGCGTCTCGATCGCCTCGGTCTGTTCGCGTTGCTCCTGATCGTCCTGGGCCGCGATCACCTGGGCGATCTGGGCCTCGGCCAGCGGGCTGATATGCAGGACGCTGCCCCGCACCGCAGCCAGGGCTTCGCGCGCGTCGCGGATCTGCTGGATCCAGTCGCGATACATCGCGAGCACCTCGGACTGCACCTGGGCCTTCTGACGTTGCCAGGTCTTGCCCGGCAGCGTCTTGAACGGCGGCACGAGCTTCAACGACGGGTCGACCAGTACCGCCTTCACCAGGCCAAAGTGACGCCGACATCCCTTGCAGGGCTTCTTGCCGTCGGCGAGTGGCACATATTCCCGCTTGAAGGTGGAACGCACCTTGGGCGACTGGCTCGCGAGCAGGAAGAAAGCAGCGACGACATACTCGCCTGGCGGCAATCGGAAGTCCTTGATCTGAACGGTCAGGTTCCAGTCCCAGTCGTTGACGAAGACCGTTCTCCAGAGGACGTACTGCTGGCGACCGCCGGGCTTCCCATACGGATACTTCGTGGTGGTTTCGCCCGCCACGTAGCGGATGCCGACGCGCAGCATGGCGCCATTGGGGTAGTGGCCATGCCCCTTGATCTCGAAGGTGGTGGCCATGCCCGATGGATGGACCAGGCACTTGAAACTCTTGAAATCCATCCGGTCGAACGCGTTGATCCGCTTCTTGTTGTCGTGCGCCGCTGCGCACTGCGCGGTCAGGCAAACCAACACCGCCGTCAACAGGAGTCGCCTCATTTCAGATCTCTCCAAATGGAACTTTTTAGTCGTCCTCGAGCGGAGGGCGGGGGACTCGAACCCCCAAGGGTGTGAACCCGGCGGATTTCAAATCCGCTGCCTTACCAATTAGACTAGCCCTCCCCGCATCACGGCGCTCGGCCGTGAGACAGGCCAGGCCCCACAACAGCCCGTGCGGGACTGCGGCGGAGCCTGTTCTGCGTCATTCTACCTTGCTGCTTGTCGATCAGAAGTCGATTTCTCTGCGCTCCATTTGCTGCGGTGTCGGCAGCAGATAAGTCAGGGTGAAGTCGTGCAGGAACGCGGTCTCTTGCGTGCCGGCCATCAGGCTGCCGATGAATGCGGTGCTGACGAACTCAGCGCCCCAGACCAGCTTCTTGTGCTTACCACTGACGTAGGGCAGGATCCCGGCCTTGCTTGCGCCTCCCGAACTCGGGAGGATATCTTTCAGGGGCAAACCGTCTCAGCCCCCAGGCGCCTCTTCGGCCCCATCACCGCCGACTTTGACGAAGACCTTGATGAAGGCCTGGTCGCCGTGGTGGTTGGTCCAGGCCACCGTGCCTAGCTGGATATCTCGCTTGTAGTCCTTGAACGTGTCGGTGATGTCCTGCCAGTACATGCGCGAGTAACCCCGGTACTGCTTGGGGAAGTAGCGCCGCGGGATCTTGACCGCGTTGAAGGTCATCGTATCCGACTTGAAGATACGCCAGGTCGTCAGCGTGATGTTGTCGATCGTCGCGTTGGCGTAGGTCCCGTCCTTGTGGAATCCGATCGTCACATCCGGCTTGCCGGACGGCTTGTACTTGCCCGGCTTCTTGGGGATGTGCTTGTTGACCCAGGAGATCTGGCTGGAGTACCGGCTCGGATCCTGGTTCCAGACATCCATCTTCTTCTGGGTCTTGGGCGGCCAGCCGCCGAAGTCCATGTGACGCGCCTTGGGGTGGCCCTTCTTGCCGTCGTCCATCGAACCGCCCTGGTCGGCCATCTGACCGTCGACGAACAGTCGACCCGTATCGCCCCAGTCGACGTGGATGTAGTGCCAGGTTCCCGCCTTCCACATCGAGGCGTCGTACTTGAGCAGCTTGCCACCCTCGCTATTGCCGATGCTGAAGTCGACGACGATGTCGGTCTTCTCGCGATAGATCCAGATCGACTGCGGGCTCGGTGTCGAGGAGTCCCCCCAGTAGAAGTAGGTCTCCTTGCCGATGCTGGTGCCAAAACGCGGCTTGACCCAGAACTCGAGCGATCCGACCGCACCCTTGCTGACGGCTGTCTTGGCATCGTAGGACAGATACCGCTTGCGCAAGGCATCCATGTAGATGCCCATCGGGAAGGCATCGCTGCCCGTATTGAAGCGCAGGTATGCCGAGGACTTGGTCAGCACCGAGGTGTTCGCGTAAGCGGGCCCGGTGAGCTTGTGCCGCTTGGACTTCGAGATAATGGAGCGGGCGAACTTCGAACCCTTCCGGGCATCCGACTTGGCATCCTTCGGCTTGAATCCGTCGACCGCTGACTTCGACTTGGTCGTCGGGTGTTTCCCGAGTGGGTAATTGTATCCGGCCAGGAAGTCACCGTCGAAGGAGGTGGCGCGCACGAGCGCGTTGAACGACAGCACACCGTCGTAGAGCGCCACGTAGCCAAACTTCGCCGGATCCTTGGAGGTCAGGTCCGTCTTCTCCTCGTAGTCGCGGAACTTGTTGCGAAACTCCGGATAGCTGATCACGCCCCAGAAGTCCTCGTCCCACAGGCGGATGCTCTTACCCGTCTTCACATCGACGCCGGTCAATTCGCGATCGAGCTCGAAGTCGCGCTGCGTCGTCTTGATCACCTGATCGAAGACCTGATAGACCGTGCGGATCTTCTTCTGCGCCCGGATCTGACCGCCGTTCTCGGTGATCGTGCCCAGCGAGGTGATCTCGTAGTAGCCCATCGAGTTGAAGGACATCTCGGTGGTCCACTTGGTCAGGTCGTACTTGTCCACGGTCCGGCGAATGAGCGCGTCCGGGTTGTATTTGTTCAACGTGGCGTTGGGGTCGGCCATCGCCAGGAAGGCGTCCTTGTCCCACTTGTCCATGATCGACAGCTCGCTCTGGAGCAGCGGCGTGGCGCCCTTGCCGCCGATTGGCTTGCCGCTGATCGGGTCGACCTGCGTCGGTACGTCGCCACCCGATTGCGCCTTCTTGGAGTGCAGTAGCGCATCCAGGCCCTTCCAGGCCAGCAGCGGGGAGTGCTTGACGACCTGGCGAAACAGGTGGCCGATCGTGCGCAGCTTCGCCGCCGAGAACTTCGAGCGGAACGACACCTCGCCCTTGTACACACCGTTGTCCCACTTGGCGTAGGAGATCCCTCGCATCCAGGCCACGAGCACCGGGCCCGAGACGGTGTTCATGTTGATCGGGCTGCGCGCGCTGCGCCACTTCCACATCTTGTTCTTGGCTTCCCACTGCTCCGCGGTCATCAGCGTGCCGGGCTCGATGACGGTCCGGTCGCGAAAGCCGTAGAGCGTGATGAAGTCCTTGAGCTTGTTGTACTCCTCGATTGCGACCTGACTGCCCGGCCGCGGCTTACCGCCGATCGAGAACGTAGCGGTGCTGGGGTAGAGCTGAGTGAAGAGGTTGAGGACCTCTTCCTTGGACTGGAACACGTCGCCCGGCTTCTTGTTCCGCTCGCCGATCAACCAGTCCCCGAGCTTCTTCTTCTTGCCCGAGGCGAAGGTGTAGAAACCGGTGTAGTTGTAGCCGAACTGGTTCATCTCGTGCACGTTCCACTTCAGCAAGTTGCCCTTCGGCATGTACTTGAACTTGAAGAAGTTGTCGACCTCCTCGCCCAGGTCGTTGAGGAAGCTGCGCAGCATCGGCGACTTGAACTTGGATCCGGTGGGCGAGCCGTCGATCTGATTGATGTTGATCTGGCTGGCGCAATCGAGCACCTTCAGCGAGAAGGTATCGCCCCAGCCCTCGTGGGTGCCGGCAGGATAACGACCGCGCGGACCCTCGTAGCCGAAGACGCCGCTGGGCAGCTTCACCGCGGTGGAGGCGCCGATCCAGCCGGAGATCGGCATCCCGCGCTTTTTCGTCGCGGTATTCGCGTTGTAGATCTCGGGAATCAGCGGGTCCAGGCCGGCGCCGACGCCGGGGTTGCCCTTGTACCAGGAGATCTCGCCGTAGACCTGGACGCCCTTGCTGAAAGGGTAGTCACCGGCATCTCTGGCGAGGGCGGGAAAGAAGGCGCTCTCGATCGGCAGCCCGGCCCCGCTGGTCCAGCTGAAGGCAGGCTTGCCACCGATGGAGGTCCCGTCGTACAGCCGCATCTTGTACATCCACGGGTACTTGAAATGGGACGCATGAGTATTGCGGGTGAGCTGGCGCAGTCGACCGAGCGCGTACTCCACGCCGGTGGTGGCGAGCGCTCTGGCCCGTGTCGCCGCAACATAGTTACTACTCGCCGCGTGCTCGACGATCATC
>CAZMLI010000055.1:0-6280 GCA_964566865.1 uncultured Planctomycetota bacterium
CTGGCCCGCGCCGGCTACCCCGGCTGGCAGGCGCTGGCCGACGACCTCGCCGCCGGCAGGCTGACCCTGCCCCAGGCCGTCGCGCGCTCGGGGCCGCTGCCTCGCCCGGCTCACCCGGCAGTCACCGCCCTGCGCCAGGGCATCCGGCGTGGCCTGCTGGCTGGGCAGATGCGTGACCCGCTGGCGGCCTACGCCCTGCTCAGCGAGCTGGTCCAGCACGCGCCGACGCCCATCGCACTGGCCGCGCGCAGACAGGCCGACCAGCTGCTGGAGCAACGTGCGCGCTGGCTGCAGGCGGTGGCGCGGGCGCTGCGCCAGGCGCTGCGCGGACAGACAGCCCGAGCAACGGTGGCCCTGACCGCTTTGCTGGAACAGGCCGCGGGTCAGGAACAGCTGACCCTGGGCGTGGTGATCAGCGGTGTCACCTTGCTGGGCCAGGCCCAGCAGTCGCTGTTCATGCCCGGCGGACAGACGGCGGCGCGGGGCAAGCTGCTGCAGTTGACGCAACTCTCGCTGCCCGGGCTGATGCCGCTCGTGACCGAGCTGATCCGCCGGCTGGACCGGCGACTGGCGCGCGCCCGCGAGCTGGCCCGGACGCAGTTGCTGAGCGTCAGACGGCTGGTGGATGCGGGTCGCTGGCAGGCCGCCGAGCGGCTGCTACTCTGGATTCCGCGGAGCCTCGCCCCGCCCGGTGAACGCGAGTCCCTGGTGCGCGCAGTTCGCGCGCGACGGCAGGAATGAAACAGGAGATTCTCGAAGCGCCATGGAACTGAGGATCGAGCGAGGCTCCGAGCCCGGCCGGCTCTACGAGCTGGGGGAGGAGACGTTTCTGGGCCGGGGCAAGGACTGCGAGATCCAGATCGAGGAGCAGGACATCTCCCGCCGTCAGGCACGGGTCTACAAGCAGGACCAGCACTACTGGGTCGAGGATCTGGAGAGCCGCAACGGCACCTCGGTCAATGGCCACAAGATCGAGGTCCCGACGCGACTGTCGCCCGGCGATCACATCCGCATCGGACGCACCTGGCTCTCATTCGCGGCCGGCGCCGCCTCGGATCCGGCCAAGCGACTGCAGTCCGACTTCATCATCGATGAGCGCTGCCCCGGTCCGTACCTGCATTATCGGGCAACCCAGCGGATGCTCTCCCGTCGCGTCAGCCTGGCCGTTTTCCCCTCGGCCGGCCGGGACGACGAGGTGCGCAAGCGCTTCCTGGCGATGCTCGACAACCGGGCCAGGCTGGACCATCGCAATCTCCAGGTGGTGATGGATTACGGATTCAAGGACGAGGTGGGCTATTTTGCCGCCGAGTGGCTGGCCGGCCCGACGCTCCAGGCGATCCTGGCCAAACACGGGCGACTGGATCCGATCGAGGCGCTGCGCACCGGCGTCGCGCTGTACCGCGGACTCGAACAGATCCATGCGCTCGGTGGCGTGCATGGCGGCGTCAGCCCGGAGACGATCCGGATGGAGCGCGACCGGCCGATCCTGACCGAGATGGGACTGGGAGAGCTGACCGGCCTGGTCTCAGGGGATTGTCGGGCGCCCGAGGGTGGCGACACAGCCAAGGCCGACATCTACTCGCTGGCCGTGGTGCTGACCCAGGCGCTGCTGGGGAGCAATCCGTTCGCGGCAGAAAGCGAGGCGCAGACCGAGGAACGCCATTGCTCGCTGGACCGCGGAGCGATCGCCGCCGAGATCAAGCGGGTCGCGCCGCTGGCGCAGATTCTGACCACGGCCATCTCCCCCATCGCGGCCGAGCGACCGCTCGCCGCGGAGATGGCGCAGAGCCTGCAGATTGCCGCCGACCAGCTGCGATCCGGCTCGGGCCCCGCGGTCAGCCTGTCCTCGCGTCTGCTGCGCGCGATCGCCGGCAACCGGCTGATCTGCTGGATCCTCTTTCCGCTGCTGGCCACGGCGTTGTTCTTCTGCTTCATGCAGTTGACCGGACCCTGAGTTGATCGACCCATTGACCAACGAGCCGACCGCGCGCACGGGAGCGAGCGGCTTCCGACCAGATCGCGCGCGGCCGGCTGGCCTGGAACATGCAACTCGCGTGCCAGCAGCATGCTGCAGCACAGGCACGGATCGAACGCATGCTGGCCGCGCCCGCCGGTCGAGTGTGCGAAAACTCGCGCTTGGCGATGTGCGAAACCGCACATATAAGTGATTCGCGCCAATGAAACCGATTCAGTCCCTCCTCGCCTGGCTCACCTACGAACTCTCGGTCGGCCTGTTGGTCCGTGACTTCACCCCGCTCTCCAGCGGGGCGCTGGAGGAACGTCTTCAGCGGACCAATCTGCCGCCGTCGCGCATCGCCGGCGCCTGTCGCCAGGCCCTGCGTCACAGTCTGCGGGTGCTCGCGATCGCCTTCAACGGCCTCGATGAGATGCCCGGCATGGACGGCGAGCGGGCGACCGCCTTCGAGCAGGCCTTCAAGTCTTGCGGGCTCGAAGGCGACATGATCCAGCTCGAAGAGCAGCGCAGCCGGGCCAGCAAGGACTGCAAGCGGGTGCTGGACAAGCTGGACTCGATCTTCGCCCTCGACACGCTGGACGAGGAGATGGTGCTGCAGACGTTCTCATTCTCCGAGGCGCTGCTGAACTTTCGCGCGCTGCGCATGCAGGCCCAGCTGGGCAGTTTTTTCATCAAGGAAGCGCTGAGAGACCAGGTCAACGAGGACTCCCCGCTGCTGGCCGCCCCCGACGCTTACGGCTACCTCGAGGGTGGCATTCTCTACTTCTTCGCGCGTGAGGTGGAGCGCATCCCCGAGGTGGAGCATCTACTCGAACAGATGGAGGCCTGCACCGAGGCGCGCATCGCGCAACGGCTGCAGGAGCCCAGAGAGTCCCAGCTGCTGGATCAGGGCGATGACGACGCGGCGCGCCAGGTGCTGGCCGAGCACCTGCCCCAGCGCATTGCCGTGGCCCGCCAGGTGGCCGAGGACCGCGCGGCCTATCGCATCAAGATGGCGCCGATCCTGGCCAACCTCGACGCATTCTACGTCGCGCTCGAGCTGAAGCGGCCCTATACGGGACGATTCACCCGGGAGCAGATAGAGCAGGCCAGAAAGCAGCAGTCGGACCAGTATGTGATGCCGCTCGAGCAGAGCGACAAACCCGCGCCGCCGGAGCAGCAGCAGGCACACAATGCGGACCATGTCTTTACCCGGGCCAACGAGTACTTCGCCGGCGCTGACTACGACAAGGCGATCCGTCTCTACAACCACGCGATCGATCTCGATCCGCGCATGGGCAAGGCACACTTCAACCTGTCCCAGGCCTACATCCGCATCGGTCAGCTGTCCAACGCGCTCAACGCCTACAACGAGGCGCTGCAACACGACAAGTCGCTGCGCATCGTGCCCGAGGAGTTCGAGGTCGAGGCGATTCTGGGCGCCGGCGGAATGGGGCTGCTGTTCCGGGTCCGTGAGATCAAGAAGGACCGGATCTGCACGCTGCGTGTGCTCAACCCGCAGCTGACGGCGAACCAGCAACGCATGCCGATCTTCATCAAGCTACTCAAGCGGCTGCGCAAGATCCAGTCGAGCGCGCTGATCCCGGTCTACGACCTGCGCAAGTTCCGCGAGCACTACTTGCTGACCACCGAGTACGTCAAGGGCTGGAGCTTGCGGCAGGTGATCGACAACGAGGGTGCGCTGTCCCAGACACGCGCGGCCAAGGTGTTCCAGGAACTGTGCAAGCACCTGCTCGCCGCGCACGCCGGCGACGTCGTGCACCTGAACCTCAAGCCGTCCTGCATCTTCCTCGAGCCCAACGACCAGATTCGCATCGGGGACTTCTCCTTGATGTGCCTGCTCGAACCGGGCGGCTCGCTGGAGGCCTCCGGGATGCCGATGGAATACCTGGCGCCGGAGCAAAGCGCGCGCGCCGACGCAGATGAACCGGCCGACATCTACGCCCTCTCGATGATCCTGTTCGAGATGCTCACCGGAGAGCGCTGGACCGCGCAGACCGACCTGTTCAATCACAACCAGATCGACCCGTCGCTGCTCGGGCTGATCGAACAGGGTACGCGACAAGACCCCGACGCTCGCTGCCCACTACGCGCCTGCCGCAAGGTGACCAAGGAGCTGCTGACCGACGATGACAGCGCGGCGCTGCTGACCACCATCTCGCTCGACCAGGAATCCCAGGTCGCCCAGGTCGCGGGCGGGAAGGTGAGTATTCCCCAGGGCATGACCCTGGTGCCCGCAGGCCCGTTCACCATGGGCCAGGATGGCGAGGCGAACGCGGCGCCGGCCCGGATCGTGGAGCTCGACGACTTCCTGATCGACCTCTACCCGATCACCAACCAGCAGTACCGCGAGTTCTTGATCTCGACCGACCACCGGCCGCCGTTCGTCAACGCGCCCTGGACCAAGCACTACAACTGGAAACGCGATAAGTTCCCGCCCGGGACCGATGACCACCCGGTGGTGCTGATCTCCTGGTACGACGCCGTCGCCTATGCCCAGTGGGCTGAAAAGCGCCTGCCGACCGAGGCGGAGTGGGAAAAGGCCGCGCGCGGTACCGATCTCCGGCGCTATCCGTGGGGCGACGAGATCAGCCAATCGCGCAGCAACTATGGCAGCAAGGACGGCAAGGTCCAGTCAGTCGGTCAGTACCCCGACAACCTGGGCCCATTCGGTTGCGTGGGCATGTGTGGCAACGTCTGGGAGTGGGTGGCGGACTGGTACGAGAAAGACTATTACACCAAGGCGCCCGCCGGCAATCCGGCCGGTCCCAAATCAGGCAAGGCGAAGGTGCTTCGCGGCGGGGCGTTCGACTCCGTCGAGGAGGCGGTGCTCAATTACTTCCGCTTCCGGCAGGCCCCACACACCCAGGCGGCTTTTGTGGGATTCCGCCTGGCGCGCGATATCTAGTAGCCAGCCTGAGCCCCGTGAACGTGCCCCTGCCCGGACTCGTATCTTCAGCCACTTGCGCGAAGAATTTAACAGGCTACAGGGAACAGGGAAGAGAAACTGGGAATGCTGGTGTGCGATATTGGATGGGGTAGCTGTTGCATGATCGCACGTTGAGGGTCTCTGTGCCGTGCTTGGGGCTGGCCCGTGATTGTATTGGGTGCTGGCGATGAAGGGCGACGACACTGCAGAGAGGCTGCTCAACCTGGCGAGCGGGTCTTGAGGGTGGTTTCGGCCATTTCAAATTCAAATCGCCAGTTCCCAGTTCCCTGTCGCCTGTTCACAAAAGCAAGGCTACTCGGCCGAACAATCAGGACCCGCCTGTGGTGCGCGCTCCATAGCGGGAGCGACAATCATTGTCACCCCCGCGCCGCTCATGACGCTTTCTGTCAGGCCGCCTCGCCAATCGGGTCCATCATGCTGCGCAGCTTGAGGATCATCTCCTTCTCGATCTGACGAATGCGCTCCTTGGTGAGCCCGACAATATTACCGATCTCCTTCAGCGTCATCGGGTTGCGACCGTTGAGGCCAAACCGCATCCGCAGCACGTTCGCCTTGCGCACGTCCAGTTGATCCAGCATCGCCAGCAGACGCTCCTGCTCCAGCTTCTCGATCACACCGTTCAGCTCGCGTGCGCTGCGGCGATCCTCGATCAGGTCCTTCTGCGTGCAGATCTGGTTCAGGCTCTTCAGCGAGTCGATCGAGTTGCTGGTGACGATGGCGCCCTCGACCATTGCGCGCTTCTTCAGCGGTATCTGCAGGGCCTGGACGATCTCACGCGGCGTCGGCTTGACGCCCTGGACGGACAGCTTGGCCGCCTTGACCTTGGCCTTGGCCAGGATCTTCCGCATGTAACTGGGAATGCGGATGACATGATTCTTGTCGGTCAGCGCTCTGCAGATGGCGTGCTTGATCCAGCAGGTGGCGTAGGTCGAGAAACGACAATTTCTGTCAGGATCGAATCGCTCGACAGCCTTCATCAGACCGATGTTGCCTTCTTCGATCAGATCCATCAGCGGCAACCCCAGCCCGGAATAACGTTTGGCGATGTTGACCACCAGCCGCAGGTTGGCCGTGATCATCCGTTCTCTGGCATCCAGATCCCCATCCTGCTGAAATGATCGTGTCAGACTCTTCTCCTCATCCGCGGTGAGAAGCCGAACTTTATTGATATCCTTGAGATACAACTCGAGCGCTATTTCTCTTTTCATATACATAATATTTCGACTCCCACTTGCTTGTTGCGTTCCGGTTCATCCCACTCCTGGACCAGCAGGGTGAACAGCACATTACGTGCCACCAAGAAGTGTAACGAATCGTTGCTCTGCGGCGGGGGCGGCCTCTTGAGCGGTTCAACT
>CAZMLI010000055.1:6380-14083 GCA_964566865.1 uncultured Planctomycetota bacterium
GAAGTGTAACGAATCGTTGCTCTGCGGCGGGGGCGGCCTCTTGAGCGGTTCAACTGCTGCTCAGGAAGGCAGAAAGGCAGGTAGGCAGGAAGGACCCTGGAAGTCCTACGACAGATCGAGTTCCTGGGGGGTCAGGCGGAAGCTCTTCTCGAAGGCTTCTTCGAAGTCGTAGGCGCCGGCGAAGTCGGCGCGGTCGTCCGTGTCGGTCTTGCGCATCAGGTCATGCTCGATCAGGTTGAAGACGATCTCGCCGAAGTCCTCGGTGCCCATGATGCCCCAGCTGTTGAAGACCGTCTTGCCCAGATAGCCAAACCGCTCGACCGCCAGCTGGCGGATCCCCTCCAGCAGGTCCTGACCGCAGACGTGTCCCTTGGACTCGCGCGACTGGAGCGTGTGCTCGAGCGCTTCGAAGACGAAGAAATAGGCTGCCCGCCTGTAGCGCGGGTCGCTGTGGGTGATCTCACGAATGCCCTTGTAGATGTCGCTCATCGCCTGTTCCGCCGAACGGTCGTGCGCTCCGCCCCAGGAAGGCGCGGCAGCTCCAGGAAGTTATTATACGGGAAGATCTCGATCTCGTTGTCGATCTTGGCACCGGGCTGCAGCCCGCCCCACTTGATGCTGGTCGAGAAGTCGAAATGTCCGGCGATGCCGAGCTTGCGATGCAACGCCTCGGCGGTCGCGGGCATGATCGGCCAGAGAAAGACCGCCAGGATCCGGATCGACTCGCAAATGCTGTAGATGATGTTCGACAGCGAGGCCCGCATCTGTTCGTTCTTGGCCAGCTTCCAGGGCTTCACCTCGTCGAGATAAACGGCGAGTTGACGCCAGGCCTGCCGCAGCTTGCTCAGCACCAGGCTGAACTGTAGCCGCTCCAGGTTTCCGGTCACCTCGTAGTAAACCTCCTGCAGCAGCTCCTTGATCCGGGGATCCGGTTCGCCCTCGTTGCTCGGCGGCACCACGCCGTCGAAGTACTTCTCCACCATCGAGAAGACCCGCGTCACCAGCTGCCCCAGATCCTTGCCCAGTTCCTGCTCGATCTCGTAGAGAAAGTGTTCCCGATCGAACTCGCCGTCCAGGCCGAACGGCACCTCGCGCAGAAAATAGTAGCGCAGGCTGTCACTGCCGAACTCCTCCGCCAGCAGCTCGAACCACTCGCCGGAAGCCCGCTCTTCGATCGGCTCGCTCAATGCGACGTACGATCCGGAGGCGCTCAGGTTGCCCGGCTCCGCCGACCCGCGCCACTCGCCATGCACGATCAGCCGGCGCGGCAGATCCACCTTGCTCGCCAGCAGCATCGCCAGCCAGAGCACCCCGTGCGTCCAGAGCAAGTCCTTGCTCACCAGCTGCACCTGGGCCGGCCAGTACTGGAAGAACAGCTCGTTCTTCTCCTCGTCGATCAGACAGGAGACGTAGGCCAGCAGCGATTCGAACCAGCCGGCCAGCTGAAAGTCCTCGTCACCCGGCATCGACAGCCCGCGGCGGAAGCTCCCGCGGGCAATGACGATGTCCTCCAGCCCTCGCTTGATTTGCCCCTCCAGCTCGAGCTTGAGGATCTGCGGCTTGATCACATCCTCGCCGGTCTGGATCGTCGTCAGCAGCTTGCGCTGATAGCTCGACAGCTTGAAGAAATAACACTGCCCCTCGACCGGCTCGAGGTGCGACCCGCAGTGCAGACACTGCTCGCGCTCTGCCCCGTCCCAGGCGATCGATCGGTGACAGCGGGTGCACTGCCAGCCCTTGAACGACTCCTTGTACAGATCGCCGACCTTCAGCAGGCGGCGGCAGAAGTCGCTGACGGTGCGCAGATGGTGCGGGCTGCCGGTGGAGAACAACTGGCTGCGCAGGATCTGGAACCGATCGAGGATGCGCTCCGTCTGACGGCTGAACTCTCCCGCCGGGGCTGCCTCGACCTGCCCGCTCTGCACCGCCGCGGGATAATTTGCCAGGATCACCGGACAGCGCACCTCGTGCCCCATCATCCGGTGGTAGCGCCCGATCACGTCAGAGATGACCAGCGAGTACAGCTCGGTCGCGTCGGGCACGGTCTGCTGCCACAGCGCAGGCGCGGTGACATAGACATGCGATGTCGGCTTGTCCTTCTTGCTCTTGCTCTTCTTCTCCAGCCGCAGCACCTCGTGCGCCGGGAAGCTGCGGCGGCCGCCCTTCTCGAGCGCCACCGTGACCCGCTGGGCCAGCACGTCATACCCCACCACCACGCCGATCCCTTCACGGGTGCGGGCCTTCTTGCCCTTCTTCGGCAGCTGCCTTTTCATCTCGACGTAGTTGTCGTCCTCGTAGCGCAGACAGCACATCAGCCGACCGCAGCGCCCGGTGATCTTGGCCGGATCCAGCGTGGTCATCTGGTTCTTGGCCATCTTCATCGTGATCGGTTCGAAGTCCTTGATGAAGGTGGTGCAGCACAGCTCCTGGCCACAGCTGTTGTAGTCGCCGAGCAGCCGCGCCTCGTCCCGCGCGCCGATCTGACGCATCAGGATCTTGCACTTGAACTCCCCCGCCAGATCCTTCACCAGCCCGCGGAAGTCCACCCGCCCATCGGCCGTGTAATAGAAGACGATCTTGTCGCCGCCGAACAGGTGCTCCACCTTCGTCAGCCGCATCTGCAACGCGCGGCTGGCGATCCGCTCGTTACAGAAGACGGACTCCTTGGTCCGGCCCTCGCGGTCGAGCACCTTGAGCTTCTTTCGATCGGTATCGGTCACCCGCCGCAGGATCTCCCGGCGCCCCTCCTCGGGCAGCAGGTTTGCCGGCACCGCATCCGGCCGGGTCAGCACGATGCCCACCTCCATCCCGCGCTCGCTGCGAATCACGCAGGCATCTCCATGCGCGAGGTCTTCGATCTCGGTGAAGAACGTGTCGACCTGAAACATCTGGCCGTAACGCACGTGGGCCTGGAAGAGCGTCATCGCAACCCCGCCAGCAAGGTGCCCGCATCTTCCAGCACCGTGCGCGGATTGACGTTGGCGTCGACCGCTTCCCGCCAGTCCTGCAGGCTGTCGATGCGCGCCATCACGCGCTCGGGATCGGCCGGCAAGGCGTCCAGCAGCGACTGCGGCACATCCGGATTCAGCCGATCCGCCGCGCCCAGCCGCTGGGCCAGGCGGTCGCGCAGCAGGCTGGTCAGCAGATCGAGCGTCTGCCGCGCCATGCGGCGCGCCTGGGCCGTCGACTGACCGGCGAGCAGTTCGCCGAGCTGCCGGCCGGCTTCACCCGGCGCGACACCAGCCGACCAGACCTCCAGCAGGTGGGTCCGGCAAGCCTGCAACCCCTGCTCGCTGGCCAGCGCGTCGCCCAGACTGCCGTTGCTGACGCCGGCCAGTACACGCGCCTCCGGCTCGCTCATGCCACGCGACTGGAGCACGCCCACCATGGCGTCGGTCCCCAGCGGTCCGAAGCGCACCAGCTGGCACCGTGATTCGATCGTCGGTAACACCGAGCCCATGTTCTGGGTGATCAGGATCAGCCGGGCATGCGGCGGCGGCTCCTCGAGCGTCTTCAGCAGTGCGTTGGCCGCCTCGACCTGCAGTCGATCGATGTCCTCCAGCACGAACAGGCGCAGGTTCGATTCCCAGGGGGCCACCAGGACCTGTGTGCAGAGCTCACGGACCAGGGCGATCGAGAACACCTCGTCCTCGCCGGGCGTCACGACGCGCAGATCCGGATGAGTCCCCGACTGCACCTTGTGGCAGGACGGGCAGCTCGCGCAGCCCACGCCGGGATTCCCGCTGCACAACACCGCCCGCGCGAGCGCTTGAGCAAAGGTCGACTTGCCGACGCCCCGAGGTCCAACGAACAGATAGGCGTGGGCCAGCTCACCCGCCGCCAGCACACGACGGAAATGCTGCTGCAGCTGCGCATGTCCGACGACGTCGCAGAGCAGGCTCATCTCTTGACCGCGCCGCCGTGATAGATCGTCGTGGCGATATCTTTTTGGATATTCTGGATCCGCCGACTGGGCTCCGTGCCCGTGATCTCGGCGATCTTGATCAGCATCTCGCGGGCCTCCTCGAGCAGCTTCTTCGCCAGAAGCAGCTGGTCCGATTTGAGCGTCTTGATCTTCTTCCTGGCGACCCGACACAGCTCGTCCGCGTCGTCGCTGAGCTTGTAGATCCGCTGCTGAGACTTCCACCAGCGGTCCCACCAGGCCTTGTCCGCGCGCGGCTCGCCCCGCTTGACCCAGCGGTGCAGGCCCGGTTGCGACTTGCGCGCGCGCTCCAGCAGACGCAGCAAACACCGGTGCACCGCCTTGCGCACCGCAGGATCGGCGTGGGCCAGCTGCGGGATGATGCGACCGTTCTGGGACTTCGGCGCGGTTTCGGCCAGCGCGGCGCAAGCGGCTAGCCGCTGGCTGGTCTCGCCGCTGCCCAGCCAGCCGAGAAAAAAGTCGACCAGCTCGACCACCTTGCCGTTGGCCGTCGCTCTTCCCAGATCCATCAGCTGCGTCTGCGTCTTGGCCTGTGCCAGCAACGACCGGAGCCGCCCGACGAATGGCCCGCGTGCCTGCGGGTGGGTCTTGAACCAGCGCGCGAAACCCGGCGCGGCGGTGCAGGCCACCTCCAGATCCGTATCTTGCAGCCCCTTCTCCAGCGGCGCGTAGGCGCCCGGTATGGTCACCTTGCGCACCAGCAGCACGGCCAGCTTGCGGATCTGCGGCTTGGCATGCCGGATCAACTCCGTCGCGGCCCGCACCAGGTCCGCGGTCGGGCGCCGCTTGAGGCCCAGATCGGCCGCCTCCCGTACGGCCTGATCGCTGTCCTGGGTCGCGATCGCCGTCACCTTGGCCGCGCCCGGACCATTGATTCGATCCAGCCCGAAAACGGCCGCCTCGCGCACCTTCGCATCCTTGTCCTGGCGGATCGTGCGCTCGAGCAGTCCCAGCGTACGCGAAGAGCTGCCGAACAACGCCAACGCGTACATCGCCCCGATCCGACCCTTGACCGGCGACCCGCTGGCGGTCTCCGTATAGCGATCGAGCGCGCCCTGCGCCTCCGGGCCGATCTTCTTCAGCGCCACGGCGACGAACTTGTTCAGCTTCTTGGTGTCGTTATCCAGGTGCTTGACCAGCGCGTTGACCGACTTGCCCGACTTGATCTGACCCAGCGCGATGGTGGCGCCGATCTTGGCCGCCTCCGGACGCTCGGCGTCGTCGAGGATCTGGATCAGGCCGTCTTCGGCCCGCTGGCCCTGGCCGATGATCGTGACCAGCGGCTCCCGCTTGTGGGAGGAGTTCGTGCGGACCTTCGAGGGTACCTTGAAGCGGTCGAGGCCGCGCAGCAATGTCGGCAGGTCGGCCTTCGTGAAGTACATGAACAGCAACACGAAGACCACCCCGAAGACGCCAATGACCGCACCCTTCTCCTTGTTGTCCATCCGGCCATTGTACGAAAAACCAGAGAAGGCGCTACTTACTAGCTGACGACCTCCAGCTCCAGTTCCTGCGAGGAGGCGGAGATCGGCTGGGCCGGGATCGCTGCGGGCGCCGGTGCTGCCGGGCGCAGACCACCGAGGGTCTGGACCAGTGAGAGCGAGCCGACGTAGAAGAAACCGACGGCGAAGAGGCTCAGGAACGGCAACGAGAGCCAGCGACCGACAGTCACCGCCTGGATCAGCGTGACGAGCATGTAGCAGCCGAAGCCCAGCTCGACCAGCGGTAGCAGCGAGCGCTTGGCGCCACGGTACTTCTTGCTCTTCCACTCACCCTGGCTGCCCTGGATGCTGTGTTTGGGCGTGCGCACGAACTCGGACTCGAAGCCGAGCAGGCCTTCGAGGGTCGCCTTGGCGTTGGAGAAGACGATCCCGATGCCGATCGAGATCAGCATCGGCAGGTACCAGACACTCGGGCGGTCCTTGCCGTAGGCTTCCTTCTGGCTGTAGTAGTAGAAGAAGAAGATGCTGCTGGTGGCCGCCATGAACAGCGGCAGATCGATCAGCAGCGACTCCCACAACTTGGTGTGGAAGCGCATCGAGATCACCGGGTAGAGCAGCAGCACCATCATGATCATCAAACTGTAGGATGCGCCCATCGTCAGGTGAAAGGTCGCCTCGACCTTGCAGCGCAGCGGCGCGGCGCTGCGCCAGATGGTGCCCAGGATCTTCTTGGCCACCTGGACCGTGCCCTTGGACCAGCGATGCTGCTGGCTCTTGAATGCATTCATGTCGACCGGCAACTCGGCCGGGGTGACGACGTCCTTGAGGAAGATGAACTCCCAGCCCTTGAGCTGCGCGCGATAGGACAGGTCCATGTCCTCGGTCAGCGTATCGTGCTGCCAGCCGCCGGCGTCGGGAATCACCGAGGTGCGCCAGACCCCCGCGGTGCCGTTGAAGTTGAAGAAACGACCGGAGCGATTGCGCGCGGCCTGCTCGATGACGAAGTGGCCATCGAGAAAGATCGACTCGATCCGCGTGAGCAGCGAGTAGTCGGCGTTCAGGTGCCCCCAGCGGGTCTGCACCATGCCGATCTTGGGATCGGTGAAGTAATGGATCGTATTTTCGAGGAAGTCGGTCGGCGGGACGAAGTCGGCATCGAAGATCACGATGAACTCGCCGGTTGCATCCGCCATCGCCTCATCGAGCGCGCCGGCCTTGTAGCCCTGACGGTTGGTCCGGTGGATCAGCTCGATGTCGAAACCACGTGCCCTCCAGGACATCACGCTGGCCTCGGCGATCGCAGTCGTCTCGTCGGTCGAATCGTCCAGCAGCTGGATCTGCAAGCGATCCAGCGGATAGTCCATCGCGCAGACCGCGTCGACCAGACGCTCGACGACATACATCTCGTTGAACACGGGCAGCTGCACCGTCACCCGCGGCATGTCGTAGTCGGAGAAGCGCTGCTTCACTTTCGGCGCCTTGTCGGCGTACTTGTAAAACAAGTAGAGCATCTTGTAGCGATGCAGGCCGAAAACCCCGAGCATGCCGAGCACGGCAAAGTAGAGCCCTAGGATCAATCCGTCACTCACTTGAAACCCCTTGACGTCCCCTCATCCGCTCCGGTTTGGCAATTTGGCAAAGAGAGGGGGTAGTTGTCTGCTTGAAGGTGAACCTGGCGGGAGCTTGCTAGCGCTCCTTCCATCAAAAGGAACGCGAGGATTGCGTGAAGAGTTCCGGGTGCGGCGGAAATATAGAGGATTTGCCAGCCGCCGGCCGCTGTGGCATGCTGCGCGGTAATGTCCGAGCTTGCGCTCTCCTCATACGACTTCCCGCTGCGCCCAGAGTCTATCGCGCAACACCCTTCTGACAAAAGGGATGCGTCAAGACTGCTGATCCTCGACCGGTCCGCGGGCAGCTGGCAGGAAAGCCGATTCGACCGACTGCCCGACTTGCTACACCCCGGAGATTTACTGGTTCTCAACGACGCACAGGTGGCGCCCGCGCGACTGATCGGCCTGCGGCCGACCGGCGGCAAGGTGGAGGTGCTGCTGGTCTCGCAGCCGGGCCCAGGCCGCTGGCGGGCGATGGCCCGCGCCGCCAGGAAACTCCGTCCGGGCGAGACGCTCTCGATGGAGAACGGCGCGCTGACGCTGACCGTCGTCGAACGCTGCGAAGACGGCCTCTACCTGCTCGACGGACCGGACGACTGGCTGGCGCTGGCCGGCATCGGACGAGCACCACTGCCGCCCTACATCAAACGCACCGCCGACGACCCCCACCGCGACGAGGATCTCGAACGCTACCAGACCGTCTACGCC
>CAZMLI010000055.1:14183-16773 GCA_964566865.1 uncultured Planctomycetota bacterium
CGCCGACGACCCCCACCGCGACGAGGATCTCGAACGCTACCAGACCGTCTACGCCAGCGCGCCAGGTGCCGTCGCCGCACCCACCGCCGGCCTGCATTTCACCGAGTCGATGCTCGCTCAGCTTCAACGCTCCGGCGTCGAGCTGGCGACCGTCAGCCTGCTGGTGGGACTGGGCACCTTCTTGCCAGTCAAGACCGACTGCATCGAAGATCACCCGATGCACGAGGAGGCCTACCGCCTGACGGAAAAGGCCGCGGCCCAGATCGAGCGCGCCCGGATCGAAGGGCGCCGAATCGTCGCCGTCGGCACCACCAGCTGCCGCGTGCTCGAGACGCTGGCGCGCGAACAGTCCCCACCACTGCAGGCCTGCAGCGGCACCACCCGGCTGTTCCTGCATCCCCCACAAACCCTGCAGCTGACCGGCGCGATGCTGACCAACTTCCATCTGCCGCGCAGTTCGCTGATGATGCTGGTCTCGGCGATGGCCGGCCGGGAATTGATTCTCGACGCCTACGCCTGGGCCCAGGAAGCAGGCTTCCGCTTCTACAGCTATGGCGACGCGATGTTGATCGTATAATGCCGCCCATGCGACTCTGCTCGATACTGCTATTCTCGCTGCTGCTGGTCGGCTGCAGCACGCGCCGCACGGTGACGGTCCAGAACACCACGCGCAAGCCACTCTCGATCCGCCTCGAGGAGCGCCACCCGCACTACGCGGACCATGTCGGCCAGGCCGTCGAGATCTCGCCCGGAAAGATGCGCCAGGTCTGGTACGACGCCGAGATGGAGAGCACCCTGGTGCTCATCGCGGGCGGCAAGGAAGTCACCCGGCAGCTACTGGCTAGCAGCGGCCAGAACCCGATCGTGCACAAGCGCTGAACCGTAGGAGAAATTGACAGGTGGCCATCACTCCTGTGGCAGCTCATAGCCTTCGGCAAAGACGAGCGCGTTATCAGGAGGCACTCGCTCGAAAGCGGTCCCGATCGGCGCGGCCAGGAACTGCACGATATCCGGGTCGTAGTTCGCAATCGTATTGATGTCGTAGAGCGCGAACTTTTCCGGTTCCTCCATGTATTCGTCCGACTCCAGGCCGGTGAAGAACCTCCAGCCACTATCCTCGGCGAAGTCAGGCGCCTCTCGGTACATGAAGCCGACCAGGTGCCCGTCCACCAGGATCATTTCCGAAGCGAGGCACGCACCATGCCCAGGTGCGATTTCCTTGATATCCTCAGACTCGATCTTGAACTTCTTCACTACGGTTCGCACCAGGACAGATCCGATCCCTCGAGTGGATCTGCCAGCCGCTGGGACTGCCAGGAGCCCGAGCCAGCCCACCACTTCCGGTAGAGCTTCTCCGCCCGAATCACACCCTCCGTCGAATACCCCGAGAGGCGTGGCTTGTACATCATGCGATCTCGCCTGCTGTTCTCGATCAGGATCAGCGCCTGGTGCTTCTTCATACCCGTCAGTTCAGGGAGCAGAGTGAATAGCTGCCGCACGATTGGCTCGCCCAACTTGCAGAACCGATCCGTCTCCCGTCCACCGGCCTGCTGGACATAGGAGGCAAGGCGCTCCCTCCTGGTGAACCTGGGCTAGCAGCGGCCAGAACCCGATCGTTCACAAGCGCTGAACCGTAGGTTTTACAGCGAAGGATACCCCACAGAAAACCGACGGCAAGCTGAGACGGCTGGACATCCTCCTACTCGATGAGCGATACTGAACCGGTGAGGTGAACGGCGAGGTTCTACATCGGGACCTGCAACTTGCAACGACTAGCACTCCTGCTCCTCCTGCCGGCTGGCACGCTGTTGTTCTACTGGCCTCGAACAGTTGATCCAGCCGGGAGGCACACGACACAGCAGACAGCCGCCGCAAAAGTCACTCAGCCTCCCGGGCCGCTCTCGTCTACTCCGACGCGACTCGTCGCAGCCGACCCTGCGTCGAGTCGAGTATATGTGGTCACCTCGGACCCGCCATGTTACCCGGTCTTGTCCAAGAAGATCAGACCGTGGAGCAAAGAGCTCGATCGCTTCTTGAAGAAGCGGCCGTCTAGCTTGGAGAAGGTCAGTACGCTGCGCATTCCACCGCTGACGCCACCGTCGTACATTCAGCCGCATGATCCAGCGACCCGTCAGGATTGCGAATGTCCCCGATGCCTGGCGTTCCGCAGGTCGAAAGGACAGCACTAGATGCGACTTGCCGCGCTCCTGGTGCTCGTCGCGGGCGCAATGCTGCTGTTGATGATGATCGACGAGGTTCATCACGAAGGCGACCACGTTTCTCACCTGGTCATTGCGCCTTACCCAACGTTGGGCTTCTCGCATGGTGGCGGAGAGGAAGGACACTGGACCAGATTCCATCCTGACGAGCCTGAGCCGTGGTATATGACAGGGGACTACCTCGTCCTGTGGGAGACGGACGGCTAACGCAGGCTTGGACCCCTGGCGAGAGAAATCAACCCAGCTGCGATGACTCGCTATCCGACGCGGAGGCAAAGGAGAGGACGCGGAGCCTCACGCGGAGCCGCAGAGAGCGCAGCGCAGCCTGCGGCCGCAACCAAACGCGCGAGCAGACGCGGAGGGACCGAGAG
>CAZMLI010000056.1:0-3343 GCA_964566865.1 uncultured Planctomycetota bacterium
GCTCGCGCGCCAGGTCCCACTTGGTCTTGATCCGGCGCCAGGGCAGGACCGCCTTTCGCACGCGGTTCTTGTTCTTGCCGGTGCCGGAGAGGGTGACGACGCGGTTCTTCTTCGGCTTCTTGCCCGTGTACTTGTCTCTCATGCTGCCGGAGAGGTCGATCACGAAGACGATGCGCTTGGAGTAGATCTTGATGCCGTAGTAGGTCGGCACGGAGGTGACCGAGCCACCGCTCGTGTCGCCCCCGCCGCTGTCATTGCGTTCTTTCTGCTCTTCCTGATCGTTGCGGAACGAGTCGTGTCCGCCGCCCTGCAGCGCCTTCTTCTCGTTGAGCTTCCACCAGGAGCTCCAGCCGGCGGGGCTGTCGTGGTCCTCGGCGGTCAGTGCGCGCAGCGCGCGGAAGCAGTCGCCCTTGAGTCGCCCGGGCTCCTTCTTCAAGCGCTCGATCAGCGCCGGGACCGCGCGCCGGTCCATGAACCTGACCAGCGCCTCGATCGCTGCGAAGCGCACGTGCCAGTCCTTGTCCTTGAGCAAGGCCTGGATGATGTCGGGGATGGCGGACTTCTCGCCCATCTGCCCCAGCGAGTCGATCGCGGCGGTGCGGGCGGCCGCGTCCTTGCTCTTGTTGAGCAGGCGCTTCAGCGCAAGGGCGATCTTCGGATTCTTGATCTTGGACAGCGTGTCGCAGATGGTGCCGCGGCGGGCCGGCGCCATCGACTTGGTGACCTGCTTGGCCAGCCAGTCGATCGCCTTCTCGTTCGTCGTCGTGGACAGCGCCGCTTGCGCCGCATCGTTGACGTCGTCGGTCTCCATGTACTTGGTCAGGATCTTGAACAGCTTCTTGACCGCGCGCAGATCGTCGGCCTTGCCGAGCAGTTCGCAGGCCTCGGCCTTCTTCTTCTGGCCCCAGAGCTTGATAAACTGCTTGTTGATCTTGCTCCATTCCTGGTTGGAGACCTCGGCCTGGCCGACGCCGGGCAGGAGGATCAGGACCAGGCTCAGCAACAGAAATCGCTTCATCTTGCACTCCATTGTTCGCTGGTTGTCATACGTGTAACTCCCGGCAGCAACTATAGCGGGACGCATTCCTTCGAGATGCAATTCTCATGCCAACGTACGCTTGCGTAAGACCCTGCGGATCTCGAGTCCTGGCGCGCTGGGGTAGAGCCGTTGCAAGCCGTCCGTAACCGGGCCTTTACAAGGTAAAGGGCATGTTACCAGATTAGTGGGGTCGGGTGTCAGTCCCTAGTCGAGCAACCGGCCGCGTGTTACGCTTCGGCGCAGTCGTTACCTGCTCGTAACGTGCGTCAGCCCGGGCTAGTCACGAACCAGCGAGAGGCTGACTCCGAGCCCGCCGGAAACGCAGAGGGTCGCCAGCCCGGTCCTGGCCTCGCGCCGCTGCATCTCGTGCAGCAGGGTCACCACGATGCGGGTGCCCGTCGCGCCGATCGGATGTCCCAGGGCGATCGCCCCGCCGTTGACGTTCATCCGGTCCGGCGGAATGTGCATCTCGGCCTGGCAGGCCAGCACCTGGGCGGCGAACGCCTCGTTCAGCTCGACCAGATCGTAGTCGGCCGCCTGGCGTCCGGTGCTCAGGGCCAGCTTGGCCGTCGCGGGCACCGGCCCGATGCCCATGATCGATGGGTCCACGCCGGCCGAGGCGTGATCTTCGATGCGGGCCAGGATCGGCAGATCGCGTCGCTTCGCTTCCTCGGCTGCCATCACCAGCACGGCGGCGGCGCCGTCGGTGATGCCGCTCGCGTTCCCAGCGTGCACCGTGCCGTCGGTGCGGAAGACGGGCGGCAGCTTGGCCATCTTCTCCAGGGTCATACCCGCGCGGGGGTGTCCGTCGGTTTCGACCACCGTGTCCGCGCGCCGACCCGGAACGGTCACGGCGGCGATCTCGCTGTCGAACTTGCCGGCACGGGTGGCGGCCTCGGCTCGCAGCTGGCTGGTCAGGGCCAGCTGGTCCTGCGCGGGGCGATCGATGTGGTACTGGTCGGCCAGCTTCTCGGCTGTCTCGCCCATCACCATCTCGCAGATGGGGCAGCAGAATCCATCCTGATACATCCCGTCGACCATCTTGTCGTGGCCGAGGCGGTAGCCGAGTCGGCCGTGGGGGAGCAGGAACGGCACGCCGGTCATGCTCTCGGTTCCCCCGGCGATGACGACCTGGGCTCGTCCGAGCCAGATCTCCTGGGCGGCGAGGATGATCGTCTTCAGCCCACTGCCGCAGGCCTGGTTGATCGTGCTGGCCACCACGGTCTGGGGCAGGCCGGCGCGCATCGAGATCTGGCGGGCCACGTTCGGGCCGCCTCCCGCCTGGCGGGCATTGCCGAAGAACAACTCGTCGACCGCCTCCGGCTCGAGCTTCGCGTCGGCCAGGACCGCCTGGGTCGGGGTCACGCCGAGCGTGGCAGCCGAGAGGTCTGCGAACTCGCCGAGGAACTTGCCGATGGGTGTGCGCCTTGCGGCGACGATCACCGCTTCGTCTTTTCGCGTCATGATTGGGCTCGCCCCACTAGTTGCGCTTACGTCGGCGCTCTAGCGCCTTTCTGGCTTCTTCCGCGATCGTCGTGCCCCAGGCGGTTTTCGACTGATCGGAAAACTGTGTGCGGAGCGCGGCTTCCACGCCGGGCGCAGAGGAACGGCCGAGCAGCAGGATCGTGCGGGCCCGGTTGCCCACGTTCGAGTCCTTCAGGCCGTAGCGGATCAGCGCCTGTACTGCGGGTGCGCCTCCGATCCGTCCGATCGCGGCCAGCGCCCGGTCGCGCAGCTTGGGGAACGGTTGATCCTCGGCGCCCTGCCAGATCGAGATCAGCGTCGGCAATTGCTCGCTGGCGCCTCGCTGCCCCAGCTGGCTGACGGCCTGAATCCTCGGCTTGATCGGTGCGCGGGTGTTCAGGCCCATTGTCATCAGCCAGGCGGTCCGTGTGCGAGCGCTGTTGGCGGTCCACCAGCTGCGCCAGGCTTCGGCATCCCAGCCGAGATCGAAGCCGACCAGCTGGACCAGGATCCAGTGACCTGCCAGCCGGACCTGGCGGCGGGAGTCGAGCAGTAGATCGATCGACTCGTCGATCGCTTCCTTGCCCAGTGCGACGATCTCGAGCACCGGTTTGGGTGGTCGAAGGCTGTTGCTCTCCGGGAGCGTATCTAGCTGGTGAGCCCAGAGCTGGACTCTTGCGCCTGCTAGCAGCTGGGGGAAGGACGGGTTGCGAGTCGCCCTTGGCCTGGGTTTTGGCTGCGTCTTTGGCTTGGGTTTTGGCTGCGTCTTTGGCTTGGGAAATGGCTGAGTCTTTGGCTTGGGTATGTGCTGAGTCTTTGGCTTGGGAAGGAGCTGGGGCT
>CAZMLI010000056.1:3363-9389 GCA_964566865.1 uncultured Planctomycetota bacterium
GGGTGGGGCTGCGGCTTTGGCTTGGGTTTGGGCTGCGTCTTTGGCTTGGGTTTTGGCTGCGTCTCTGGCTTGGGTTTTGGCTGCGTCTTTGGTGTGGGTTTCGGCTGCGTCTTTGGTGTGGGCACCAGCAGCGTCTTTGACTTGGGTTTTGGCTGTGTCTTTGGCTTGGGCACCAGCAGCGACTTCTTCGGGGGCCCTTGTGTGATCTGGCCCTCGTGGATGGTCATCAGCACCTTTGCCTGGGTCAGCTGGTCTGGACCGAGCTTGAACAGATCCCGATCGAAGACGGTCAGATCGGCCCGATTGCCGGCCACGAGCGTACCGCTGCTGCCCCAACCGCTTGCGCGCGCCGCATCGCGGGTCACTCGGAGGAGTGCGACCTCGACCGGCAGCTGCTCATGCCGCATCGCCTGCGCCATTGTTTCGAGCGGGTTCAGCTCGCCATCGGGCCAACCACTGGCATAGCCGACTCGCAGGTCCTTCAGTTCCTTCGCTGCGGCCAGCCGCTTCGCGAGCGGATCGGGTAGCAGGTCACGGGTCTTGACCGGTGAGGGGTCCGCGCCCGGGTAGCGCGCGAGCACGATGCCTGAGCTGCCCAGCAGTAGAATCTGTTCCTGTTCCAGCAGTCGGCCGCCCTCGATGCGCTGCAGCACGCCGGGGGTCTGCGCGGCGAGCGACAGAATCGTCTCGATCGCCTTGTCACCATCGGCATGAATCGACAGGCCGGCGCCGGCCTCGTCCAGCGAGCGGAGCAGGCGCGCGAGTCGGGCCTCGGACTGATACAGGCGACCGGCGCTCTTGCTTGCTCGGTAGGGCGTGCCAAGTGCTGCTGTGCGCAGGTCCAGCGAGCCGTCGAGTAACAATCGCATGCCCGCCAGCCGGAGCTGCGGGTGATTGGGCCCGAACAGCTTGCGATAGAAGCGGATCTTCGTCAGCGTGTCAGGACCGCTGAGCCAGGAGCGGATACGCACGGGCAGCTTGTTCCGGCCCGCCAGATCCTCCAGCAGATCCAGCGGCGTGTCGGGGTCGCTGATGGTCGTGATGCCCACCTTCGCGCAGGCTCGCAGCCCGCGTAGCAGCGCAGCGCTCTGCTGCTGCGCGGTGAGGGGTGGAAGCGCGTGCCAGACCATGCGCGTCGCGGGGCCGAGTAGAATCCCGGACGGTAGCCCGTCCGCACCGCGCGGCACCCAGTCGTTGCTGGCCAGGACCGACTTGCGCGTGATCCGCAAGCGCGTCAGCGCCTTGCTGTTGAGCCAGAAGCACTGTCCGCGGCGTCGCGCCAGCATGACGATGTGGTTCGGCGCGACCCGGTCCAGCTGCTGCCGCGTCGGCAGTTCGCGCGGTGACCAGCCGGACTCGTGCCATCCCCGGCCGAGGATCCACTGGTCGGTCGGCGTGCGACTGGCGGCCTTGCCCACGAGGCGTAGCACCTCTTCACGTGTGCGCGCCTTCGAGAAATCGAGCCAGCCCAGCATCCGGCCACCTCGCATCAGCTCGACGTGCAGGTCGTGCAGGCCCGGCGTGACGGTCGCGCCGCGCAGTTCGACCACTTGTGTGGTCAGCGGATCGATCAGGCGATTGATCTGATCGTCGCTGCCGAGCTCGAGGATCCGGCCGGAGAAGACGGCAATCGCGGTCGGGGGCGGTCCCTGCTGATCCAGGCCGGTCCAGATATGTCCGCCGCGCAAGACGAGATCGGCGATCGGGCCGCGGCGCACCGGTGGCGGCGCCGGCCCGCTGCCACAACCCACTGGCAGGGCGCAGGCCAGGATCAGCAGCAATCGGCTAGTTCTTGTAGCGACGGATTTGCCGGTCAGCGTCTCGCTCCTTCATGGATTCGCGCTTGTCATGTGTTTTCTTGCCCTGGGCCAGCGCCAGTTCGATCTTGGCCAGCCCGCGGGTGAAGTACAGGCAGAGCGGCACCAGCGTCAGGCCGGCCAGGGCCGCTTTCTTGTGCAAGCGGGTGATCTCCCGGCGGTGCAGCAGCAGCTTGCGCTTGCGTGCGGGCTCCGGTCGGTAGGCCGTCGCCTGCGGGTAGGCCCTGATGTGCAGCCCGATCAGCCAGGCCTCGTCGTTGTTGATCCGGCAGTAGGCGTCGGTGAAGTTGCCCAGGTGATCGCGCAAGCTCTTGACCTCGCAGCCGTGCAGGACCAGTCCCGCCTCGAGGGTCTCGAGGATCTTGAACTGGAACCGCGCCTTCTTGTTGCGCAGCACGATCTGGCGGTCATCCTCGGAAGGGCTCATTCGACGAACGGTTTGCCGAGGATGGTGCGCAGCTTCTGGTGGTCTTCCTCCGCCAGCCGATGTTGCGCGAGCAAGTTATCGATCAAGTCGGCCAGACGTTTCGGGCTCGAGACCTGGCCGGGCTTGCTCGGGCCGGTGCTCTGGCTCTGCGCGTCCGGGAGTGTCAGGTAGGGAGCGAGGGCCTCGGCTTTGCGGGCCGGTGTCCAGCCATCCAGCTTGCGGTTCCAGAACAGGTCGTCGGGGCCGAAGATGCCCAGCTTGAGCAGCTTGCGCGTCAGACGCAAACCGAGCGGTCCGTAGCCGCGTCCGAGCAGCGCGAGGAACCAGCCCTTGACGATCTCCCGGCCTTCGTCGCCTGACGAGTCGTTGAGCGATTCGGCGTCCTCCGTGGAAACCTCCGCGGCGGGCTCCGGCCGCTTCCTTTTCTTCTTCTTCTTGCGGCGACGCTCGCCGGACGAGCTGTCCTCTTGCTTCACCGCCGGGACCTCGTCGGGAGCGCGCTCCGGCTTGCGCGCCGGCGCCCTCTTGAACTTGGTGGTCCTCGCGTTCATCTTCAATTCTTCGGATTCGGGCGTCTCGGGCAGCGTGAACTTCTTCTGGCACTCGGTGCAGCGGAGCTTGCGGCCGAACTCGAACAGCGAGATGGTCAGCCTGGCCTCGCAATGCGGGCAGAAGTACTCCCGCATCTTCTGGAAGTTGAGCACCTCCTCGATCGCCTCTTCGGTGATGAAGCCTTTGGCCAGCAGTAGTTCGCCCAGCGGGACCTTCTCGTCGAAGTGCTCCATCTCGGCTTGCTGGCGCACGCATTCGTTGACCTGGCTCTCGCTGGCGAACTCGTTCTCGCGGATCAAACGACCGAACAGCGCCTCGTCACGTTTGTGGCGGGTGTACTTGTACTGCTTCTGCAGGTTGCGATGCTGGATCCGCAGGACCTCCTCCACCTCTTCCCGGCGCAGGATCTTCTCGGCGATCAGCAGGTCGCCCAGGAAGCCGGATTCGTCCTCCTGCTCCTTCTGGCGCTGGATGCACTGCTTGATTTGTTTCTTCGTGACGAACCCGCTGGCGATGGCGAGCTTGCCGAACAGCACATCATCACTGTCCTCGAGTGCGAGGGCGATGGGCTGGACCTCGATCACGTGGGATTCGCGGTAGTTTCCGGTGTACGGCTTCAGTTCGACCACGGACGGGTCGATGCCCTTGTTCGGCAGCTCCGCTTTCCGCGCCTTGGGCGGCTTGCCGATCTTGCGCTCCTTGCCGGCCTTGCGCTCCTTGCCCTTTGCGCCCCGGCCACGCGGTAGGCGGGTGGTGCTCGTGTCGTCACCAGACTCGTCCGAGCGGCCTCGCCCCTTGCCTCGCCTGGTCGTGCGTGCTTTGTCCCGTGCCATCGCTCTATTATAGGCTTCCCGGAAAAGCTGTCTATGACATCCGGGAGTCGATGTGGCTCAGCAAGTTGGCTGCCAGTGCCTGTGTGCGAGCGAGTAAGTCGTCGGTCTGCGCCGCTCGCGAGCGCGCCCACTCGTGGGTTTCGCAACCCACGAGGTTGATTCGTACGAGCCCGGCCGCCCCCTCCGCGGCGGCCAGCGCCGTGTGGATCGCAATCGCCAGGTCGGGCAGCAGATGGGCCCGGGCCGACTCGCCGAGCGGGCCGAGCATCGAAAGCAGCCCCTGCAGTTCGATCAGCACCTGTAGCGGTGGGGTGCTGGCCGCCTGCTGGCCCGCCTCGAGCGCTGCGGGGCGCTGTGGATCATCCTTGGCCAGCTTGTAGGCCTCGAGCAGCTGGCGAAACCCCTGCTGATCCTGCTCGATCAGTCCATAGAGGGTACGCCAGGCCGCGCCCGCAAATGCGCCGGTCTGCGCTCGGTGAGCCTGGTGCTTGTCGCTGGTCAGGTGGGTCAGCATTTCGACCTGTGCGGCCGCCATCGCAGCCGAGAGGGCGACCACCGCGCCGCCGCCCGGTGTGGCGTCGGCCGAAGCCAGGCGCTCGAGCAGGGGCAGGGCACAGGCGCTGGGCGAGAGTAACTGGGGCAGCAGCGCAGCTTCGATCTGGCTACGTTCGGGCAGGCCTGCGGCGCGGCTGACGGCGGTCGACGGCGCCAGTCCGACCAGTTCGTCCTCGAGCAGCGCCACTCCGGCCTCGGCGGCGCGTGTCGCGACGGCCTGATGCGCAGCGCTGATGCCGGTGCGCTCGAGGTCGATCAGGTTCATCGAGACCTGGACCTTGCCCCGGCTCTCGAGCCGAAAACCGAGCGCCTGTACCCCCGGCAGTCCACCGGATGAGCTGCGGATCTGGCTGGCGATCTGGCGGGCGAGATCCAGTCGGTCGGTGTCGAGCACGACGTTGTAGGCCACCAGGAAGGGTCGCACGCCGACCGCGGTGGCGCCGGCCGTCGGGTGCAGCGTCGCGGGTCCGAAGTCGGGCTGATGCGCGGCCGGGTCGCGACGGATCGAAGCCAGGCGCACGCCGTCCGATGCGTCTGCGTAGAGGTAGACCGGCAGGTCGTACGCGTCGCCGATGCGAGCCGCGAGAGAACGGGCCAGCGCGATGGTCTGCTCCAGGCTGATCCCTTGATACGGGATCAGCGGCAGCACGTCGACCGCACCCATCCGGGGATGCACGCCGCTGTGCTGGCGCAGGTCGATGCGTGCGATGGCTGCCCCGACCGCCGCCACCGCGGCGCGCTCGACCTGCTGCGGTTCGCCGATGAAGCTGAGCACGGTGCGGTTGTGGTCCGGGTCGATATGGCGGTCGAGCAAGAATACGCCGGGCACCGCCTCGACCTCGGCGCAGATCGCCTCGATCGTCTCCGTATTGCGTCCCTCAGAGAAGTTGGGGACACATTCGACCAGCTGCGTATTCATCGTTCGACGACGACCCGGCCGTTCTTGACCACGCTCCGGACATGGTTCTCGCCGTAGTGATAAGGCAGCACTCGATGGTTGGCGACGTCGTGAATCACGATGTCGGCCTGCTTGCCCGGCTGCAGGCTGCCCAGTCGGTCGCTCAGGCCCAGTGCGCAGGCGGCGTTGTGGGTGGCCGCGCAGATGGCCTCGGCGGTGGTCAGGCGCAGCGAGATCATCGCCAGGCTGAGGATCATGCCCATCGAGCGGGTCATCGAGGTGCCGGGGTTGAAGTCGGTCGCCAGCGCGACGGCGACGCCGCCGCTGATCAGGTCGCGGGCCGGTGCGAACTGCTGCTTGCCCAGGTGGAAGGTCGTGCCCGGCAGCAGGACGGCGACGACCCCGGCGGCGGCCAGCCCGTCGATGTCGGCATGGCTGATCTTGACCAGGTGGTCGGCCGAGATCGCACCCACCTCGGCGGCCACGCGCGAGCCGCCCGAGGGGGCCAGTTCGTCCGCGTGGATCTTGGGCAGCAGCCCGGCCTGCTTGCCGGCGCGCAGGATGCGGATGCTCTCCTCCGGGGTGAACACGCCAGTCTCGCAGAAGACGTCGCAAAAACGCGCCAGGCCGGCCTCGGCGACGGCCGGGATCATCTCGTTGATCACCAGCTCGACGTAGCCCTCGCGGTTGGACTGATACTCCGCCGGGATTTCGTGGGCGCCCAGAAATGTGGGTGACAGCTCCAGCTCGAGCTGCCGCGCGGCGCGCTCGAGGATGCGCAGGCTCTTCAGCTCTGACTCGAGCGTCAGCCCGTAACCCGACTTGGTCTCGACCGTGGTCGTGCCCAGCGCCAGGAAGCCGGAGAGCCGCTTGTGCGTCAGCGAATACAGCGCCTCCTCCGGCGTCTCGCGCAGCCGTCGGACCGAGCTGTGGATGCCGCCGCC
>CAZMLI010000056.1:9489-16627 GCA_964566865.1 uncultured Planctomycetota bacterium
GCGCCTCCTCCGGCGTCTCGCGCAGCCGTCGGACCGAGCTGTGGATGCCGCCGCCAGCCGCCGCGATCTCCATGTAGGACTGCCCGGAGAGCCGCATCGAGAACTCGTTCTCGCGCGTCGCGGCGAACACCGGGTGGGTGTGCGGGTCGACGAATCCGGGCAGAACCGTCTGGCCAGCGGCGTCGATCTGCCGTCGCCCGCGGTATTGAGCCAGCAGCTCTCGGCTGTCGCCAACCGCGAGGATCTTGCCGTCGTCGACCACGATCGCGCCGTTGTCGACGATGCCCAGCTCCGACATCGCCGCGCCGCTGCGTGGTTCATCCGGGCCGGCCAGCGTGACCAGCTCCGCGGCGTTGTGAATCAGCAGGTCGATCTCTTGCATCAGGCGTCCGATCCGGCGTCGGCTAGCATCGGGATCTTGATCCCCTTCTCGCGCGCGACCGCGATCGCCTTCTCGTAGCCGGCGTCGGCGTGGCGCATGACTCCGGTGCCGGGGTCGTTGGTCAGCACCAGCTCCAGGCGCCGGGCTGATTCCTCGGTTCCGTCGGCGCAGATCACCATCCCGGAGTGCTGCGAGTAGCCGATCCCGGTCCCGCCGCCGTGGTGGATCGAGACCCAGGTCGCGCTGCTCGCACAGTTGAGCAGGGCGTTGAGCATTGGCCAGTCGGCGATGGCGTCGGAGCCGTCTTTCATGCCTTCGGTTTCGCGGTTGGGGCTGGCCACCGAGCCGCAGTCGAGGTGGTCGCGGCCGATGACGATCGGCGCGCTGAGCTCGCCGGAGGCGACCAGTTCGTTGATGCGCAGACCGAGGCGCGCGCGGTCGCCGTAGCCCAGCCAGCAGATGCGTGAGGGCAGCCCCTGGAACTGAACCTTCTCCCTGGCGAGCTTGATCCAGCGGCAGAGCGCCTCGTCCTCGGGGAACATCGAGAGGATCTCGTCGTCGATCCGGTGGATGTCCTGGGGGTCGCCCGAGAGCGCGACCCAGCGGAACGGCCCCTTGCCTTCGCAGAACAGCGGCCGGATGTAGGCCGGCACGAATCCGGGGAAGTCGAACGCGTTCTCCAGGCCGGCCGCCAGGGCCTGGCCACGGATGTTATTGCCGTAGTCGAAGGTGATCGCGCCCTTTTCTTGCAGCGCGAGCATCGCCTGGACATGCACCACCATCGAGGCGATGGACTCGCGCTGGTAGCGCTCGGGGTCGCTGCTGCGCAGGGCGACCGCTTGCGCCAGCGTCATGCCGGCCGGCACGTAGCCCTGCAAGGCGTCGTGCGCGCTGGTCTGGTCGGTCAGCAGGTCGGGCACGACGTTGCGCTCGACCAGCTCGGGCAAGACCTCGGCGCAGTTGCCGACCAGTCCGATCGCGATGGCCTGCTTGCTGGCCTTGGCCTCGTCGACCCAGGCCAGCGCTTCGTCGAGCGAGTGGGTCAGCTTGTCGCAGTAGCCGGTGTCGAGCCGTTTCTGGATCCTCTCGACGTCGACGTCGATGCCCAGAAAAACCGCGCCGGCCATCGTCGCCGCCAGCGGCTGGGCGCCGCCCATCCCGCCGAGCCCGCCACTGACCAGCAACCGCCCTGACAGGTCGCCGCCGAAGTGCTGGCGTCCGGCTTCGACGAAGGTCTCGTAGGTGCCTTGCAGAATGCCCTGCGTGCCGATGTAGATCCAGCTGCCCGCCGTCATCTGTCCATAGATGATCAGGCCGAGTGCCTCGAGCCGGCGAAACTCGTCCCAGTTGGACCAGTGGGCGACGAGGTTGCTGTTGGCGATCAAGACTCGTGGCGCCATCGAATGGGTCCGGAAGACACCGACTGGCTTGCCCGACTGGACCAGCAGGGTCTCGTCGGGCGCCAGGTTCTCGAGCGTCTCGACGATGGCCCGCACGGCGTCCCAGCTGCGGGCTGCCCGTCCACTGCCACCATAGACGATCAACTGCTCGGGCAGCTCGGCCACCTCGGGGTCGAGGTTGTTGAGCAGCATCCGCAGTGGCGCCTCGATTTGCCAGTTGGCGCAGCGCAGCTTGTTACCGCGAGGTGCGCGCACTGGTTGGTATGGAATCTCTGTCACGACGCTTCCCTTCCCTGCCGTTACTTGGGCTTGTCCTTCTGACGCGCGAGCGCCTTCTTCCAGCGCGGGTCCTTGCGCAGCGGCTTCAGGTCCCCGTCCATTCGCATCCACTCCCAGTGATCGAACCCCTTTTCGATCGCCAGATCGAGACTCTTGAACGCCTCGTCCAGCTTGCCGACCTGCGCGTAGCTGCAGGCGATGTTGTAGTGCAACGTCTTGTCGTCGGGCGTCAGCAGGACTGCCTTCTGGTAGGCGGCCATCGCCTTATCCTGGTTGTTCATGCGCGACCAGAGGCCGGCCAGCTCCGAGTAGGCCCGCCCCCGCTCGACTTTCTCGGCGAGCAGGTCCTGTCCCTTGCCTTCGAGCTGCTTGATTGCCGCGTTGAAGCGCTTGGGCTTGCCCAGCTTTGCCAGCGAGATGATTGCGGGCACGGCGTATTCTCGCACGGTGGCGTCATCGACCACTTTCTCGAGCATTGTGGTGACCGTCTTCGAGGCATTGCGCACCTCGCCTAACGCCTCGATCGCGAGCATCCGCACCTGCCGGCTCATCTGTTCATTGAAGATATCGATCAGGTGTTCGGCGGTTTCCGGTCCCATCGCGATCAGCTTGGCGTGGCGGCCGGCATAGAAGCCTTGCTGGTCGCTGTCGGTGGTGTGTCGCTGCAGCGCCTTGAGCACGAGCGCCTTGGTCACGATGAAGACCGTCAGTGGACCGCGAAAGGCCAGGCCCGGCCTGTCCATCGCGGCAATCACGTGAAACAGCAGGTGGTCCTTGGGGCAGAACAGGCCGAGTAGTTGCGCGTCCGACGGCGGCTCCTTGTCCCTCAGCTCGCGTCGCAGTTCGGTCAGCTTGGTCTGGTCCTTGGGGCAGTGGAACTCGCCCTTGACCTTGTCTCGCGACGGCGCGGCCTTGGCGGCCAGTGGCTTGGCCTGGGCCCAGTAGGCGACTTCCAGGTCGAGCCGTTTGCCTGCGGCCTTGGCCCAGTCCGCCTCCGTCTGGGCCGTTGCCAATCCAGGAAGACCGATCAGCAGCATCAGGATCGTGAGATATCGCATCCTCTTCTCCGTTGTTGCGTACGCCTTATCGGCTGAGCGCGTACATCGTATTGTCATGCGATCCGACATACAGATACTTGGGGGTGAGCAGTGGCGCGCCCAGCAGCTGTCCGCGAGTCGAGAAACGCCACAGCATGGTTCCCGCCTGGATGTCGAAACAGTAGAGTGAATTGTCCAATCCGGAGAGGTAACACCTCCCCGCCGTGTCGAAGACCGGGGTGCTGCCGAACAGCGGCTGGCGCGTATTGAGCAGCCGCAACCGGCGCCGCAGCTGTCCGCTGCGGGGGGCGAAGACCAGCAACTCCGCGCGTTCGGTCACGGCCATCAGGTCGGCGCCGATGAGTACGAGCTGGCCGGCGAGCTTGGCTTGCAGCGGCACCCTGAACAGCGGGGCCAGTGTCCTGGCGTCGAGTCCGATCAAGCCGGAACTGCATGGCACGTAGAGCTGCGCCCCCTGGGCGGTCAACTCGCCGTGGATCTTCTTGGTCTCGAGCTGGGTTCGGCCGACCAGCTTGCCGTCGAGGGTCAGCGCGAGCAGGCGTGCTTTCTGGTCGCCAAAGATCAGCCGTTGGCCGATCAGTCGGATACCGGTGACGGGCGCATCCTGCGGTTCGAAGGTCCACAACAACTGGCCGCTGGTCGGGTCGAACGCGCGCACCTTGCGCCCGATCGAGATCACCTTGCCGGCGGCGATCAGCGGCGCACGCATCAGCTCGCTGCCCGCTTCGAGTTTGCGTTTGCGCCAGAGGATGCGGCCGTCGGACAGGCCCAGGCAGTAGAGCGAACCGAGAACGGTCCAGACGTACACCTTGTCGTCCAGGATCTGCGGGGTCAGGCTGACATCCTCGAGTGCGTCCAGGCGCTGCCGCCAGAGCTGCTTTCCGCTGTCGGCGCGCAGGGCGTACACGCTGCCGTCGCGTGCGCCGAAGACGAGTCTGTTGCCGGATAACGCGGGCGTGCCTTCGATCAGGCCGCCGACCGGGGCCTTCCATTGGTGCGTGCGTCGCATCGAGAACATCACCCGAGCGCCGCTCTTGCTGTTCAAACGGTAGGTCTGTGGCAGGTAGCCGCGCAGGCTGGCGCGCACGTCGATCTGGTCGTCGTTGGCGATCAGGATCAGCATCGGGGTCACGCCTGCCGGCTGGCCTGCGAACAGCAGCTGGGCCCCGCGCGGCACGCTCGTCAGCATGACCGGCAAGCGGACCCGCTCGGCGCTGGGCCAGGTGTTGAGCGTCTTGTCGGAGACCAGTTGCTTGTACAGGCCATAAGCCTGCGCATACAGCGCGTCGGCCTGTGCGGCGTTTTTCTGGGCGCGCCTGAAGAGCTTGTCGGCCTGTGCGCGCAGCATGCGCGCCTTTTCGGCGAGCGCGTTGAGCGTGTCGAGATCGCTGCGAGCCTGTGTGCGCACTGCCGTGTGCTGCGCTGCCATTTTGGCCGGCGCAGAGAGCGCCTCGAGCTTGTCGAGCCAGTTGTCGATCGACTCCAGCAGCCGGGAAATGCCCATGCGAGCGGCCGGCAGCTTTCCCTGCTTGCGGGTTTGCCGGTGCTTGCTCAGCTGTGCGCTGAACGCGGTAGTCAGCGCCTTGTCCTGCGTCTGGATCGCCTCGACGTGCGCCTGCTTGATTTTCGCGCGCCAGGGCTCCGGCGGTGACCTTGTCAGCAAGCGGTCGAGGGCCTCGAGGTTCGTGGGGAAATCCACCAGCGTTGCCATCGCGAGACGTTCGCTCCAGGATCGGTTGCGCGCGGTCTTGATGTCGGCGAGCCCTTGGCTGGCGCGAGCCAGCAGGTCGGCGCGGGCCTTGTGCAGCGCAGCCAGCGCATCGAACTGCTTGCGGGCCTCGTCGTAATTGCCGTCGGCGAGCAGCGCCTCCGCGGCCTTGAAAGCGGTTTCGATCTTCTTCTTGGCCGCCTTGCGCTTCTTCTGCTGATTTTTCTGCCGCTGGCGTTGGATCCGCGCCAGCTTGGCGTTCGTGGTTTCGAGCTGCGTTGCCGCACGCTGTCGGACCAGCGAGAAGCCGTAGCCTTCGATCAGCTCGGTGTATGCGGCCTGAGCGCCCTGGAGGTTCCCTTCTGCCAGCAGCAGGTTCGCCTGGTCCAGCGCCCGCCGGGCCATGAACTCGTAACCGCCCGCGAGCGTCACGATCGCCAGCACGATACCCACTCCGCCCTGGACCATCCTGCGCTTGCGCCGATAGCCCGCATCGGACATCAGCTGCTCCTTCAGCAGCTGTTTGAGCTCCTTGCCCAGGTCCTTGCGCGCGCGGTCCATCTGGACCATTTTCTTCAGGGTGTCGATCAGCCGGGAGGTCTCGCCCTGCTTTCTCAGGCAAGCGGCCATGGCCGTGTATTGCTCGAGGGCCGCCTTCTCGTCCTTCAGCGCGAGGTTGGCGTTGACCGCCAGCCCGTGCACGTCGGCCTGGTCGGGGTGCGTCTGGCTCAGGACCTTGAGGATTGTCAGCGCATCCCGGTTCTGCTTGCGGTCGATCAGCGACTGGGCCAGCAGCTTGCCATGCTGGAGCTGCTTCTCCGGCTTCTTGGCGTCGTGGTAGTACTGCAGCAGCTTCTCGCGGGCCTCCAGGTTTGTCGGGTCGTGCGAGAGGGCCTGCTCGCGCATCTCGGCGGCCCCGCGCAGGTTGCCGACCTGCTCCTCGTTGCTGGCGATCAGGAACTCGAAACGGGCCGCTTCCTTGTTGTTGCCGATCCGCAGGTAAGCCGAGGACAGCCGTTCGTGGATCAGCCGGTCCGCGGGCTCGGAGTGGTGGGCCAGCACCAGCAGCTTGATCTCCTTGGCCACCAGGTCGGACTTCTGGGCTTCCTCGGCCTTGGCGCAGAGTTCCGGCGAGAGCACCCGGCGCACCATGCCGCTGTCGAGCAGCTTGACCAGGCTGCGCGACGTCTCGAAGCGAGGCTGGCAGGTCGCCGTCAGCAGGTCCTCGACCGAGTTCGTGCCGTCGAGCAGTTCCAGCACTTCCATCGGGATGAAGTCCAGCGCGCCGCTCTTCTCCGGGTCGCCGTCGAACAGCAGGACCTCGTGGAAGTGGGAGAAGTTCTTGCTGATCTCCTCCCACTCGCTCATCCGGTCCATCGCGCGCTGCAGTAGTGGTCCGGCCGGAAAACTGAGGCTGGTCAGCGGACTGTCGCTATTGAAGAAGTCCTCTTCAGGAGGCCCTTCGCGGAACTCGAAGGCCGCCGACTCCCAGCAGAAGATCTCGTTGATCTCCTCCTCGATCTGCATCTGCACCGCGTTGCTGATGTCCTCCTCGGTGATCAGACCCTGCTCCTTGAGCAGGTCGCCGATCTTCTTGGTGCCGCCGCGCTGCATGCTCAAGGCCGCCGACAGCTGCTTGCGCTGCAGCTTGCCCATCGAGACCAGCAGGTCGCCGATGCGCGGCAACTTCTTGCCAGTCGAGAGCAGCGAGATGCCGTCCGGATGGATGTAGATGCGCTTTTCGCGCCCCTGAAAGCCGATGCGCAGCGTGCCTTCCGACCGGCTGGTGGTGAGCATCTGGAAGACGCCCTGGAGCTGCTCCATGGTGAGCGAGCCGCGGATGGTCATGCCCTGCTGGCTGAACTCTCCGGTTCCTCTGGCGAGATCGGACATTTGGCTATTTTGAAGGCTGTACTTCGGTGAGTAGGAAAACGATGATCATACCATGGCCGAGATCAGTTTACCGCGCCCCGTTGTGCCCGTCGCCGGCCTGTTATCGGCCACCGCAGCAGGGGTTGGAAAGCGCCGTGGCGGCGCTGACGGCGTCGCTCGGTCCGGTGGCGACGACCAGCCCACGCTTCCCGTTTCCCCGGCCCGAGTTCTACGTAGCCAGCATGGGGCAGGTGCTGATCCGGCAGTACATCAGCTTCGCCGAGCCGGTGGATCCCTCCTGGCTCGGTCCGTTCAAGTTGCGTACCAACGAACTCGAGCGCGAGCTTGCTGTCGGGGCGCCGGGTATTTGACCTCAAGGCGTGCAAAACACACGCACCAGGTACTTCGACGTAGACCTGCACAAGCGCGAGCACCAGGT
>CAZMLI010000057.1:0-16507 GCA_964566865.1 uncultured Planctomycetota bacterium
GTGCCCCGGAAGCCGCAGGCCGGCGCGCGCTCCATGTTTTCGCTGCGTTCATCGCTGGCCTTGGGCTCGAGGCTGGGCGCGGTCATGTGGAACTTGCCCGCGAGCCGGACCCGGATCTTGCCGTCGACCAAGCGGGCGGTGGCGCGAAAATCGGCTTGCTTGACGCCTTCGAGGCGGAACCGGCGCGGTTCTCCGCGGATGTTGTCGCGTAGTTGACCGAGCGTCAGCCGACGTGTCAGTGAGGCGGGCCACTCTCCGCGACAGAGCGCCTGGACCTCGTGGCGTGGCAGCCAGAGAAAGTCGTAGCCGACGCGGTAGTTGATGTGTGCCGCCCCGCTCGGCATCGGGCGAATTCTGGTATAGGTCCGCGCGACCAGCGTTCCGGGGGGCGGTGCGGGATGCTGGGAGAGCGCGCGCAGCGGCGCGGACTTATCGGCCTGCTCGGCATGGGCGGCGCGTGCGCGTTTCAGCAAGGCGAGCATGTTCGTCGCCTTTTCTTCGAGCCACTCGTAGTTGGCCGCAGCGTAGAGTCGGCCGCTGGCGCCGAACACGTAGAAGCCCTGCGTCGGCGAGGGGTCGAGACGACTGAAGTGCGTGGGGTCGCGCTGCTTGATCACCTTCGCGCAGAGGCGGGTCATCGGGCTGTCGTCGCGGGTCCGTTCGGTCTGCTCGCAGTCCACCGCGAGCGGGATGAAATGCTCCCGCAGCACGCGCATCACGCGGGGGTCGGAAAAGTAGAGCACACGGCTCAACTGTGAGTTGCATCAGGTGCTGCCGAGCGGGTGGCCGTCCATCATCAGCATGAAGATCGGCTTTCCACTGCGCCGCGCCTCGGCCTGGGCGGCCAGCAGATCGAGACGCCAGGGGATCTGCAGCCAGCGCTGTTCGCGCGCCGCCGGCACCAGCCTGGCGATGCGCTCGGCCAGCGTATCCCCGCTGGTCGACCCCTGCAGGGATCCGAGCACACAGCAGATTACGAAGGCGCAGGTGCGTCGCATCACTCAGCGCGAAGGCAGGCCACGGGTCAGGTAGCGCTGGATCGATCCGCGCCCGTATCCCGCCGCATAAGGCGGCAGGCGCCAGGCCACCGGGTCCTGCTCGGGGCTGCCCGCCAGCACGGCGACGATGGTCAAGGGGTACTTTCCCCGCGGGGTCCCCGGAGTGTGCACGTGGCGGCCCCAGGCAGTTCCGCTGACATGTAACAGGAAACGCTCGACTCGATCCCTCGCCTTGTCGAAGACCAGCTTTCCTTCGAGCTGGCCCTCGAACCCAGACGCCGTCGCCTTTTCCACCTGCTCGCGCACGAGCCTGGGTGCCGTCAGCAGGAAACTGCCGGACAATGCGACCACGATCTTGCCCCCACTGACCTTTGCGCTGGCGCGAAACTCGGCCCGCTTGATGCCGGCTGCGGGAAACGGCCGGGGCTCCCCGCGCACGTTGTCTCGCAGATGGCAGAGGGTCAGTCGGCGAGTCAGGGTGAGCGGCCACTTGCCGCGGCAGAGCGCCTGAACTTCAGCCTGAGAGAGCCAGAGATAGTCATACCCCACCCGCTGGTTGATCCGCGGCGCGGAGCGCGGCACGGGACGGATCCGGGTATAGATCCGCGCCACCAGCGTCCCGCTCGGGGGCGGACGATGCTGCGTCTGTGGGCGCCGCGGGGTCGATGCGTGCGCCGTCTCCTTGTGGGCCGCTCGCGCCTGCCGCAACAGACGCAGCAACCGCTCGGGCTTCTCTGCCAGCCATTCATAATTCGCCGACCCGTACAGCCGCCCACTCGCCCCGAAGACGTAGAACCCCTGCGTGGTTGTCGGCAAGCGGTCGATGAACTGCTTGCGATCCCGTTGCTTGACCACCTTCCAGAACAGCCGGGTCATCGGACTGTCGACACGGCTGCGTTCGGTCTGTTCGCAATCGATCGCCAGCGGGATGAAGTGCTGGCGAATCGTCGCGCAGAGAGGCGCGCTGGAGAAGTAGAGCACACGGCTCACCTGCGAGTTGCATCAGGTATTGCCCAGCGGGTGGCCATCCATCAGGAACATGAAGATCGGCTTGCCAGTCCGGTACGACTCGACCTGGGCCGAGAGCAGATCCAGCCGCCAGGGAATCTTCAGCCAGGGCTGCTCGTCCGCTGCGGGAACCACCCGCGCGACCCGCTCCGCCAGGGTCGGCTTCGTCGGGGTCTCTCCCCGGGCGGAACCCACCAGGCAACCGAGCAAGCAGAACAGCATGAATGGGCGCATCGGCCTCATTCTACGGATTGTCGTCTTGCTTGTCAGCTTCATCCAGATGTTTGACATGCCTCGGGACTGCGGTAATCTCGGTGCCATGTCCAGAATCCTCCTGCAGCTCGCCCTGCTTGCGGCGATTTGCCTGCTCTCACCACCGGCCTACGCGCAATGCGCGATGTGAGTACAAGCCGTGTCCGGCGGTCAGCAGGACACTCAGACGCAGGATAACCCGGAGTCCGACGGCAATGCCGGGCCCCCGCCTGTGCTTCGCAAGGGCGGCCTCGGCGTGGGACTGTTCTGGAGCATCCTGTTCATGCTGACCATGCTCTTCTCGCTGATCGGCGGCATGACCTTCTGGATGGTGCGCGTCGCCTCGGCCGACACGATCGACTGATGTCGCCCGACAACAGCGATCCCGCGCCGCTGCTCACGCCGGAGGAAGAGCGCGCAGAGGAACGGTTCATCTATATCCTGATGGGCCTGATCGTCTGCGGCATGGCGGTCGGATTCACCCTGCTGGCCTTTGCGATTTCCCTCGACTGGTATTGAGCGTTCGAGGATGTAAAGGGAGGGCATGAAAAAAGCGAGGCGCCGTAGGGCCTCGCTTTTTTTGTTCGCTGGGTGCTACCCCGCCTGCTTGCTCAGCGTCTCCCAGAGCGGGATGGCGAACAGGCAGAAGGAGAAGGCCACCGGGCTGGCGACGATCCACCAGAGCCGCTTGGTGTCGAACTTCACGTGCATGAAGAAGCCCGCGATCAGGATGATCTTGGCGGTGCTCATCGGCACCAGGATCGCGCCGAGGGTCCACTTGCTCATGCCGGGAATCCAGCGCGGCAGCATCGCCGCGACGACCTCGACGACCGTCAGCAAGGAGAGCCAGCCGAGGATCACCCAGTAGGCCCGCGCTCCGTGATCCTGCTCGTGCGTCTCGTCTGCCGTAGTTTCAGCTTCGCTCATGATGTGGCTCAGATCAGGTAGATGAAGGTGAAGATCAGGACCCAGACCAGATCGACGAAGTGCCAGTAGAGGCCGACGATCTCGATCGTATTCGGCTCGAGATAGGCCTTGTTGCCCATCTTGCCCTTGATCACGGCGTAGAACAGCAGGATCACGCCGCCGAGCACGTGCAGCCCGTGAAACCCGGTAGCGCAGTAGAAGATGGCGGCCTGGTTACTCTGCGTCGCTGTCTTGTAGGCCCCCAGACCATACTTGGTATCATGGAAGGTGATCAGGTGGTGCCACTCGAAGACCTGGCCCAGCAGAAACAGTGAGCCGACCAGCGCGGTGGCGATCAGCAGCTTCTGCCCCTTCTTGATGTTGCCCTTCTGGAACTCGAGCAAACCCAGCACCATCGTCATCGAGCTGATGATCAGGACGAAGGTCATGCCGGCCGCCAGCATCACACCGGTCTGACCGAAGAATCCCTCGGGAGACCAGGCCTGACCCGGCGGATAGGCCAGCAGCTCGGGGAAGTCGGCCCGTGTCGAGAGGTAGGCCGAAAGAATCCCGAGGAACGACATTGCGTCGGAAATCAGGAACAGCCACATCGCGAACTTGCCGTTGCTGACGCCAGGGACCAGATCCTGCTCCGCTGGCATCGAGGGGGCGTGCGCATCCATCAAAAGGCTCCTAGCGCTGCTCTACTTGAACTCGATCGACTTCAGATCGTTGGTTGCGTTCTTCTTGATCACGACCTGCTGCTTGTCGGTGTACTCGCCCGCATAATCGATCCCGCTGAACTTGCCGGGTTTACCGACAGGCGTCGGCTTGTAGGCCTCATGCCAGAACTTGACGGTGTACGTGCCCGGCGGAATGTTGCCGATGCTGAAGGTGCCGTCCTTCTTGCTGACCGCGTAGTACGGGTGGTCGTGAACCACACCGACCGCACCCATCCAGTAGTGCTGACTGCACTTGATCGACAGGAAAGCCTTCTTCGGCAGCTCATCCTTGAAGGTGAACCCGTCGCTGCCGACGTTCTCGTTGAACAGCGTGTTCCAGGTGTCGTCCTCTTTGTAGGTGACCTTGGAATTGTGGGCCACCGAGTCAGTGCTGGTCACCCGCAGCGTGCTGTTATTGGGAATCAGGAAGACGTGCGGATCGAACTCGCAGATGTCGTTGTCGAAGCTGATGACGCCCTTGGCACCGAGGCCTGCGCCCTTCTTGATGTCCGAGAGCCAGATCACCACACCGGCCACGCCCTGCTTGCCGCCGCCGGCGTCACCGAGAATCAGTCGCTTGTTGGGCCGCTTGCCGCCCTTGTCGTGCTTGCCGCAGACCGGCTTGTCCTTCGCCGAGACCGAGTAGTCCAGAAAGCTGAAATCGGCTGCCTTGCCGCCCTTCCAGATGAACTGCCCCTTGAGCGTGCCACCATCGGTGACCTCGGTCACCGTGTAAATCGGGTCGCCATCACCGTCGCCGTCGCCATCGCCGTCGCCGTCGCCATCACCGTCGCCATCACCGTCGCCGTCGCCATCGCCGTCGCCGTTTTCGGCTACATCGGCCGGCTTGTCACCGTCGCCGCAGCCCGGCACGGTCAGCAAGATAGCCATCCCGAAGACCAGGTAAATCGCCATCAGTCCACTGAGCCACTTGAGTTTCATATGTCTTTCCTCCTTGGAGGTTTGTGGTCGTTCTTGATCACTTCTTGTTTGCATCCTTCTGCGCGTCGGGATCCTTCATCAGCTTTTGCATCGCCTTCCTACTCATGATAACCCGAGTCACCGCCCGTGCCTCCTTGCGCGTGGGAACCTGGTTCGAAGGCATGTCGGTGAACGGGATGAAGTGGGTCGGCTTGTTGATCCAGTGCTCGACCCACTCGGCCCGCAGCCTGCTTCCCGCTCGTTCCAGATCCGGGGCGCCCTTCTTACCCACCGCCTGCTTGGCAATGTGGCAGCCGAAGCAATCGTTCTTGCTGAAGATCTTGACCGCCGTCTTGTAGTCCTGCTTGCTCGGCAAGACGTCATTCGCAGCGTTGGGCCAGGCCGTTCCGGCCAGCGCGGCGAAGTAGCGCGTCATCGTATTGGCCTGCGAGACCGACATGTGGAAGTTCGGCATCTTGGTCTTCAGCCAGGGCCGCAGCGTCGGGCTGCTGTCCGGGTCACGCAGGAAGTTGAACAGCCAGGCGGTCTTGGTCCGGTTGCCCTGGAAGTTGCGCCAGCGCGCCTGGTAGCCCTTCTTGACCCAGCCCATCTGAGACAGCAGCGGCGGCGACGCCATGTCCTCTTCGCCCTCCACCAGCCCCGGGAAGCGGTACTTGGTGATGTAGTCGCGCAGCTCCCAGCCGCGACCCTCGATCAGGTGGCAGCCCTGGCAGTTGAACTGCTGGACCAGCTTGCGTCCTTCGATGATCGCTCGGCGACGCGAGGTTCCGCCCACCCACTGCGGAGCGGTCCGGCCTTCGACCCGCCCTTGCTCGCGCAAGGCGAAGCTCAGATCCGACTGCGCCTGTTTCTTCGGCTGCGGCTTGCCCAGCCGCTTGGCCTGCGCCAGGCGATCCAGAATCTGCTGCAACCTGGTCTTCTTGGATTTCCGCGTCAGACGCCGCAGCATCTCGACATACTGCGTATTCTCGCTCGCGCCCCAGCTACTGAGCGGCTTATCGGCCAGCGACTGCGCCACCGCTTCCATCTCCCACGGGCGCCGCTGCAGGTTTCGATCACTGTCGGCGTAGATGTAACGCGGGGCCAGCTTCGTCTTCTCCTGGCCCATCACGAACATCGAGATCTTGCGCGCCTCGTCATCGCTCAGGTCGAAGTGCGGCATGCGCAGCATGTCGTCGTAGACCTTGAACAGCCCCTCGTCGAACATGCGCGGGGTCTTCAGCTTGTTGATGATGAAGTCCCAGCGGGTATGGGGCAGGTCGTGACGCAGACCGAAGTCCAGCTTGGTCATCAGCTTGGTGCCCCAAGCGGAGAGCTCGGTGCCGATGCCCGGCATGCCGTTGAACTGCGCCGGCTTGACGAACTTGGACAGGTTGTTGTTCTCCAGGAACCCCTTCAGCTTCGCGTCGCCGGCAATGTGATTGCTGACGAAGGTTCCCTTGGGCATCAGGTGGCAGCCAAAGCAGCCCTGCTTGCTGATCACCTTCTCGCCCAGCCAGGCCCGCTTGACCTGCTTTCCCTTCTTGCCCTTGAGCAGGCCGATGATGGCCCAGGCCTGATCGGTGCGCATGTTGCCTTCGAGGAAAGTCACCAGGCGCATGTCGACCAGGTCGCCGTCCACATCTCCGGCCTTCAGCAGTTTCTTGAAGCGCTTGGCCCGCTTGCCCTTGAGCTTCAGGCTGTCCAGGTAGACGGCCAGGTTGGCCGCCTCGTCCTTGCTCAGCCGCGGATTCGGCATGCGCGACTCGCGATGATAGCTGCGCGGATCGAGCAGCCAGGTGTAGAGCCACTTCTTCCCGGTGCCTCCGGCGAATTTGCTGCCGACCTGGCTCAGGTCCGGCGCGAAGCGCTGTTTCGCCTCACCCGCGACCTCGAAGCCCTTCATCTTGTGGCAGCCCAGGCAGCCCTTGTCGCGGAACAGGCTCTTACCAGCCCGTCGCGCCGCGCTCTCGTTCTCGACCTGGGGCGTGCCCAGCGTCAGCGGCGCGCTGTTTTGATAGAGGTATTCGGAGATCGCGGCGATCTCGGCGTGCTGCACGCTCTCGAGCAGTCCCTTGCGCTTGGGATAGGTCTTCAGCATCTTTTTGACCGACTTGCCGCTGCCCCGGTGCTGCAGGCTGCCGAAATCCAGCGTGGTGCTGTCGACGTCGGCCAGCTGATCGAGGTGATGCTTGATCTTGAAGATGTGCGGCATGTAGGTGTTCGGCCGGAACTCCCGTGGCGCTTCGATCCAGCGGCGCAGGAACGGGATGTCGAGCTTGCTGGCAACCCGCTCGAGGCTCGGCCCGACCTTCGGCACGTCCTTCAGGCTCGCTACCAGGTGGCAGCCGTTGCAGCCCTTGCGCAGGAAAAGCTGCTTGCCCTCGTACACCTTCTGGCCCGCGAACTTGGCATAGATGCCTGGCCTGCGCGGCTTCTTCGACTTCTTGCGCTTGGCGTACTTCTGCGTCCAGGGCATCGGCTGCAGGTCGACGATCTGATCATGGCAGCTCACGCAGCCTGTCTCGATCATCGAGACCTGCCACTGCGGTTTCTTCCACTGCTTGTCATGCAGCATGTGCCAGCCGTACTGCTTCTCCCAGCGCTTTTGCTGCTTGGCGGTCTCCGGCGTGTGCGTCGCGCGGACGAAGTCGGTGGCGCGGCCCATCCCGCGGTGGCAGGAACGGCAGCCGAAATCGAGCATCGGGTGCGGCGAGGTCGACCCCATGAACAGGTCCAGATTGGGGTGCGAGCGGAACGGATGCTTGTACTTCTTCTTGTCCCACCCCGGCTTGTCGATCGGCAGGTGGCAGGTCATGCAACGGTCGACCGTTTGCACGTTGGCGAAGATGATGTCGATTTTCATGTCGGGCAATACAACCTGCTCGACCTTCAGGTTGGGGTTGAGCATGTCGAGCATCGGCGCGTTGCGCAGCCAGAAACCCAGCCCGCGCGAGAGCTGCTTCTTCTGCTTGCGCAGCTTGTCCAGCTTGGCGGCCAGCGGCGCGCGCTTCTTCTGCAGCTGCGCCAGCTTGATGGCGTCCTTGTTGCCAACCTCGAGCTTGGTCAGCTTCTTACGCTCGGTCTGCAAGTCCGCCGCAATCTTCTGCACCGCGGCGATCAGCGAGTCATAGACCATCCTCACCTTGTCCAGATCGCGCTTGGCCTGGTCGCGATTGGCCAGTGCTTCCTTGACGCCGTGCTTCGCTTGCCTGGCATGCATCAGGTGCGACGCGGCCAGGTCATGCTTGAACTTGAAGGCGTCGACATCCGCCTTCTTGAACTTCATCGCCTGCACGGCCGGCCCATAAGCGGTCTCGAGCACCTCGATCTGGGCCTGGACCTTGGCGATCTTCTCCTTTGCGCCGAGGTTGGCCTCGAGCGTGAGAATCCTCGCATCCAGTCCCGCGACCTGCTTCTCGAGCTTGCCTATCTGCTTCAGCTCATCATGCTTCTTCTGCTGCTGAAGCAAGATGTATTCGCGCTGGTAGCCCTTCCAGGGGCGATCGTAATCGTCCCAGAACATCCAGCCCATCGCGAATGCAAACAGCGCCCCCGACACCAGGAACACCTTGTGCATCTGCTGCAGCGGATACGCCTCGGTTACTTTCCTGCCTCTACTCATCGGACTCGCTCAGATGTTGAAGAACCACTCGGGGATGGCCACGAAGTATTTAAGATTGAACAACCAACGCATGATCATCTTGAAGACCATGAAGGCCCAGAAGAGCATCAGGTTCATCATCAGGTTGTATCGAATGAACCCCATGCGTCTGTAGAAGAACTTGAGGAACGAGAAGGCCAGCAAAGGCGGTAAGACCATGAAGTAGGCCCCCACCAGTACTAACCCGACTATCTCGCGTTTGATGATGTTGACCGGCGAACCGCCCGGTAACTTCATCCCCAGCGTCTTGATCCAGACCCAATCGGACAGGTTCTCGTTGTTCAGCGATTCGACCTTGTGCACGTCCCAGACCTCGTAGGGTCCGAAGAAGTTCCAGTTGGGACCGCGCAGGAAGGTGCCGATCAGGATCAGCGAAACCCAGAACACGATGAAACCCATCAAGAAGGTGGTCACCGCGAACTTGCGCTCGACGAAGGTGAAGTAGCCACGCCCCTTGGGATTGAAGTCGAGGTACGGAATCGCGATCAGCCCGGTGACGATCAACAGCGGCATCACCACGCCGGCGATCCAGGGGTCGAAGTAGACCAGCATCTCCTGCAGGCCGAGGAAGTACCACGGGGCCTTCGACGGGTTCGGCGAGTCGGACGGATCGGCCGGACTCTCCAGCGGCGCCTTGAGCAGGATCGACCAGACCACCAGCAGCACCGTCACCAGGATGCAGGCGATGTACTCGCTATAGACGAGGTCGGGCCAGACATAGACCTCTTCGTTGTTTTCCTCTTCCCAGGTCGGCTTTCCTGCGGCGATCGCCTGATCGTTGAGTACCGCCTTACGCAGCGAGAGCCAGGTGAAGAAGGGGATCAGGAACAGCAGCGAGAGGATCGGGATGTTGTCCGGCGCCGTCGTATTGCTGCGAAACTGATCGTTGCCCATCGAGACCACCAGGAACGCGAACAGCACCGACATGAAGCCGATGAAGTACTTCGGCTGGGTCAGCGTGTCGCGAAATACCAGCAGCGCGATCATCATCAACGGCACGGCCGTCAGCACATACCACGGCGCGGTGAGGTAGTTGACGATACTATAGAAGGTTTCCATGTTCGTCGCTCAGATCACATCGGAGTGGAAATGCCGCCGTCCTTGCGGACGCGCCAGAAGTGCAGCGCCATCAACGCGGCCGCAGCGAGCGGGATGAAGATGCAGTGCAGCACGTAAAACCGCAGCAGCGCACCTTCCCCGACGAAGCGGCCACCGAGTAAGGCATATTTAGCATCACTCCCCGAGTGGATTAGATTGATCCCCCCGGGTAACAACATTAACTGATATCCTGGCCCCTCGTGGCCCACGACCGGGTGAGCTCGAGCCATGTTCGAACCGACGGTGATGGCCCAGATGGCCAGCTGATCCCACGGCAAGAGATAACCGGTGAAGGAGAGCAGCAGGGTCAGCACCAGCAAGATCACGCCGATGGCCCAGTTGAACTCGCGCGGCGGCTTGTAGGAACCGGTCATGAAGACACGGAACATGTGCAGCCAGACGGTGATCACCATCGCGTGGGCGCCCCAGCGATGCACCTCGCGCATGATGCCCAAGGGCACGTGTTCTCGCAGCGCCTGAATATCCGCGTGCGCATACTCGGCCGTCGGACGGTAGTAGAACATCAGCAGCACGCCGGTCACCGTCTCGACCAGGAACAGGAAGAAGGTCAACCCTCCCATGCACCAGGTGAAGGACAGCTTGACGCCGTGCTTCGGCACCTTCGTCGGGTGAAGGTGCAACACGACATTGGCCAGCACCGCAAGAATCCTGTTGCGGTGGTTGTCCGGATAGCCGTGCCGAATGATCGATCGCCAGATCTGCGTCCCGGCGATGTAATCGAACAGCTTGTTCATCCCACGCTCCCTTGCTTCCCGGCCACCCGCCCGACGCTCATCGGCATCGGTATGGATCTTGGCCAGGGGAATCTCATCTCCAGATCAAACGTCCTACGCCAGCTGCTCTGGCGCGATCCGAGCCAGCGGAGCCTCCCACTGACCCAGCTCCCGCTGGAACTTCTGGCCCTTGTCGACCACGACCTGACCGTCGTCTGGATCGATCCAGATCGCCGCCCGCTCCAGCGGCCGCGGCGCCGGCCCTTCGAAGTTGATCCCGGTGATGCGGAATCCACTTCCGTGGCAAGGACACTTGAACTTGAACTCGGCTGAAAGCCAGTTCGGGGGACAGCCCAGATGGGTGCAGACGGAGATCAAGGCGTAAAGCCCACCGTCGGCCCCCTCGGCGTCCGAATGTCCGATCCAGACGCCGTACTTCTGCTTCCACTTCGTCTCGATCGTATTGATTGCGTAGTCACCCGGCGGTCCCAGCTTGAACTTCGTCGGGGGTTCATACAGCACGTTGGGGTACATGAAGCGACCTGCCGCCATCAGCGACGTGGTCAGCCCACCCACCATGAATAGCCAGCCGGCAGCCATGACCGAGACGAAGCCGCGCCGGGTGATCTTGTCGATCGCCTGGTCCGCCATCCCGGCCGGCAGAGGAAAGGACATTTCCTTCTTCTGCTTTTTTTTGGGTTTTGGCGTATCTGCAGCCGCGGGCTTGACTTCTGCGCTAGCAGAGGCGTCGGCGGGTTTCTCGGACTCGGGTGCTGTATCCTCAGGCTTCTCGTCAGCCATGAAGGTTCTTCTCTTGCTTGAAGGGGAGATTCAGCCGGCCCAGATGATGGCCGACCGTACCTAAGTCGAAGGTCATGATATCACTCCGTCAGGGCAGGTCAAGTATTCAGCCGATCGAACAAATCCGCCGGATCAACCCTTTCGGCACGTCCGTCCGAGAGCAGTAGCTGCCCGCCGACAAAAAGCTCGCGAACGGCTGTCTGCGGCACCATCGAGAACAGGATCGCATCCTCCAGCGCCGGCCCCGGATCGGCCGCGCCGGCCGGCTGCAGCGACGGATGGCTGCGATCGATGGCCAGGAAATCGGCCCACTGACCGACCGCCAGGCTGCCCGTCGGCAGGCCCAGATTTCGTCCGCCCGCCGCGGTCGCCATGTCCACAAATGGCCGCGAAAATCCTTCCCGCGGTTCAATACTGCTCAACAGACCCATCTCGAGCGCCTTGATCCGTTGCAGATAAGCGGCAGCCCGCAGCTCGTCGGGCACCGACAGCTTGTGGTTGGCATCCGTGCCGAGCGAGACGCTGACCCCGGCTCGCAGCAAATCGGGAATCGGCGTGATGCCGTCGCCCAGGGCCATGTTGGTCAGCGGGTTGTAGGCCAGTCCGCGGCCGCGCTCCCCGAGCATCTCGACCTCCTCGGGATCGAGCCAGCAGCCGTGGATCAATACCAGCCGATCGTCGAGCACACCCAGCTTGTCCAGCGCGCGAAGCGGGCTGGTCCCGTAGACCCGCTCGCTGTAAAGAAGGTCACCCTGCTGTTCCGCCAGATGGATGTGAATCGGCGCATCCAGCTCTTCGGCCAGCTCGGCGCCGGCCTGGATCATCTCGGCCGAGGCGCCGTGCAGCGAGTGCGGAGCGGGCGCAACGGTGACCAGCGGGTCATCGCGGAACTCCTCCGCCAGCTCGCGGGTGAAGGCGACCGCCTCGGCCACCGTCTCCTTGAACCGCGCCTGTCCCGGCTTGCTGCCCTGGTCGTACATCGTGCGCAGCAGGACGATGCGCAGTCCCAGCGCCTTGGCGGCGGCGATCGCCAGGCGCGAATAGCGGTTGCCCAGCTTCTCTCCGCCCGGACCATTATGAATGTAGTAGAACTCCCCCACCGTCGTCGTGCCGGCCTGCAGCATCTCGTGGAAGCAGATCGCCGCGCCGACCGCGATCTGGTCGCCCGTGATGCGCTCCACCAGCGGGTACATGTATCCGTCGACCCAATCCTGAAAACTGCGCGCCCGTTCCGAGTAGCCGCGCAGCAACACCTGAAAACTGTGCGAGTGGCTGTTGATGAAGCCCGGCGTCAGCACCCGGCCTGGATGTTCGATACGGTTCGACGGTCTGTCGCCCAGCTGCGCCTCGAGCGTCGCGGCATCGCCGACCGCTTCGATCCGCCCCTGCGCATCGAGCAGCAGAGCGCTGGCATCGAAGCCGGAAGGCGTGAGCACCGCGTCGGCCACGTGCAGCGTTTTCATTCCAGCACTTCCCTCGCAAGCCGCTCGTAGAGGTCGATCCCGGCCTCCAGATCGGACCGATCGATGTACTCGTGATCGGTGTGTGCCACCGTGATGCTGCCCGGCCCGGCCAGTGTCACCGGGCCGATCGAGCTGATGTAAGGCGCGTCGGTATTGTAGGCCACCACGCTCGTGGGATAGCCCTCCGGGACGTGATAATAAAACGGCGCATTGCCCGAAAGGTGCGTGATCTCCAGCTCACCCGCCATCTCGCGCAACGTCTCCTCGATCGGCGCCACCTCGCCGACGAGCCGGAACAGCAGCTTGGCCTGCGCCTCGGGGGCCATCACGTTGCAGGCCACCCCGCCGCTGATCTCGCCGATGTTGACCGTCGTCTCGCCGAGCGTCGCGTCGGTGGGCCAATCGTGCGCTCGCACCTTCGCCAGCACGTCGAGCAGATCGTCGATCGCCGAGTGTCCCAGCTCCGGATATCCTGAATGGGCCGCCACGCCGCGCGCCGTCAGCGACGCCAGCCACATGCCCTTGTTGGCCACGCAAACGGTGTTCACGGTCGGCTCCCCGAGAATGATCCGTTCGGCCGACAGCCCCAGCGACGCGCTCGCGATCGCGCCGTGATGGCCGGCCTCCTCGCCGACGACCAGCAAGAAGCCGAAATCCTCCAGACCGTCCGAGATCAGCCGCTCCGCCGCCAGCAGCATCGCCGCGGTCAAACCCTTGGTATCGCAGGCGCCGCGGCCGGTCAGCCGATCGCCTGAGATCGTCGGACCGATGTAGGGCGGCACGGTGTCGGTGTGGGTACAGAAGAGCAACCGCGGCTTGCCCCGCATCGCGATCAGGTTGTCACGGCCCGGCTCGACCGTCTGGCGCGAGACGGAGAATCCCATCCCGACCAGGCGCGCCTCCAGCCAGTCGACGTAAGCCGCCTCGTTGTAGGTGATCGATTCGATGGCGACCATTTCGGCCGCCAGCGACAATCCGTTCACTTGCCCGGTTGCCCGATGGCTTCGAGCGCCGCGAGTGCGGCGCTGCGAATCGCCGTGCTCTCGCTGTCGAGCAACTTTTTCAGCGCCGGGATCAACGAGCGGTCGCCGAGTTTTCCCGCCGCGCGTGCCGCGTTGGCCGTCGCCCGCATGCGTTCATCCGCCTGCGCCTTGGCGATCTCCTGCGGGGTCAACTTTTCCGAACCCCGGTGCGCGATCTCGACCTTGCGCAGCTGCTCGATATCCAGCAGCTTGCCCAGCTCGCCAGCCGCACGCTTGTCACCGGTCGAGGCCAGCGCAACCGTGGCGTTCCAGCGAACCTGACGATTTCCGTCCTGCTTCATCGCCTGATGCAACGCCGTTCGGGCGCGCTTCACCTGCTTGCCCCAATCGGCCCCACGCATCGCGGCCGGGGCATCGACGCGCGCCAGGCTGCCCAGCGTGTAAGCCGCGACGACGCGCACCTCCGCATCTTTCTCGGCGCCCATCAAGACATCCGCGATGGCCGGGATGTGCTCCGGCTGCTGCAGGTGTCCCAGCGCGACCACGCAGGTCAGTCGCAGCTGGGGATCCTCCTTGGACAGCGCGGTCTTCAGTGAGGCCGCCGACCTCGGATCGGCGAGGTACGCCAGGCAGCCGGCCAGGTAGCGTTCCAGCCTGCGATCGGCCTTCGATTTGCCACCGACCCCTGGCGGACGATTGATCTGCCGGTCGAACAGGTTGATGATCCGGCTGCGGTCAGCCTCCTCGATCTCCCCCTTGTTCTCCTTCAGCCGGCCCGACAGCTCGTAGGCGGCGTGCCAGCGCTTGTTCCGGCCGCCCGACTCGATGTCGTTGAGCAGCTCGGGGATGCCCTTCTCGCTGCGGGTCAGCGCGCTCGCACCGATATAGACCATCACCGCCATCAGCGCGATCACCATCGGCAAGATGAAGAACTGCACGGCAAGCAGCCAGAATGGCCGCGGCTTCTCGTCGATCTCAGGGAACTTGTCGACGCGATCCAGCTCGACGCCAGGACCGGATTCGGACGGGTGGTCGCTCATATCGTTTCCCCGTGAGGGTGCGTGATTGATGGGCAGGCATCCGCTTGCGCGAACATCCCTGCTATAGCTATTCTACGCGATCGTCTGCGGCCAGCAACGATCGAGTGCAGATCGGCGCGCATGTCAGAATTCAGTCGAGCGTAGAGCACAGCGACGACGTATTAACAGTGGTATCGGCGTCACTTTGATCCCATAATCCCCGTCGGAGGTCTATTCCAGATGTCGATTGAATTCCATTGCAGCTGCGGACAGAAGATTGCCGTACCCGACCAGATGGGTGGCAAGAAGGGCAAGTGCCCGGATTGCGGGGCGATCCTCGACGTGCCGCTGACCGGCGGTGCCACTCCGCTGGCGCCCGTCGTAGACGAACCTGATTTCGGCGCCGTCACGGCAGCCGACTCAGCAGGACAAGTCGAACAGGTGCTGCCCCAGGGCGAGGCCTCGGCCGAGTTCAAGGACTGTAGATTCTGCGGGGAGCCGATCAAGGCCGCAGCCAAGAAGTGCCGCTTCTGTGGCGAGTTCCTCGAAGGCGAACAGCGCCCACGTTCTCGCGCCGGAGGGGGCAGCCGGCCCCACCGGGCCACCGCAAACGCCGCGCTCGGTCGGCAGGCCAACGACGCCGCCAATATCTCGCTGGTGCTCGGCATCCTCTCGCTGCTGATCTGCACGCTGCTCGGGATCGGCGCCATCATCAAGGGCAACGAGGCCAAGCGCCTTGCGCTGCAGGCCGGCATCCAGCCCCCCGGCGCGGGAACTGCCGGCGTCGTGCTGGGCTGGCTGGCGATGGTGCTCACCCTGGTGTCGTTTGGCTTCCTCGCCCTCGTCATCATCGGCATGGCTGCCTCCGGCGGCCCTTGATCGAATGCAGATCCAGTTCAGCTGCGTCTGCGGACAGGCAATCGCCGTTCCAGACGAGCTGGCTGGCAATCCCGCCCGCTGCCCGAACTGTGCCGTCCCCGTCGAGATTCCCTGCCCGAGGTCGCCGGAAGACAGCCACGAACTGACCGACTGCGGGTACTGTGGCGAGCCGATCAAGGCCGCCGCCAGCAAGTGTCGTTGGTGCAAGGAATTCCAGACCCCGCAACAACGAGCCAGCGCAGCCCGGCGACCGCTGGCATCGACGACGGACCTGGTACATCAGCTGGAGCAAACCGCCAGCAGCTGCTTTGGCTTCAGCGTCGCCTGCCTGCTGGCCTGGATCGCGCCCTACTTGAACATGGTCCTGGTGCCCATCTTCTGCGCGATGTCAGCCAGGCAGTTCTTCCTGGCACGCGCGCTCAGCCGGGACATCGGTGACCTGCCCATCCCGTCCAGGGGCTTCGTGGGCATGGCGATCGCAATGATCAACTTTTGTATCCTGATGCTCTACCTGCACGGAGTCGTGGAGTTTTTCTTTGCCTGGATACTGGGGCCGCATCCCTGATGTCGATCCGCTTCAGCTGCGACTGTGGCCAGGAAATCGAGGTTGATGATGAGCTGGCCGGCAAGCCCGGCAGTTGCCCGGCCTGCGAGGCTGTGCTCGAGGTTCCCGCCTTGATCGAAGTCGCGCCGATCCTGCAGGCCTGCGTACACTGCGACCAGCAGATCCAGGGGACCGCCCAACGCTGCCGATTCTGCGGCGCTGATCAGCGCAGCGAGGGGCCGCCCCGGGCGGAGCCACCGCCCATGCCGCTGCCCGAGGACCTGACACGCCAGCCCGAGGCAGAGCAGAAAGCGATGATCAGCCTGGTGCTCGGCGTGCTCAGCTGCGCGGTGCCCTGCGGCGCGTTCGCGCTGAGTCCACTGGCGGTCAACTTCGGCAAGCAGGCCCGTGAGCTGGCTCGTGCCGGAGGCTTTGCCGCGCCGTCCAACAGCACCCCCGGCATCGTGCTGGGCTGGGCCGGATTCGGCATGCTGATGATGGTCGGCGCCGCCGCG
>CAZMLI010000058.1:0-1496 GCA_964566865.1 uncultured Planctomycetota bacterium
GGCATCGACGCGCGCGTTTGCCGGCAACGGCTCCTGCAGGACAGACATCTCGGGCAGATCCTGCGGCAAGCTCAGGGTCACCGTGACCGGATCGCCGAGCGCGGCGGTCTCGGTCGACAGTCGCCGCGACAACGCGCTTCCGACGACCGGTTCGGCGGGCCAGCGATCGGTGCGCAGATGAATCTGCAGCCCCGAGAGGCCGGGCGGGTCCAGATCGACCTGAACCGGCGCGCCCGGCTGTACGAAGTCGGACAGGTCGATCCAGGCCAGCGCCAGCGCGGCCGCGACCGGGGAAAGCTCGTCCAGCGAGACCGCTCTTACCGTCTCCGCGCCCACGCGAACGGTCAGCTTGCCGGCCAGTGCGCTTTCGGGCTGCAGCGAGACCAGCTCCCGAACGCGCAGCATCAGGCCGCGGGTATTGAACAGATCGTCCAGCGCTGGCCGGGCCAACGCCCGTAGCAGCTCCGGCGGCACGGTTTGATCGGACAGGCGCAGGACATGGCAGGCTGCGGCCAGCGCTTCGTCCGCCCCACCCGGCCCGTCAAAGCGCGGCTGACCGCCGTCTCGATGATCGTCCAGCACCAGCCGCCCGGCCAGCGCGGCCAGCTGCGGATGGGCCTGCGCGATCGGCAAGACTGCGATCGAGAGCAGGTAGGGATCGTCCAGCGGATCTTCCAGCATCTGCCGGGTCAGGTCGTCGAGCAGCTCGTCGACCGCGTCCTCGACCCGCCGCGTACCCAGTGCATCTCGCACGCCCTGCAGCGCGCCGAGCACCTCGGCCAGCAGCAGCGCCTCCGGCAAGCCAGCGCCAAATCCGCTCGCTTCGTGCCAGCCATCCTTGGTCCGGAACAACGCAATCAGCCCCTGACTCAGCGCCTGCTCGGGCAGATGGCGACCCGCCTTGCGTGCCTCGAGCAGCGCGCGCAGGACCAGGGAGGTCAGGTAGGGATCCCCCCCATCGCCATACCAGCTCCAGCCGGTCGGACCCTGACAGGCCAGCAGCGCACCCACGCCCTGATCGATCAGCGCGGCGGTCTCTGGCTCGCCTTCGAAGGCCAGCCCGTGAGCTGCGGCATACTGCAGCACGTGCGCGGCGGTCTCGACCCGGCTGGCGGTCTGCTCGACGCAGCCATGGGTGTAACGGCTCCAGCTCGCGAGCTGCTCGAACGGCGCGAGCGCCGGCAAGACGATGTGCAAGCTGGCCAGCGCCTGCAGGTCGTCGGCCTCGACCGGCAGCGGGCAGGCCTTGCCCGGAACCAGCTCGCTCTGCTCGATCAGCGGCGGCCCCGCCGGCATGACCGACAGCCGCAGTTGCTCGGCATCGTCGGCGCCCAGGCAGAGTCGCAAGGGCCAGCTCCCGCAGCGCGCGGCCGTGACGACCCAGCGCAGCATCGCCGAACCGCCCGCAGCGACCGAGCAGCTCCGCTCGGCATCGCCTTCGAGCGTCAGGCCATCGCCGACGGTCAGTGAGACACGCGCCTCGACCGCGGCGCCGG
>CAZMLI010000058.1:1596-3584 GCA_964566865.1 uncultured Planctomycetota bacterium
CCGCTGACGATGCGCACCGTCGGGCAGGCTGCATCCAGCTCGGCGATCTCGACCGTGCCGGCTGCCAGCTCCCCCGCCACCGGCGCCTCCTCGAGAGAGGCAAGGACCACATAGTCTGATTCCTCGGCCCGTCTCGACGACTGACCCGCCCGATCCAGCTCGCCGAATGGCGGCAGGGCGATGTCCAGGGTGGTCTCTCCCCAGTTGCGACAGCAGACTGGCCAGACCGACATCTTGTCCCGGGTGGAGATCGCGCGGGTGTGCTGTCCCAGGCAGTCGGGCAGCGGGGTCGGCAGCGGATCGCCGTGTCCCATCAGCGCCCGATCGAACAGCCAACCACCGAGCTGCCAGTCACCCACCGGTCCCGCGCTGTCGTTCAGGCGACAGTCGAGCTGTAACGCATCCCCGGGCGCCGCGCTCTGCGGCAGGCCATCGAGCTGAATCTCCGGCGCGGGCTCCCCCTCGCGACGTAACTGGAGTCCTTCGCTGATCAGCCGTGGCGCCGGCTCGCCGGCCTGCTGTGCGAGCAGCATCCCGACCAGCAGATAACTTCCAGGGCCGGGCGTCTGAAGACTGCAGCGGATGGCGCCTTGCTCGTCCCACTGGTGACACTGGACCCCGCACAGCTGCCCCTCGGCGTCGGTCAGCATGACGAACAGGTCCGAGCAGCGCCCGAGATCAGGACTGCGCCGCGCGCTGAGCTGCAGCGCTTCGCCCGCTGCGGCGATCGTCGCCTCGAGCGTCAACGGCCGCCTGTCCACGACGGCCAGCAAGGCGCCCGCCAGCCAGCCACCGTCCTCATCCAGTAGCAGGAGCTGGTACTCGCCCAGTTGCTCTGGCGCGGTCAGCGAGAAGGACCAGTAGCCCGCCGCATCGGTTTTACCCCGCGCCGCCTCCTCGCCATCGAGATTGAGCACGAGTCGCATCTCGGCCGCCGCGCCGCCCCCGGCACTGCGCGCCAGCGCACGTCCTGTCACGGCGCCGCCTGCGGTCACCTGATCCATCTCGCATTCGAGCAGGACCTCGACCGTCTCCGCACCGACCGGCACATTTCGCACCCATTCGCCGCTTTTCCCATGACGATCGAGCAGCGTCAGCGATACGCGCAGACTCTGCGCATCAGCCAGCAGCGCCGCCCAGTGATCCGCTGGCACGGCGATCTCCACGGTCTCGCCGGAGACGGGCAGCGTTGCAAGCCAGCTCTCGACGCCCGCCTGCAAGCAGACGCGCAGTTCGCCCTGCCCGACGGGAGCGCCGAAGGCATAGCGACAACTGGCCTGCCAGACGGGCGGCGGCGCGTCGGCCGCGAATCGGGCCGGCAAATCGACCTCGGCCAGCAGCAGTGCTGGTCGATGCGCCTCGATCCGGACCGCAGAGCGCCACTGGCCGCCGTCCAGCGCAAGACACAGGCTGGCCGTCTGGGGGGTCAGGTTGGCGGGCACATGCAGCTCGCCGGCCGCGACCCCACAGCGGCTGGTCGACAGCTCCAGACCACCGACAATGCGACCGTCTTCGCTCTCCAGGGTCACACGCAGGCTGGCGTCGACCAGCGGCCTGCCGGACTCGACGGCGACCAACCGAAATCGTATCTTCTCGCTGGGCCCGTAGATAGGTCGATCGTGGTACAGCACCACCGAGCGCCCAGGCTGGGTCGGCACGTCGCCGATCTCGGGCACCGACGATTCCGTCTCACCGACCCGCAGCGGAGAGCCCGGAGTGAGGCTCACCTGCTGGCTATAGAGCAGACCGCAGGCGTCGGTCCGGCCGAGCACCTGCCCAGCCAGCTCCACCGACATCTCGGGCACCGGCTGAAGCTCGTCATCGGTCACCCAGAAGGCGCAGCGGCCCTGTTCGGAGTATCGCTGAAACGGGAAGGCGCTGATCAAATACTGCATCGCGCGGCATCCTACCACATCCCCAGGGCCTGAACAGTGAGACGTGCGAACGTACTATTCGTTGAATCTGCTCAGCTTTGTTCTTGACCGACC
>CAZMLI010000058.1:3684-16504 GCA_964566865.1 uncultured Planctomycetota bacterium
CACCGCAATACGATCATCCTGGCAATCAAAAAGGGCGATCTGCGGGCCAGTTCCACGCCTGGAGGCCACAACCGTGTGGCTCACAAGGATCTGGTCTCGTTCATTCGCGAACGCGACCTGCCGGTGATCTCCATTCCGGGTGAAGACGAGGGCGACGAGCGACGTCAGCGCATCCTGGTGGTGGATGATGACAAGCTGATCCTGAAGACGGTCGAAAAGGCGCTCGCCGACAAGTACGAGGTCAAGGTCGCATCCACCGGCTACGAGGCCGGCCTGCTGACCATCTCATTCAATCCGGACCTTATCGTGCTGGACATGTTGCTACCCGACATCGACGGCGGCGAGGTCTATCGCACCTTGCGCAGCAACGAGGCGACAAAATCGGTGCGCGTCCTGGTGGTCACCGCCGTGACCGACGAGCGGAAGATCGCGGAGACCTTTGGCTCGGTGCCCTTCTTGAAGAAGCCGTTCTCGATCGAGAACCTGCGCCGCAAGGTCAATCAGGTGCTGACCGGCCAGATGGTCGGCCAGTAGCCGGATAACGCTCCACCGCCCAGCCTTTTTCCCACTCTCCCAAGATATGGGGCGTATGGGGCCCGTGCGGCAGCTGCTGGTTCGCGACATCCGGGCGATTGGCCAGCATTGCGAGGATGGCGAACAGCGGCATCATCAGCGCCACGATTAGCCCGCAGGCGCGCGTCGTACGGCTCTCCGGTGAATAGAGCGTGACCTGCAGCAGCGCAAGAAATTCGTAAACGGCGGGGCGCAACTCGAACTGCATCAGTCCTACTCGTCCCCCTCCTTCTTCTTGTCCTTCTCTTTCTCGTCCTTCTTCTTCGGACCCAGGCCGCTCTTCAAATGGTCCTTGTTGACCTGGATGATGTCGACCACGTCATCGAACTTGTCGACCGAGATGTCCACGAAGGGCAGCCGAGATACGAGCTCGTTGCGACTCGAATAGACCGGCACGTTGTAGGCTGTCTCGGGAAACTCAGGACCGATCAGGTCATCCTGGCTGTTGATGTCGAAGGTGATCGCCGTGATCATGAAGAAGGCCATCCAGATCGCCATCATCCGCATGGTCTGCTCGGTCGCGGTCTCCTTGTCCTGCTGGATCTCATCGGTCAGCGTCTCGTGGACCTGGTCGTAGGTCAGCCGGATCTCCGTGCCGCAGACCCTGCAGTAAAGCTCGTTGGTGCGCGTTTCTGATCCACACTCAGGACAAATCATCTAGCGCCTCACTTTCCGCAGTTCGCCTTCAGCCAGTCGAGCAGGGCCCGCATATCCGGTTGCCAGTTCGGCCTCAGCTTGCGCAGGTACTGCTCGATCGCGCGACCGTTGGACAGTGTCCTGGCGGTCAAGTTCTCCAGCCCGACCTGCTTCGAGAAGGCGGGAGCGCCCTTGAGCTTGTTCACCAGCTCGACGGCGTCCTTCATTCGCTCCGCGCCATCGATCACGCCTGCCCCACTCAGCACCAGAAAGATCGCCTGGTTGTTGAGCACGCGCAGGCGCATCAGCATCCTCGGGCCCGCCGTCACCTTGCGGGCCTCCTCCAGGTAGACCTTGGCCTGCCGCCTCGACTGAAACCGGCTGTCTCGCGACGCGATCTCCAGTTCGACGAACCTCTTCCAGTAGCGCGACGCCGAGCGCCCCGCCAGCAAGTCGGCGTACGGTTCTCCGGTCTTTCCCCTTTTCGCCAGCCGCATGGCCAGGCCGAGGTAGCTCTGGGAGAGGTTCCACTCCTCCAGCAGCGCGTAGGCCCAACCCAGACCGCAGTAGAGCACGTACCGGTTCCGGGACGGAATCAGCGGCAGCTCCTTCTCGGGCTTGAGCCCCATGGTCCGGATAAAGCCAATCTGCTCGTCGCGCTCGGCATTGTAGGTCAGCGTCAGCGCGACCCACTTGCGGCGGGTCGCCGCGGTCATGCCGTCCTCGACCAGCTTGTAGCCCATCGCCCGCTCGAAGTTGATGAACGGCGGTGCCCAGTAGGTCTTGTACTGAATCGCCTTGCGGAAATAGATCACGCCATCGGCGGTGTACTTGGCCGCCGTGATCATCCTGGGCGTCGGGACCTTCTTGGCTCTGTCCTCGATCGAGATCTGGTCCCAGATGATCACGCCCCGCTCGAAGTTGGCCAGGCCCAGCGTATTGTAGAGCACCGACATGCCGCGCGGGGAGAGCGGCTTGCCCTTGTTCGCCTGCTTTTCGATGGCGCGCGATTCGGTGAGTACCGTGTCGAGCGTCAACTCCCGGGTGCGCCGGCTCGCCACACCCGTGGCCACGACCAGCGTATCCAGCATGGTCTGCAACTTGACCAGCCTGGACTCGAGGAAGCCACGCTTGCCGCCGAGCTTCTTCGCGATGACGACCTGATCGAGGTAGTCGCTGTCAGTGACCTTGGCCTTCTTCTTCAGCTCCAGCAGTCGCAGGCTGTTCAGCGCGATCTCGGCCAGCAATGCCCGCTCGTGGCCGTTGAGCAGCGGGTCATCGGTCAGTCGCTTGAACTTCTTCTCGGCCTGACCCTGGTCGCCCTGGTGGAAATAGGCCATCGCCAGCAGCTCTTGCGGATAGAAGGCCTCCGGGCCATGCTCCACGGCCAGATCGAACTGCTCACGCGCCTTCATGAAGTCGCGACCGGTGTAGAAACCCACGCCGGTGCGGTAGGCGCTGCGCGTGCGAAAGTTGTGGTAGGCGTCGCTCGCGAAGGGCAAGGCGATCAGGAAACAGATGATCGCGACCGCCAGCTCGGCGCCGGAGACCATGTTGAGCTTGATCCCGGTGGGTTTCATGGCCCGCCTCCCGATTTGAGCGATACGTCGTTGGTGATCTTACCCAGGATCGCACGCTCCATGATCGGCCCCATATGCCGACTGTCGCGCATCTTCATCTGGTAGCGGTAGGTCGTGTACGCCTTGCGGTTGTCGACCAGGATGTAGACGTGCCCCGAAGGGATCAGCATCTCCTGCAGGTCGAAAACCAACTTCGCCTTGCCGCTCAGGTACTGGGCTTCGGACACCTGCTTGCCGTCGACGAAGATCTCGCCCTTGACCACCTTCAACCGTTGCTTGCCGAAGGCGATCACGCGCCCCATGAACATCACACCCTCGGGATCCTCGTCACTGCGATACATCCGGTAGGCCACCGGGTCGCCGCGCACGAGGCCGGTCTCCTGCGAGTGGATGGTGGGGTCCATCCAGACCATGGTCTCGGGTTTGTAACTCGGCTCCATCTGCTTGTTCTGGCGCGGAATCGTGCGACAGGAGCAGTGGTTGAAAAAGTACAGCCCAACCCACAACCCGACCAGCATGAAGCCGAACTTCATGTAGCGAAAATAGCGCCACATGATGTCAGATAGGGTTTCGGTGGAAGACACCGGTTACACTCCCCAAAGATGGTGTTTGCCGCAAATCCTGACTACCGAAGGGGCATCGTAGCGCTCGGCCCCAGGACTGTCAACCGATTACCATCCTGGGCAAGTGGACTTGACTGCTCTGCTGATTTCCACGACAATGGCATGGTGCAGCGGTGTGTCCACGGGATGTCCCCCGGTCCCGGTAACCGGCTTCGGCCACGGAACGATTCTAATCATTAACATGAAGTCACCTCTTATCTGGCTGGCCGCGGTCAGCTTGATCGGCTTGCTCGGCGCGGGTCCCGCCCTTTGCGATCAGGATGCCAAGAAACTCGAGGACAAGCTCTACGCGGCCAAGGACGTCGCGAGTCGCATCACCGCCGCCGTGGGCTTGGTGAACAAGTATCCGGATGTGGTCACGAAAATTCTCGAGGACAAGAAGACCGACCGCAAGGTACTCGAGGCGCTGCTCGAAAGCCTGGTGCCCTCTGGCTCCAAGACGGATTTTTTCGATCCGCTGTTCGAGCTGTACAAACGACTGCACGCCGACACGCACATCCGACACAAGGTGATCAAAGCCCTGGCCCGACGGGACGCGAAGGCGGTCGGCAAGAAACTGATCGGCATGGTCAGCGCCAACATCCAGCCCGACGACAGCCGTCGCGCCGCGATCCGCGCACTGGGCGAGATGCGCGCCTTTCGCCAGATGAACGCGCTGCTGTCGGTTTATCAGCAACACAAGGCCAAGCTGGGCAAGCCGATCCTCAACGCGCTGAGCGAGATGACCCGCTTGGATTACGGCGCCAATGTGCAGGCCTGGCAAAACCTCTGGCTGGCGATCAAGGGCAAGTCGGATCTGCAGGCCCTCGAGATCTTCCTCGACCGGCTGCGCAATCAGCGGATCAAGGACCTCGAAAACTACACGAAAGAGATCATCCGGCTGCTCGAGCCGAAGAACCTCAAGCAGCTGTTGATGGCCCTGCAGAGCCCGCTTCCAGGCGTGCGCAGCTATGCCGCGCGCAACCTGACCGTCATCGGCGGCAAGGCGGTCGCGGATGCGTTCCTCAAGGCGCTGCAGCAGGAGAAGCACACCGCCGTGATGCTGGAGTTGATCAGTGGCATCGGCAAGCTGGGACCGGCGCAGGCCGGGCCACTGCTGCTGAAGATCGCCGAGCGTGTGCGCACGGCCAACAACCCCCACCCCTACGCACTCGCCGAACAGCGGCTGCTGTATGCCGGGCTGGCCCATGCGCTGGGGCAGCTCTCCCACGGCAAGGCGGTCGCGCAGATCCAGCGCTGGCTGACCTGGACCGAGGCCGACACATCGCTCAAGCTGGCCTGTATTGGCGCGCTGGGCGCCATCGGCAACAAGGGACCGGCCTACCCCCCGCTGGCCCAGATCCTGACCACGAACAAGCAGACCAAGCTGCTGCAGGCGAGCGCCGAGGCCCTGGGCAGCTTCCCGCAGGCCGCGACGATCTTGATCGGCGCGCTGCCGCACCCGCAGACCGACGTGCGCGCAGCCGTGGCCGGAAGCCTGGAGAAGATCGGCCCCAAGCTCAAACCAGAGGCGCAGAAGGTGGCGGCCACGGCACTGAAAAAGCAGAAGCTGGCCGAGAAGGAATCCCGCGTGCGCAACTTGCTGATCGTCGCGCTGGGCAAGTATCCCGGGACCCATCTGGCGCTGATCAAATCCCTGGTCGACACCGATTCGCTGTGCAAGCTCAGCGCCACCGAAGCGCTGGTCAAACAAGGATTGCACCAGGAGACGATCGTCGCCTTCGAGGAGGCGCTCGAGGACAAGGACATCAAGGACGCCGCCTTCAAGGGACTGCGAACGCTGCTGGCCAACAAGCGCGCGAAACGAGCCGAGCTGGCGCAGAAGTGGTTCGCCGCAAACACCCACCATCGTTACTGCCTGACCCTCTCCGAAGCGCTGCGCAAGAACGAGAAGGACGCGAAAGAGAAGCTCAAGATCGAGCGCCGGATCGCCCGCTGCCATCTGCGACTGGGACAGCTCGCGCAAGCCCGCCCGCTCTATGAGACCCTGATCCAGAACTCGAAGGACCCGCTGCTGTATCTCGAACTGGCCACGCTGCTGGGCAGCAGCAAGAAACTCGAGGATCTGCAAAAGGCGCTTGCCACACTGAAGGACCTGAAGAAAATCGTGCCGAAGATGGACCCCAAGCTGCAGACCGATGTCACGCAGCTCGAGAAGGCGCTCGATGCCAAGCTCAAGAAGCACCCCAAGCAGGGCACGCCGCCGGGAAAGAAACCGGCGGGGTCCAGCAAGGGCGCGGAGAACAAGCAAGGGAAATAGCGGCATGTGGCACGCCAGCCTGCTGGACACGATCGGCAATACCCCACTGGTCCAGCTGAACAAGATGACCGAGGCGCTCGCGCCGACGATTCTGGTCAAGATCGAGTCGATGAATCCCGGCGGCAGCGTCAAGGACCGCATCGGCGTGGCGATGATCGACGCGGCCGAGCGAGAAGGTCTGCTGAGTCCAGGCGGTACGATCATCGAGGGCACCAGCGGCAACACAGGCCTGGCGCTGGCGATGGTCGCGGCGCTGCGCGGCTACCGCTGCATCTTCACCATCCCGGACAAGCAGAGCCAGGAGAAGGTCAACCTGCTCAAGGCCTTCGGCGCCGAGGTGCTGGTCTGTCCGACTGCCGTGGCGCCCGAGGATCCGCAGAGTTACTATTCGGTGGCGCAGCGCCTGTCGGAAGAGATCCCCAACTCGTTCTATCCCAATCAGTACTACAACCTGAACAACCCCGGGGCGCACTATGCCTCGACGGGCCCCGAGATCTGGCAGCAGACCGAAGGCAAGATCACACACTTCGTCTGCGGCCTCGGCACCGGCGGCACCGTCACCGGCGTCGGCAAGTACCTCAAGGAGCAGAACCCGGAGATCCAGATCATCGGGGTCGACCCGGTCGGTTCGCTCTATCTGGAGTACTTCAAGACCGGCAAGCTGGGGCAAGCCACGACCTACAAGGTCGAGGGCATCGGCGAGGACATCATCCCGGATACGATCGATTTCCAGTACATCGACGAGGTGATCCAGGTCGGCGACAAGGAGTGCTTTCTGGCGGCCCGCCAGCTCTGCCGCGAAGAGGGCATCTTCAGCGGTGGGTCCGCCGGCGCGGCTGTGGTGGCGGCGCTGCGCGCAGCGCGCAAGCTGCCGCAAGAGGCGCTGATGGTGGTGCTGCTACCCGACCACGGGGACCGCTATCTCTCGAAGGTCTACAACGACGAGTGGATGCGCGAGAACCAGTACCTGGAAGCCCGCATCGGGCTCAAGGCCCGCGATCTGATCAAGCAGAAGGAGCGCACGGGGCTGCGCGTGATCGAGGCCAAGGCGACCGCCGCGGAGGCGCTCTCGCTGATCAAGGAGTTCGAGATTTCGCAGATCCCCGTGACCCGCGGCCAGAAGATGGTTGGATCGATCCGAGAAGATCAACTGATCGACTTGCTGATGAACGAGACAGACCTGGCCACGATCGAAGTCGGCGACGTGATGGCCGAACCGCTGCCGGTCTTGACCGGCGATACCTCGGTCGAACGCATTCGCCAGCATTTCCAGTCAGGCGCCCCGGCGGTGCTGGTCGAGACCGGAGACCAGTGCGACATCGTCACCAAGTTCGACCTGATTCACTCGCTATAGCCCCAATACCGGGAGTTCTCCATGCGTTTTTCCACCAAGGCGGTCCATGCGGGCTGTCAGCCCGATCCGCTGACCGGCGCGATCATGACGCCGATCTATTGCACCTCGACCTACGTGCAGGATGCGCCCGCTCGGCACAAGGGCTACGAGTACTCGCGAACCGGCAACCCGACCCGCAGCGCGCTCGAGAAGAGCCTCGCCGCGCTCGAAGGCGCAACGCACGCCCGCGCCTTCTCCTCGGGCTGCGCCGCCACCGCCGCGGTGCTGCACACGCTGAAATCCGGTGACCACGTCGTGGCTGGCGACGACCTGTACGGTGGCAGCTATCGGCTGTTCACCGAGGCCTTCCAGCAGTTCGGCATCGGCTTCACCTTCGTCGACACCACCGCCCTCGGCGCCGTCGAGGCGGCCTTCACGCCCCAGACCAAGTTGCTCTGGCTCGAGACGCCGACCAACCCGATGCTGCGCATCAGCGACATCAGCGCGATCTCCACACTGGCCCACCAACGCGGCGCGATCTGCGGCGTGGACAATACCTTCGCCACGCCCTACCTGCAGAACCCGCTGGCGCTCGGAGCGGATCTGGTGGTCCACTCGACGACCAAGTATCTCGGCGGCCACAGCGACGTGGTCGGCGGCGCGATCATGGTCAACGACCCTGCGCTGGACGAGAAACTGGGCTTCTACCAGAACACCCTCGGTGCGGTGCCCGGTCCGATGGACTGCTTCCTGGTGCTGCGCGGGATCAAGACACTGGCGATTCGCATGGAGCGTCACTGCTCAAACGCGAGGCGCATCGCGAGCTGGCTGGCCCAGCGGTCGGATGTCAAGCGCGTCCACTACCCGGGCCTCGAGGCGCATCCGGGCCACGCGGTCGCGGCGGTCCAGATGCAGGATTTTGGCGGGATGATCTCGTTCGACCTGCAGGCCACGCTGGCGCAGAGTATCGCCTTCGTCAGCGCCACCAAGCTGTTTGCGCTGGCGGAGAGCCTCGGCGGCGTGGAGAGCCTGATCGAACACCCCGCCTCGATGACCCACGCCGCCGTACCGCGCGAGCAGCGCCTGGTCGGCGGTCTTGAGGACGGGCTGATCCGCCTGTCGGTGGGCATCGAGGATGTCGAGGACCTGCTCGAGGATCTGGAGCGAGGTTTTGCGGCCGTTGTCTAGCAGCGCAGCACAGATCGTCGCGCTGGCGTTGAGTGGCCAGTGTGTGGGCTTGACCGGGGACCAGCCCCAGGCGCTGAGTCAGCTGCTGCGGGAGGTCGAGGATGCGGTGGCGCCGGAGCACAAGGTTCTGCGATTCTCTGCGCCGGTCGAACCCGGGAGCCTCAGCGTGCGGCGCGCGGTCTCCCCGGAGCTCTCGCGATTGGCCGAGATCGAGCGAGAGGCGCGCCAGGTGCAGGAGGCCAGAGCCGACCCGACAGCCGACATGCCACTGCTCGAGCGAGAGTATCAGACGCTGACCGAAGAGTACGATCGCCTCGGCGGCCGCGAGCTGCGACGACAGGTTCATGAGGTGCTGTACGGCCTGGGCTTTCGCAGCGAGGACCTCCGTCGGCCGCTGGACCAGTTGCGGGATGCGGAGCGCTACCGGATAGCGCTGGCCCAGGTGCTGCTGACCCCGTGCGACGTGCTGCTGCTCGATCGACCGACGCGCTGGCTCGAGCCGGCCGCGGCGCGCTGGTTGGCGCTGCTGATCACCCACGCCGAGATGGCCGTGATCATCGCCTCCGAGAGCCGGACCTTCCTCGGACAGGTGAGCAATCAACTGCTGACCATGACCGGCGGAATACTCGGCGGGCCGAGCCCGAGCAAGCGTCTGCCCATCCCCGTCGAGCCCGATCCGCCGGCCCGGTCGTCGCTGGCGGCGCCAGGGCCAGATCCGAGCACGCTCGATCCGGGCGCCTTGCGCTTGCGGATCCAGGAGATGGAGCAGCGGTTCGAGCGGGTGCGCGACATCCTCGCCAGGCCCGACACCTATCAGGCAAAGGACTCCGACAAGCAGGTTGCCGCGCTGACCGAGCAGTTCCAGCAGGTCGAGGAGCAGTTGATGGCGCTCTACGAAGTGCTGGCGCAAAGAGAACGAGATTGATACACTCCGCCCCTTCTCCGTTTGAGGGTTTCTGAGCATGACGATCCGTGTAGGCATCAACGGTTTTGGCCGTGTGGGACGTAACATCCTCCGCGTGCTGTGCAGTCGCGAGGGCTTCGAAGTGGTCTCGGTCAATGACCTGGCGGAGCCCGAAACGCTGGCCTATCTGTTCAAGTACGACTCGGTTCACGGCCGCTATCCGGGCACGGTCGAGGCCGCCGACGGCGGCATCCTGGTCGACGGCAAGCTGATTCGCTGCTCGAAGGAGAAGGACCCGGCGCGGCTGGGCTGGGGTGAACTGGGCGTGCGGTACGTGGTCGAGTCGACCGGACGCTTCACCCGGCCCGCCGACCTGGAGAAGCACCTCACCGCCGGCGCGCGAAAGGTGATCCTGACCGCCCCCGGCAAGGGCGAGCTGGACGCAACGGTGGTGATGGGCGTCAACCACGGCACGCTACAGCCGGAACATCGACTGATATCCAACGCCAGCTGCACCACCAACTGCCTGGCCCCCGTGGCCCAGGTGCTGCATGACCGGTTCGGCATCGTGCAGGGCCTGATCACCACGATCCATGCCTACACCAACGACCAGGCCACGCTGGACACCGTGCACAGCGATCTGCGACGCGGTCGTTCGGCGGCCGTCAACATGATCCCCACCCGGACTGGCGCGGCCAAGGCCGTCGGCCTGGTCATTCCGGAGCTCGCGGGACGGCTCAACGGGATGGCGCTGCGCGTGCCGATCGACGACGGCTCGGCCGTCGACCTGGTCTGCCAGCTCGAGCAGCCGGCCACTGCGGAAGAGATCAATACCGCGATGCGGGAAGCCGCGGCCGGCAGTCTGAGCGGCATCCTGGACTATACCGAGGATCCGATCGTCTCCAGCGACATCAAGGGCGACCCACACTCGGCGATCTTCGACGGCGCCTCGACGATGGTGCTCGAGGCGGGACTGGCCAAGTTGCTGATCTGGTACGACAACGAGTGGGGTTTCTCCAATCGTGTGGCCGACCTGCTGACCCACGTGCACGGCCTGCAATAGGACCGATGCGCAGTCTGAGTCAGATCGAGCCCGAGGGCCGGCTGGTCTTCTGCCGGCTGGACCTCAATGTTCCGATCGAGGGCGGCGAGGTGCTCAACGACGCCCGGTTGCTGCTGGCCCTGCCGACGATCGAGTATCTGCGCTCACGCGGCGCACGCTTGATCCTGGCCAGCCACCTCGGACGGCCCAAGGGTCAGGTCGTCGATTCACTGCGACTGGCGCCGATCGCGCGCGAGCTCGCCGCACTGCTCGGCCATCCGGTGCGCCAGTGCGCCAGCGTCACCGGGCCCGAGGTCGACCAGGCAAAGCGCGAGCTGGCGCCGGGCGAGCTGCTGCTGCTCGAGAACCTGCGCTTCGAGCCAGGCGAGAAAGCGGGGGATGCCGCCTTCGCCGCGCAGCTGGCCGAGGGCGTCGAGCTGTATGTCAACGAGGCCTTCTCCTGCTGCCATCGCAGCGACGCCTCGATCGTGGGCCTGCCGCGCCTGCTGCGCAGCCATGCCGGGATCGAGCTGCAGAAGGAGCTCGACTCCTTCGGCGAGCTGCTGGCGTCGCCCCGTCAACCATTCGTGCTGATCACCGGCGGCGCGAAGGTCTCGGACAAGATCCCGCTGCTGGAAAACCTGCAGGGCCTGGTCCAGCGCGTGGTGATCGGCGGCGCGATGGCCTATACCTTCATGCGCGCCGAGGGTCAACCGATCGGCGCATCGCTGGTCGAGCTGCCGCTGGTGGAGACCGCTGCGCAGTATCTCGAGACCGCCCGCCGCAAGGACATCGAGGTGATCTTGCCGATCGATCACATTGTCGCCCGCGAAGCCTCGCCGGACGCGGAGCGCAAGCAAGCGCGAGAAATCCCCGATGGCTGGATGGGGCTCGATGTGGGGCCGCAGACCATCGCCTTGATCGAGCAGGCGCTGGCCGATGCCGGCACCGTGTTCTGGAACGGACCGCTGGGACTGTTCGAGATGGCGCCCTTCAGCAAGGGCACACAGGCGGTCTGCCGCGCGCTGGCCAGCGCCGAGGCGACCAGCGTGATCGGCGGCGGCGACACCGTTCGCGCCGTCACCGAGTCAGGTTTTGCCGATCAGATCAGCCACATCACCACCGGCGGCGGCGCCTCGCTGGCGCTGCTCTCGGGCGAGCAGCTGCCGGGAGTCGTGGCCCTTCAGGAGTCAGCGGACTAGCGATGCAACGTCGACCGATCGTCACCGACAACCCCGCGGAAGTGCGCATCGCGCCCTCCCTGCTCAGCTGCGACTTTTCCCGACTGGCGGAGGAAGTCGCCGATGTGGAGCAAGCCGGCGCGGATCTGCTGCACGTCGACGTGATGGATGGCCACTTCGTGCCGAACATCACCATCGGCCCGGTCGTGGTCAAGTGGCTGCGCAAGATCGCCGGGACGCCGCTCGACGTGCACCTGATGATCAGCGACCCGCTGAGCTACATCGAGCCCTTCCTGGATGCCGGCAGCGACCTGATCTCGTTCCATGTCGAGGCCACCGACGACCCGCAGGCGGTGATCTCGAAAATTCGCCAGGGCGGCGCGCAGGTCGGCCTGGCGATCTCGCCCGACACCCCGGTCGAGACCGCCTTGCCGCTGCTGGATCAGGTCGACATGGCGGTGGTGATGACCGTATACCCCGGATTCGGCGGGCAGAAATTCATTCAGCCGATGCTGGACAAGATCCGCCAGATCCGCCAAGCTGCCGGTCCGGATTTTCCTATCGAAGTCGACGGCGGCATCGATCCCGAGACGATCGGCCCGGCCCGCAGTGCCGGCGCGAACCTGTTCGTGGCCGGAACCGCGGTGTTCGGACAGGCCGATCGAGCTGCCGCGATCCGTACCCTGAGGGAGCGAAGCTGATGGTGGACTGGAAGAAGTGGCGCAAGAGCACGGCCCGGAAGAAGAAGGACCTACCGGCGGATCTCTGGATGCGCTGTCAGTCTTGTGGCAGCACGGTCTACAAGAAGGTGGTCGAGGAGTCCTCCAGGGTCTGCCCCGAGTGCAACTACCACTTCACCATCGGCAGCGCAGATCGCATCGAGCTGCTGATGGACACCGGCTCGTTCGAGGAGCGCTTCACCAACCTGGAGCCAGTCGACCCGCTCTCGTTCAACGCCAACGCGGCCTACGTCAAGAAGCTCGCGGCGGCGCAGAAGAAGACCGGCCTCAAGGACGCCGCCGTCTGCGGCACGGCCACGATCAAGGGCATCCCGCTGGTCGTCGGCATCACCGATCCCTTCTTCATGGTCGGCAGCATGGGCTCGGTCGTCGGCGAGAAGCTGGCCCGCAGCGTCGAGCTGGCCCACGAGCTCGCACTGCCGCTGGTCGTGATCTGCGGCTCAGGCGGCGGCGCGCGCATGCACGAGGGCGCGCTGTCACTCTGGCAGATGGCCAAGGTCAGCGCCGCGCTCGGCCGCTTCCGCGACGAGGGCGGCTTCTTCCTCTCGCTCCTGACCAACGCCACGATGGGCGGCACGATGGCCTCCTTCGCCAGCCTCGGTGACCTGATCATCGCCGAACCCAAGGCACTGGTCGGCTTCACCGGGCCACGTGTGATCCGTCAGACCATCCGCAAGGAACTACCGGAGGGCTTCCAGACCTCCGAGTTCATGCTGGATCACGGCTTCATCGATCTGATCGTCGACCGCAAGGACCTGCG
>CAZMLI010000059.1:0-4780 GCA_964566865.1 uncultured Planctomycetota bacterium
CTAGTACCCGATGCGCAGCTTGACGGTCTTGCCCTTCTCAGGCGAGTAGTAAAACCGCTTGCGACGCAGGCGCTTGCCGGCGGCGTCGAACAGCTGCAGGCGGTAGTCCCCCGCCTCGATCCCGCGCACGGTGACCCGGCCCTTCTTGTCGAGGGTACCCTGGAACACCATCTCCTTCTCCTGCAGGATCTTGACGAACAGCTCCTTGCCCTTGCGCTTGCCACTCGCCTTGACCCAGATCTTCAGCGACTTCTCGTCATTCAGCTGCTGGAGGCCATCGCCGTTGACGCCGATGCCGCTTCCGGAGCCACCCGAGCCGGAGCCGTAACCGCTGCCACCACGGCCGCCGCGACCGCCACGGCCAGAGCCGACGCCGCTACCGCCCGACCGCGAGCCGTAACCGGAGCCACTGCCGGAGCCGGAACCCGAGCCGTAGCCGCTGCCGTAACCGGAGCCACTGCCGGAACCGGAACCCGAGCCGTAGCCGGAACCGCCAGCGGCGATACCGCCCGAACCCTGGCCCGAGCTGGAACCGCTGCCCGTGCCCGAGCCGCCGTGCATGGCGACGCCAGAAGCGGTCCAGCGCGCGCTCCAGCCGATGTTGTCCAGCGACTCGACATGGCCGTCGACGAAGAGGATGTTGGCGCGTCCTTCGTGGCGATGGTGCGGGTTGTACTGCGGCTTGCCCTGGGTGGGATCGCCGCCGATGAGGAAGCCGATGCCTTCGCCCAGCTCGGTGCGGGAGCCGTCGCCGGCCATGATCGTCGAGGCCGGCTTGCGGAAGGTCGACATCACCGCGCCGCCGCGCCTGGATGGATCTTCCATGTCGCCGTGCAGGTAGCTCATGCCGACGTAGTTGTAGCCCAGCGGGAAATCGACAGGATCGAACTTGCCGCCGTCACGGAAAGCCTGCCCCTGGGTCGGCACGGTCGGGCACTGGAACGTGGCGCGGCTGTCCCCCATCGTCTCGAGCAGCTTGCCGACCCATGTCTGGTTGACATCTGTCGGACTGGTCGAGTAGTCGTCGCTGAAGACCGGGAAGCGGCCACGGCTGTTGGTCGCATAGAGCAGCAGGGCGCCACCGATGCTCTTGAGGTTGTTCTGGCAGGAAACGCTGTGCGCGGTTGCGCGTGCGGATTGGAGCACAGGAAGGAGCATCCCTGCGAGCAAACCGATGATCGAGATGACAATCAGAAGTTCAACGAGCGAAAAAGCCCGGCGGGCCCTCTGCGATCTATGCATTTTAATTCCTCACTAACTACTGCGACCAAGATCATCTTGAAATGCAAAATCTAATGTGCACCGAAGGAAGGCTGTGACCCAGTCAAGAGCGGGTCAAGGCGATCGGCGGGATTTCTCCAGTTTTTTCTCTGTTCCGGCATCTGTGGTCGAGATACTGGCCCACCAAGGCAATGACAACTTCTGATGAAGACCAACCCGGACGGGTCAGACTCCGGGCACAGACCAGTCTGGACCGCTACCAGCTGCTGCGCGAGCTGGCAAGCGGGGGCATGGGCACCGTCTACAAGGCGATCGACCCGAAGCGGGGGCGCACGGTTGCGCTGAAGGTGCTGAACCACAACCACCCCGAGGCGCTGATGCGCCTGCAGCGCGAGGCCAAGCTGGCCTCCGGGCTGACCCATCCCCACATCATTCAGATCTACGAGATTGGCAGTGGTCAGGATCTGGCAGAGCGCCGAACCGTGCACTACATCTCGATGGCCTTCGTCGAGGGCAGCACCCTGGTCAGCAAGCTGGGGCGCATCGATCTCGACTCCGCCATGCGGCTGCTCGAGCAGGTGATCGACGCCATCGCCTATGCCCATCAACAAGGGGTGCTTCATCGGGACATCAAGCCGGGGAACATCCTGCTCAATTCCGAGGACCAGGTCGTGGTCACCGACTTCGGCCTGGCCCGCGCCATCGACCAGGACGATCCGCTGACACAGACCGGAACGGTGATGGGCACCGCGCGCTACATGTCGCCCGAACAGGTGCTGGGCATGACCCACGAGATCGACCATCGCACCGACATCTGGGCCCTGGGTGTGGTCATGTACGAGCTGCTGACCGGCCTGCCCCCGTTCGACGGCGACACGTCCGCCGAGATCTACCAGCGAATCCGCTTCGACGATCCCGTTCCGCCGCGCGCGCTGAATGCGGCGATCCCTCGCCCGCTGGAATTGCTCTGTCTCAAGGCGCTGGAGAAGGACGCGCACCGACGATTCGACAGCGCGGCCAAGCTGGGCCAGGAGTTGCGCCGCTGGCAGAGCGGCCAGGCGATTCTGACCCGACCGCAGTCGTTGTCCCGAGGGGTCCGGCGCAGCCTCGCGCGAGGTCCCGGGAAGCTGGTCGTCATCCTGCTGCTGCTGGCCGGGATCGTCGGTGTCTCGCTCTCCTTGTCCTCGATCTCGCACCAGTGGGACGACGCCGGCAAGCCAACGCGGGAGGATCTGACGCAGCTGCAACAGGCAGAAGAACAGGCCGCGCGCCAGCGCAAGCTACAGGCGCGCCTGCGTCCCATCGCGCTGCGCATCGGGCGCACCCGTTCGCTGTTCTACATCCAGGGCAGCGGCATAAGGGCCAGGCTGGAGCAGCTGACCCGGACGCTGGCGGAGTTGCGGACGATCGCGACCGACCCGCAGACCGCCGGAAACGCGGAGGTCTGGAGCCTGCTCGGCATCGGCTGGTACCACCTGGGCCAGGACGCTCCGGCGGAGACCGCCTTGCTGGAAGCGCGTCGACTGGCCCCCCACAATGGGCGCGCGATCTACTACCTCGGCCGGATCTATCTCGAGCGCTCGATCGAGGCGGGGATCAGCGTCCGGGGCCACTCGGCCGCCCGGAAAAAACGCGCCTGGCTGCGAAAGGCAAGGGAGGTCCTGGACAGGCCGGTCAAGAGCTGGGACGGCGTGCAGCCCGTCGACCGCCACATCCTCCGGGCCTACCAGGCCCATGCGCAGGGGAACTACTCGCAGGTCGCGGCGCTTTGCGCCGAGGGCCTCGAGCGGTACAGCCAGCAACTCGGGTCCGAGGATTACTGGTTCCTGGATGGGCTCATCAAGCGGGGCGCCGCCCGGATGGTGTCCTGGACACGGGCCCTCGAACGCCGGCCGCACTTCCCGCGGATCCGCCTGCTGCTGGCCTGGGAGCGAATGAACCAACGCAACTACCAGGGCGCCATCGCGGACGCCAGCGCCGGCCTCGAACTCCGACCGGACTGGTGGTCGCTATATAATATGCGGGGCGGCGCGCGCAAGCTCGCCGGCGACATGCGCGGCGCGCTCGAGGACTTCGACAAGGCGATCGAGCTCGCCCCGGAGAACGCGGCACCGATCTACAACCGGGGGTTCGCCCGGCGCGAGACGGGCAACCTGACCGGCGCGATCCAGGACATGACCCGCGTGATCCAGCTCTGGCCGCAACTGGCCGTGGCCTACAATACGCGCGGCCATGCGCGCCATCAGCTCGAGCAGTACGCCGGCGCGCTGGCGGACTACGGGCAGGCGCTACGGATCGACAAGACGCTCAAGCTGGCCTGGATCAACCGGGGACAACTACGGCTGGAGCGTGGAGACTTCGAGGCGGCCGCGCGTGATTTCACGGCACAGATCAAGCTCTCCCCCGACGATGCGGATGGCTACTTCAACCGCAGCCTGGTCTCCCTGCGCCAGCAGAAATACAAGCGGGCCCTCGCCGACCTGAATCGGGCGCTCTCGCTGAAGCCCCGGCATTCCAAGGCGCTGATCAACCGCGGTCTGATTTACCTCAACCAGCAGCAGCTCGAACGCGCCCTGGCAGAGTTCGAGGCCGCGCTGCGGGCCGGCAGCAATGCCTGGCAAGCGCATGCCAACATCGGGCTGATCCGTAGCAAGCTGGGCCAGCCCGAGGCGGCGATCCGCGCCCTGCGCAAGGCACGCGGTCTGGCGCCAACCGCCCGGCGGAAAAAGCTCAGCCAGATGATCCGTCGACTCGGCGGGGAGTAGTTGACGATCTGGCTGATTCGTCTAAAGTTGACTGGCTAACACACATCTGAGGAGACACTGCCATGCCCACCTGGGCCATGGTCATCGACACCGAGAGTTGCATCGGCTGTCACGCCTGTACGATCGCCTGCAAGTCGGAGCATCAGGTGGCGGTCGGCGTCAATCGCTGCTGGGTCAAGTCGGTCGAGAAAGGCGTATTTCCGAGCGTCGGTCGCTCCTTCTTGCCCGTGCTATGCAACCAGTGCGCGGATGCTCCCTGCGAGACCATCTGCCCGACCGGCGCGCTGTTCCGCCGACCGGACGGGATCATCGATCTGAACCACGATGCCTGCATCGGCTGCAAGTCCTGCATGGCCGCCTGCCCCTACGATCAGCTGTTCATCGATCCGAATCACGGCGTCGCCGAGAAGTGCAACTTCTGCGCCAACCGGATCGACAACGGTCTGCTGCCGAGTTGTGTCACGGTCTGTCCGACCCAGTGCCGCATCTTCGGCGATCTGGAGGATCCGACCGAGCACGTCTCGCGTTTGGTGGCGCAAAGCGGGATCCAGCGGCGCAAGCTGGAGCTCGGGACCGGGCCGAAGATCTTCTACCTCGGCGCGGAGCAGGCCGCGCTCGTACCCGAGGCCGCCTGGGCCGACACGGCCTATCGCGAGGGCACCCACGATCAGGGCACCGGCCGCGGCAACTTCGTGCCGGGCGGATTGGACGAGCCGGTCGACGCCGCGGCCCATAAGCTCGCCGGCGCGCCGCGCATCGACTACAACGTCAGCCACCAGAAACCCTGGGGCGAG
>CAZMLI010000059.1:4880-6071 GCA_964566865.1 uncultured Planctomycetota bacterium
TGCGCTGGGCGCGGCGATCTACTCCGGATTCCTTTTCGCGCAGGCCAAGGGGCGCGAGTTCTGGCAGGGGCTGACGCCGACCGTCGACCTGGCCGTGCAAGCGCCGGCCTACGGCGCCGCCGCGCTGTTGCTGATCGGCGACATGAACATTCAGCTCTTCGGCCATGCGCTGACCGACGTCGGCATCGCGCGCGAGACGCTCGGCACGGTGCTCAGCATTTCGCTGGCGCTGCACCTGCTGATCGTGCTCGGCGAGACCGTCTTCCTGCCGGCCCACTCGAGTCACCTGGCCGCCGTCAAGCGGCTGATCCTCAACGGCCCGCACTCGGCGGTGTTCTACGGCATCGTGCTGATCATGGGCGGGCTGGTGCCGATGACGCTGGCCCTCTCGCAGTCGCCGATCTCCTGGTACGCGGCGGCCGCGCTCAGCCTGATCGGCCTCTACGCCTGGGATCACATCTGGGTCCACGTCGGCCAGGAAGTTCCGCTGTCCTAGTAGAGAAGAAGATGCATGACTGAACCCGGCTGGCAAACAAACAAGCTCTCCGCACACCCCCCCGTCGACCAATGGGACGACTGGGTGGAGTACGAATCGACCGCATGGCCGAACAAGGTGGAGAAGCATTACCGCATCGTGCCCAGCCTCTGCTTCAACTGCGAGGCCGGTTGCGGGATCGTGGCCTACGTCGACAAGCAGACCCACAAGGTGCGCAAGATCGAAGGCAACCCGCTGCACCCCGGCAGCCGAGGGATGCTCTGCGCCAAGGGCGCGGCAACGCCCAACCAGCTCGAGGACCCGGACCGGATCCTCTACCCGCAAAAGCGTGTGGGCAAGCGCGGCGCCGGTCAGTGGGAGCAGATCAGCTGGGACCAGGCGATGTCGGAGATCGGCGCGAAGATGCGCCGGCTGTACGACGAGCAGCGCCAGGACGAGATCATGTACCACATCGGCCGTCCCGGCGAGGACGGCTACGTCAACCGCGTCCTCGCGGCCTGGGGCGTGGATGCGCACAACAGCCATACCAACGTCTGCTCCAGCTCCGCCCGGCTGGGTCACCAGATGTGGTGCGGCTCCGACCGCCCGAGCCCCGACTGGGAAAACGCCAAGACGATCCTCTTGCTGACCAGCCATCTGGAGACCGGCCACTACTTCAACCCGCACGCCCAGCGCATCCTCGAAGCCCGGCGGCG
>CAZMLI010000059.1:6171-16348 GCA_964566865.1 uncultured Planctomycetota bacterium
CTGTCGGCCGACGATCTGCGCCGCGCGGCCGAGGCGGTGGCCGACTCCGACAACGCCTTCGCCACCTATAGCTGGCGCTCCGCGGCGTCGGGCAACCTCTGGGGCTGGCAGATCACCCGCTGCCTGGACCTGCTGATCGTGCTGACCGGCAGCTACGGCACCAAGGGCGGCGTCGGCCTGGCCAGCTGGCACAAGTTCAAACCCAAGCACCACAACATGCCGGGCAAACACGATCAGTGGAACGAGCTGCTGTTGCCGATCGAGTTTCCGCTGGCCTTCTTCGAGCTGTCGTTCCTGCTGCCGCACTTCCTCAAGGAGGGTCGCGGCAAGATCGGCATGTACTTCTCGCGCGTCTTCAATCCGGTCTGGACCTATCCCGATGGCTTCACCTGGATCGAGGCGCTGACCGACGAGAGCAAGATCGAGTGCCACGTCGCGTTGACACCGACCTGGAGCGAGACGGCCTGGTACGCCGACTATGTCCTGCCGATGGGCCTCTCGACCGAACGCCACGACAACCAGAGCCAGGAGACCCACAACGCGCGCTGGATCGGCTTCCGCCAGCCCGTGGTGCGGGTCGCGATGGAAGCGGACGGGCATCAGATCTCGGCCACGCACGAGGTCAACCCCGGCGAGGTCTGGGAACACGACGAGTTCTGGATCGAGCTCTCCTGGCGGCTGGACCCGGACGGCGCGCTGGGCATCCGCAAGTTCTTCGAGAGCCCTTATCGCCCCGGCGAGAAGATCTCGATCAGCGAGTACTACCAGTGGATGTTCGAGAACGGCGTGCCCGGCCTGCCCGAGGCGGCCGCCGCCAAGGGGCTGACCCCGCTCGAATACATGCGCCGCTTCGGCGTCTTCACCGTCGAGGAAAACGCCACCGGCGGACTCGAACGCTACGGCATCAGCACACCCAGCGGCAAGCTGGAGCTCTACTCGGAGACCCTGGCCGACTGGGGCTGGGAGGAGATGGCCACGCCCAGCTACAAGCCCGGTCACGTGCACTGGAAGGACCTGGACACGGACAAGGGCGAGTTCGATCTGCTGCCCAACTTCCGCCTGCCCACGCTGATTCACTCACGCAGCGCGGTCAAGTGGCTCTACGAGATCTCGCACTCCAACCCGCTCTGGATCAGCGCCGAGGATGCCGGCAAGCAGAAGATCAAGACCGGCGACCTGGTGCGCGTCACCACCCGCATCGGCTACTTCGTCACGCGGGCCTGGGTCACCGAAGGCATCCGCCCCGGCGTGCTCGGCATGAGCCACCACCTCGGCCGCTGGCGACTCTCGCGCGACAAGGGCGTCGCGCGGCTGGCCTCCGCACTGGTCGAGATCTACAAGCAGGGCAGCGCCTGGCGCATGCGCCAGGTCGAAGGCGTCCAGCCGTTCAAGTCGAACGATCCCGACACCGAACGCATTTTCTGGCGCGAGGCGGGCGTCAACCAGAACCTGACCTTCCCGGTCCAGCCCGACCCCGCCTCCGGCATGCACTGCTGGCATCAACGCGTCACCTTGACGCACGCCGAACCGGACGACGCCTACGGCGACATCTCGGTCGATACCGACAAGAGCCACGAGATCTATCGTGAATGGATGGGCAAGTGCCGCCCACCCAAGGGCGACCTACGCCGCCCCCTCTGGATCCCACGTCCCAATCCGCCGGTCGAGGAGAAGTTCAAGCTCGACCGCAGCCAATCCTAGATCGGACTATCGGTCAAGCCGACCGCTCTCGCAATTTCAACCACCAGCGCAGTGCCGGTTCGCTGAGAGCCCCGAACCAGGTCAGGGCCTGCCCGTCAATCTTGAGGACTGCCGGCCTGACAAACCCCTCGGCTTCGACCGCGGCGGCGATCCGCTCTCCTTCCTGCTCGGTGAAATCGTGCGGCTCGCTGCTGAGAAGCAGTAGCTCGACTCCAAGCTCCCCGATCTGCCTGGGTGTCAGCGCTGGATAGGGAACTCCCGGCTCAGGGTCGGGCACGCGAAAGCCTGCCCATTTCAGTATGTCTCCGCCGTAGCGGGTCGGGGAGAGGCCCATCAACGGCTTGTTCCAGATCAAGGGGAGCGCCACAGGACCGGGTCCCAATGCAGCGCTACGCTCCCGCGCTTCCTCCATCGCCCCGTGCAGCTGCTGCGCCAGGCGAGCACCTTCTTCCTGCCGCACTCGCGCCCCCAGTGCTTCGAGCATCCCGGGCACATGCGCCAGAGAGCTAACCCGCGAAGCCCAGACTTCCAGGCCCAACGCCTCGAGCGCCTCCGCAGTTTCCCGGCGGTTTTCCTCGACGTCGAGGACCACCAGGTCCGGAGCCAGCGACTCGATCAACCTCAGCCTGGGGGTCTTGGTACCTCCCACCACCTTGATCTCGCGAACCTGGGGCTCGGGAAGCACGCAAAACGCGCTGCGGCCCACCAGCTGATCCGGACCGAGACCCATCGAGAACAGCGTATGGGTCAGAGACGGTACGAGGCTGACCACTCGCAGTTCTGGCATAGGGCCCCACGAGACAGGGAACTCCGCGAAACACAAGCCATAACCGACTTCCCTGTTTCACAGCGGCGAAGCGGCCGCAACACCAGGATGCTCGATCATCTCAAAGGGCGGCTACTTGGTACAGCGCGACGCACCTACGCCAACCGCCGTAGCCGTGATCAGATCCTGAGAAAGTCCTGCACTGCCCGCTCGACGGATTCCCTGTCCAGCCGCGTATACCGCGCGAAAACGGCGTCCGGCACCTGCTTGACGAGCTCGAACAGTCGCGAGAGTTCGACCAACTCTCTCGACACGAAAGCCTTCGCATCGTGCAGATCCGTGGCGTGCGCCCGGACGACCTTGGAGAACACCTGGCCGTATGGATCGAAGTGATAGAAGCTCGCCTCACCGAACGTGCCGATGAAGATGTGCCGCTCAGTTTCTCCGGCCAGGACCGGCACGAAGTCCGTCGGCTTCGCGATCTCGACGTTGATGTTCAGCGTGCGCTTGAGCGCCGGGATTTCCCCGAAGAGCTGATCCAGCTCTCCCGCGATGTCGATGTCGATGGTTCCCTCGCGGAACCCAAGCAGGACCGCTGTGGCGCCGCCGGTCAGGTAGATGGTGGCCGGCTCGCTGACGATCTCCCCGACCCGCTGCATGAATGCTGCGAGGAGCTGCTCCGTGATCCGCTGACGCGTCACCGCCACCACATGCGATCGCGCCGCACCTGTTGCCCACGGGCAGACCGAACCGAGGACAGCGCATCGCAAAAACTGTCCACCCGCGACAAGATCGCCATGAACCGCGCGTGCGCCAGCTCTCCGTGAGCTGCTTCCATCATCCGGTAGAGTTTCTCGCGTGCGTCGCAGATCAGATCCGCGCTGCGCGGCACGGGCACACCGAGGTAGCGCAGACGCGGACGAGCTTCAGCCACGGCCAGGGCTTCGACCCGGTCCTCCTCACCGTCCACGAGGTTCCGCATACCGGCATCGATGACCTGCCATCCCGGCAGTGCCAGATCCTCGAACTTCTCGACACCAAATCTGGCCCGCATCCAGCGTGCAACCGCGGCACGCCGCGCGGTGGCGGCGCGTTGCTCTGGGCTGAGTCGCTCGGCACGAGCCCGCCCTCCCAGTTTGCCCGCCCTGGAGAGGAACTTCCGAACCTCCAGCTGGACATCGACAGCTCGCTTCATACCTCTAGCCTATGCTTGACTGCTAAGCATATCAAGATATCTCAGTGGGCACGGTCAGGCCTCCCTCTGCGAGGGACAAGACGGCGCCCTACTTTTGGCAGCCGGCCCGCAGCCTGTTAGAATCGGCGGGAAATGAGTTTTCTCAATCCTGCCGCTTTCGGCTGGCTCTGGCTGGCCGCGCCGGTCATCGGGCTCTACCTGCTGCGGCTCCGCCATCGACAGGTCGAGGTGCCGAGCTTGCTGTTCTGGCGTCGCATGGGCAACGCCCATCAGACCAGCACGCTCTGGCGCAAGCTGCGCCAGTTGCTCTCGCTGCTGATTCACCTGCTGGTGCTCGGCGGCCTGGTCAGCGCGCTGGCCCGCCCGTTCTCCTTCGGCAGTAGCGAGAAGCCGCGCACGGTCGTGCTGGTGCTCGACACCTCGGCCAGCATGCTCGCCGGACCGGACCGGGTCAGTCGCTTCGAGCTGGCCCGGGAAGAGGCGCGCCGGCGCATTCGTGGGCTGGGCGTGGGCGACCGCGCGATGCTGATCGCGGCCGGTCGTAAGCCGGAGGTGGTCTATCCGCTGACCGATGACCGCGCTGCGTTGCTCGCGGCGCTCGAGCAGCTGCGCCCTCACGAAACAGCGGGCGATCTGAGCAGCGCGATCAGGCTGGCCTCCGGAGTGGCCGCGGCACACGGCAACGGCCACGTCGTGATTCTCTCTGACGGCGGTGGTCTGGAGGTGCGCGTCGAGACACGGGACGGCAAGACGCACCAGGGTCGCCTGGTCAGGCGCGATGCGGATGGTGTGACGTTGCGCGCCCCCACCGGAGAGTCCACCCAGCTTCCCGCTCGGCAGGTGACGCAGCTGCGCAGCGCGTCGCTGCAACCGCTGCCCGATGTGCGGCTGACATTCTTCCAGGCCGGCGTGCGCCAGGACAACGTCGCGATCACGCGCTTTCGCGTGCGCCGTCTGTTCGCCAGCACGGAGGACTACGAACTGCTGATCATGCTGGTCAACCTGGGCAGCGCGCCACGCAAGGTCACGCTCTCGCTCTATCTCGACAAGCGTTTGGTCGACTCCGAGGAGATCGCGCTGGCGCCAAACGAGGCGAAGCGCCTGCTGCGTCCGATGGTCCTGGGCCAGGGACGCATTCTCCAGGCGCGCCTGGAATCGGGCGATCGGTTCGCCTCGGACGATCGGGCCTGGTGCGTGCTGCCGCGCCGCGAAGCGTTCCGCATCCTCCATGTGCATGCGGGAGAGCTGGCCAACCAGTTCCTGCTCGCCGCGCTGGCACAGCGACCGAACACCGAGGTCGAGAGCGTCGAGATCGCGGGCTACCAGGCTGCGCCCCACCCGGGCCTGGTGATTTTCGACCGCTGCACGCCCACGCTGCCATTCGACAAGTTGCCGCCTGGCAGTTACCTGTACATCCGGCCGCAGGGCCCCCACCCGCCGATCCCGGTGATCGGCAAGCTACCGCGCCCCTGGGTCCAGGACTGGAACCGGGAACATGCGCTGCTGCGCTTCTGCCGCTTCGAGGAGCTGCACATCCTGGCGGCGACCGAATATGAATTGCCGCGCTGGATGCGCAGCCTGATGCTTGACATCAGCAAGGCGCCGCTGATCGCCTACGGGCAGCAGCAGGGCCGCAAGCTGCTGCTCTGGGCCTTCGATCCGCTCGACTCGCTGCTGGTGGTGCGCCCCAGCTTTCCGAACATGGTGGCCAACCTGGTCGACTTCTTCCGCCACGGCGGACGCCAGACCACGGGAGTCCACCTGGCCTATCGAACCGGCGAGACCGCCTCGCTGATGCCCCCCACGTCGGTCAAACAACTCACCGTCGAGAGTCCGGACGGGACGCGCACCACGCATGCTGTGCGTCAGCGCCCGTTTGTCTTGCGACTACGCGATGTCGGCCTGCACCAGCTGCGGGCCGAGGGCTTCGTTCAAACGCTGGCCGCCAACCTGGAAAGCCGGAGCGAATCGGACCTGACTCCCGTGGTCGGGCTCGGGCTCGACGAGACGCATGTCTCGCCGGGCGCCCGCCAACCCGCGCCCTCGCGTGAGCTCTGGCCGGCGCTGTTGATGTTCTCCCTGCTGCTCTTGCTCGGGGAGTGGTTTCTTTACAACAAGGTACTGTTCTTTTGAAAACGTTGCTGCTGCAGGCCCGCAGGCCCGATGACCCGATGCGGGCGCACGAATACGAGTGCTTCCTGGAAACGACCGGATTGACGTCGGATCAGCTCGCGACCTACAACCTGGTCGAGGGCATCCCCTCGCTGAGTCACGTGCGCGAGCACAACGCGCTGCTGATCGGCGGCAGTGGCGAGTTCTACGTTTCCAAGCGCGATCTGCCGCGCTTCGACGAGCTGCTCGAACTGCTGGCGGCGGTCGCCGAATGCGGCCATCCGATGTTCGGCTCCTGCTTCGGCTACCACTGCCTGGTCGCCGCGCTGGGCGGCGAGATCATCAACGATCCCGACAATACCGAGGTCGGCACCTACGAGCTGACCCGGACCGAAGCCAGCAACAGTGACCCGCTGTTCGGCGCCTTGCCGGGCACTTTCATGGCCCAGCTGGGACACAAGGACCGGGCCAAGTTCCACCCGCCGAATTGCGGCAATTTCGCCAGCAGCGAGCATTCCCCACTGCAGGCCCTGCGGGTGCCGGGCAAGCCGATCTGGGCCGTGCAATTCCACCCCGAGCTGACCGGCACGCGCAACAAGGAGCGCTACCGCCACTATCTCGAAGGCTATACCGAACACCTGAACGAGCAGGAGAAGCAGGCGCAGATGCAGCGTTTCAAACCCAGCCCAGAGGCCACCAGTTTGCTCTCCCGCTTCCTGGACTACATCGAGTGCGGCTGATCGTCACCGAGAAACCCTCGGTCGCGCGTGACATCGCACGCGTGCTCGGAGTCGAGGCCAAGGGCCAGGGGTTTCTGGAGGGCAAGAACCTGCGCATCACCTGGTGTCTCGGCCACCTGGTCTGCCTGGCCGAGCCCGAAGCGTACGACCCCGCCTGGAAACCATGGCGCCTCGAGCGGCTGCCGATGCTGCCCGAGCGGTTCGAGCTGCAGCCGGCCACGCAGTCGGATCGGGGCCGCAACGATCAGTGGCGGGTGGTCAGCGAGCAGCTGCGAGATGCCGAGCTGACGGAGGTGATCAATGGCTGCGACGCCGGCCGCGAAGGCGAGCTGATCTTCGCCTACGCCTACCAGCTCTCCGGTTGCACCGCCCCGGTCCGCCGGCTGTGGGTCAACGCGCTGACCGACCAGGCCATCCGCCAGGGCTTCGACCGGCTACGACCCGGCGTCGAACTCGCGCCGCTGGAGGACGCGGCCCGCTGCAGATCCGAGGCCGACTGGCTGGTCGGGCTCAACGCCACCCGCGCGATGACGATGCGCAACCGAAACGCAGGCGGCGACGCGCTGCTCTCGGTCGGGCGGGTTCAGACCCCCACGCTGGCCTTGATCTGCACGCGCGACACGGCGATCGCACGCTTCGTCGTCAAGCTCTTCTGGACCGTCAAGCTGACCTTCGAAGCGCCCGCCGGTCAGTGGGAGGCGACCTGGCGCAAGGGCAAGACCGAACGCTTCGAGACGGCCGAGGCCGCGCGCGAGGTGCTCGCCCGGGTCGCCGAGCAGCCGGGCGAAGTGGTCACCGCCGATCACAAGAAGAAGCCCGAGGCCCCCCCGCTGCTCTACGACCTGACCACCTTGCAGCGCGAGTCCAACAAGCGCTTCGGCTTCAGCGCCCAGCAGACGCTCGACCTGGCCCAGTCGCTCTACGAGCGGCACAAGCTGTTGACCTATCCCCGGACCGACTCGCGGCACCTGAGCAGCCAGCAAACCAGCGAGCTGCCCGTCGTGCTGACGGCGCTGGCGTTCGGGCCCTACGCAGCCTGCGCCGCCGAGATCACCGCCGCCTGGCCGCCCAAGTTCACCCGCCGGCTGGTCGACGACGCGGAGGTGCGCGACCACCACGCGATCATCCCCACCGCGAGCAGCCCGGCCAACGCCCGGCTGAACGTCGACGAGAAACGGATCTACGACCTGGTGGCGCGGCGCTTCCTGGCAGCCTTTCTGCCCGATGCCATGTTTGCCACGACCAACCTCGAGACCCGCGTGGGCCAGGATCTGTTCGTCGCGCGCGGCCGCACCATGCTCGCGGCTGGCTGGCAAGCCATCGATCCGCCGCTCTCGAAGAAGAAGGAGCTGCAACTGCCCGCCGTCGAGGTCGGCGTCGTGGTGCCACAGATCGGCCAGGAACTGCACGAGGGCAAGACGAAGCCGCCGACCCACTATACGGAGGCCTCGCTGCTCGGCGCGATGGAGCGGGCCGGCGAGGGCCTCGAGGAAGAAGAGCTGCGCCGCGCGATGAAGGGGCAGGGCCTCGGCACGCCGGCCACCCGCGCGTCGATCATCGAGACGCTGATCAAGCGGGGCTATATCGAACGCGAAAAAAAGCACTTGCTGGCAACGACCCGCGGCCAGGCACTCGTGCAGGCGATCCCGGTGGCGGAACTCTGCTCGCCGCAGCTGACCGGAAACTGGGAGGCCCGCCTGTCGTCGATGGCCGAGGGCAAGCAGGCGCGCGGCGAGTTCATGGCGGACATCCGCAAATTCACCGCGCAACTGGTGGCGCAGATTCGCCAGACCGCCGCGGCCGAACCGATTCAAGGCGATGGCCCGCGCGGGCCAGAGCCGGAGCGGCTGGGCGACTGCCCGGCCTGCGGCACACCGGTCGGCCGACGCGGCACGGTCTATACCTGCAAGAAAGGGCGGGCCTGCCCCTTCGTCGTCTTCGGTGAGACCAGCGGGGTGGAGATCCCCGAAAAGGCGGTGCGCCAGTTGCTGGCCGACGGCGAGAGCGCCCTGCTGAAAGGCTTCACCACCCGCGAGGGCACGGTCTACGACGGCGTGCTGCGCTGGAACGGCAAGCGGGTCCAGCCGGTTCGCGTCGATCCCAGATCGCGCACAGACTCACCTGGAACCTGTCCCGGCTGCGGCCGCCAGATTTCCTTCGAGCGCGACCACTGGCGCTGCACCGGCTGCGCCCTTCGCATCGCGGGACAGATCATGGAGCGCCCCGTCCGCGCAACTGAAGTGGCGCAACTACTGACACACGGCCGCACCGCGCGGCTGTACGGCTTCCGCCAGAAGGGCGGCGCGTTCTGCAAGGCCGCGCTGGTGCTCGACGCCGGCGGTCAGGTCACCGTCGACTTCAATCGGCCCGAGAACGAGCCTGCACGTGAGCTGCCCGCGGGCAGCCCCGCTCCAGCCTTCGGTCGCATCACCGACTGTCCACTCTGCCTGCTGCGCGGCAGCCTCGACCCAGGCTACGTCATCGCCGGGAAGCTTGCCTGGGGCTGCGCGGCATGGCAGCAAGGCTGTTCGCTGCAGGTGCCGTTCGACCTCGCCGGACGAAAAATGAGCGATGATGAGATCGCCCGGCTGTTCGGCAAGCAGCGCACCACCCGCTACCTCAAAGGCTTCAACGCGCGCGACGGACTGCCCCGACGCGAAGCTTGCCGCGTGGTGATCGCGCTCGACGCCGAGCAGGGCTGGGAGCTGGAAGAAAAACAGAAGCGCTGACGCTGGCCACCTAGCTCAGCTGCGCGCGCATCCGATCGACGCGCTTGCGTCCGCGCGCCGCCGCGCGCTCGCGCTCGACCTCTCGATCGCGCGTCGCGCCCTTGGTCTCGAGCTGCTCGATCAGCAGTCGTCGGGTGATCGCGGTGATCTGCTCGACGGCCAGATCGAACGCCGGCTGGTTCACCTTCGACGGCTTGGTCATCCCGCTAACCTTGCGCACGTACTGCAGCGCGGAGGCCTCGATCTCGTCGATCGTCGCGGGCGGTTCGAAATTATAGAGCACTTTGATATTTCTACACATGCCTGCGAGCATACAGAGAACAGCCCGCAAAGCAAACTCCCCGCAGCCTGCTGTTCATCGGCCTTGCGAGTTATTCACCGACTGAAGCCGGACACCGCTGCGGGCCCCTCTAGAAATATCTGCTGCTCTGACAAGGAGATGCGACGCCCTCACTTTTCGTCCCACCCAGATTCTCAGACTGCAAAATTCGGCTTTCCCTAAGTGCCCTTCACTCGTCTCATAACTCCCAGAATCAACGTGGGATAAGACGCTTCCAGAAATACTTATAACGCCTTCGACAGCCTGTCGAGAATCTCTAGAATGCGTCGCGTTGAAGGGCGCACGAAAGTGAGTCTGAACCGCCACCGACAGTCGCTTGCGACATGAGGTGGGAGAACTCCGAGAGGGTTGGCGGTCTCGCAAGAGGCTAGCCGGATCTCTGTTCGTGAATACCCCGGAGGGTCGGGAATCTGGTCACATCGGCTGGACTGAAACCCAGGGGGGGAGGGAGTTTAGCGACTTCCGCGGCGGAGATAGTGAAAACCTTGGGGGAGATGAAAAACCAGGAGGGTAACGGGGTGAGACGGCCAGCAGGTCGTTCGAACCAACGGACTCTTCGAGAGGAGTGAAGGCCCTGAAGTCGAGCGCACGTCC
>CAZMLI010000060.1:0-2052 GCA_964566865.1 uncultured Planctomycetota bacterium
GCGGTGGTCGAATTCGCCCGTGAGGGGGGAATCGATCTGCTCTCGATCACCGATCACGACACGATCGCGGCCTACGACAGCATCGAATCAACCGATACGCTGCGCCTGCTGCCTGGCGTGGAGATCACCACACACATGCCCGACGTGGGCGAACTGCATATCCTGGGCTACTTCCCCTTCGGCTTCCCCGACAGCTTTCGCGACGCGCTGAGGCAGATCCAGGCCGAGCGATCCGAGCGCATGCGCTGCGGGGTTGCCAGGCTCGCGCAGGCTGGACTCGCGCTGACGATGGCGGATGTCGAGCAGCGCTGTCAGGGCGACATCATCAGCCGCTCCCACCTGGCGCAGACCCTGGTTGACAAGCGTCTGGTCGATTCTTATGCTGACGCCTTCGACCGCTATCTGGGAAGCCATCAGTCGTTCGTTCCAGCGCCACTGATCCGCCCGGAGGGCGCAATCGACATCATCCGGCGCTCTCGCGGGATCTCGATCTGGGCCCATCCGCAGCTGGCTCGGCTGGAGCGGTTTCTCGCCGGGCTGGTCGGCGCGGGGCTCAACGGCATCGAAGTCTATGGCCGGCGGCGAACGGGCGCGGCGCTGAAAACACTTGAATCGGCTGCGGAGTCGTATCGTCTACTGAGAGGGGGCGGGTCGGACTGGCATGGCCATCGCCCCAGTGACAAGCTGGGTTCGTTCACAGTGCCGTCAGAATCGATCGGCCAGTTATTGAGTTTCTTCAAGGGGGACCACCGATGCGCACCATGTTGACGCTGATCCTGGCACTCGCCGGACTGGCCTTGCCGGCAGATGCACAGCTGATCGAACAGGACAAGCCGAGGCCCCCCGACGCGCAACAGCAGAAGAAGCCCAAACCGCCGCGCAAGGTCCAGCCGCTGACCGCCGACCAGCAGAAGGAAGCCAAGCATCAGCTGCTCCTGCTGGCCAGCACCAGCTTCGGCAAGCGGGAACGCGCCACCCGGAGACTGATCGACTTCGGCCCCGCCGTCGGCCCGATCGTCGCGGCCGCGCTGAAGAAGTCCACCGACGTGGAGGCCAAGTGGCGGATGCGCAAGGTGCTCAAGACGCTCAAGCTGGCCCACCTGGATGCGGCCACGCTGCGCGAGAGCCTGAAAGACAAGCTGGCGCCGCTGGGCGACAAGCTGCTGGTCACCTGGTTCAGTCCAAGCCACCGCGACAAGCCCAGCGTGGATCCTCGAACTGGCGCCAAGCTGTTCGGTGAACTGATGAAGTACGGTAAACACGCCGTGCCCATCCTGCTGCTCGAGATGAAGACCGACAACGCCCGAAAGCGCGCGAACCTGGCCTATCTACTGGGCGAGCTGAAAAACCCGGCGGCCTGCCCGCAGCTGATCCTGGCGCTCGACGACAGCGACACCGATGTCAAGAAGCTGGCCGCCTGGGCGCTGGGCCGACTGCGTCATGCGTCGGCCATCAAGCCGCTGATCCAGCTTGCCAGCAAGACCACCGACAAGAACGTGCAGAAGGCCGCGATGCTGTCCTTCTTGCCGCTGCGCAATCGGGCCTCGATCGCGCCACTGATCGCGCTGCTGAGCAAGGGTGGAGAGCTGGGCTGGCACGCCAACTGGGTGCTCGAGAAGCTCACCGGACATCGCACGACCTACAATGCGTTCCGCCCCGAGCGACGCGACAAGGGCGGCCTGGCCTGGAAGACCTGGCACCAGAAGCACGGCAAGACATTCAAGTTTGCCTACAGCCAACCGCGCAACCGCAACTCCCTGGGACCGATCCAGGTCCGCGAGGCCACGACGGTCAAGGTCATCCGCCTGCAGCCGGCCAAGAGGCCAGTCAAGCAGAAGCGGAAGAAGAAGTAGACTCACGTCGCGCCATGGGCAATAATTCACTCTGACGCTTCAGAGGGGCGAAGACTGGAGGAAGCATGAAACACATCGGATTGCTGGCCTTGCTGCTGGCGGCAAGTCTGTTCAGCGGCTGCCGACAGTATGACGAGTACACCGGGTTGTTCCGCTACCAGCCCGAATTCAACATCGACTATCTCAACTATCTCGTGCC
>CAZMLI010000060.1:2152-16221 GCA_964566865.1 uncultured Planctomycetota bacterium
CAGGCCGCGATCCCATCGGTGCCGCGCTCGGTCGAGGATCCGCTCGGCACCCATCACGCCAACGTGACGGCCACCCTGACCATTCTGGAGGCGGCCCGCCAGTGCAACGTGCGCCGCGTGGTCTACGCCGCCAGCTCCTCCGCATTCGGCGGCAGCGCCGAGATCCCCAAGCAAGAAGCACAGATCCCCACGCCGCTGTCTCCCTACGCCGCCGCCAAGCTCGCCAGCGAGCAGTATCTCTGGTCCTACTACCACACCTTCGGCCTGGAGACCGTGGCGCTGCGCTACTTCAACATCTTCGGGCCGCGTCAGGACCCGAATTCGCCCTACTCCGCGGTGGTGGTCAAGTTCGCACGCCAGTTGCTCACCGGCGAGACACCGATGGTCCATGGAGATGGTAGCCAGACCCGCGACTTCACCTACATCGAGAACGTCGTGCAGGCCAACTGGCTGGCCGCCCACGCAGAACGCGCGCCCGGCCGGCTATACAACATCGGCTGCGGTGAAGAGACCGACCTGCTGACACTGCTCTCGGTGCTCGGCGAGGTGATCGGCGTGGACGCGACGCCGAACTTCGCACCACGCCGGGAGGGCGACCCACTGCGCTCCCTGGCCGACATCAACCGCGCCGCCGAAGAGCTGGGCTATCAACCCGAGATCGACCTGCGCGAAGGCTTGACCAGACTGGTCGCCTACCTGCGCGACAACGACTAGATCACGTCGATCTGGCCCAGGTAGATCCGGCCGCAGGCCCGGCAGTGATAGAGCGCCTCGTCCTCGCTGATCACGTTGCCTCGCCCAAACGCATCCCAGTAGAGCGGCTCGTAGCACAGCTCCAGACCCACCAGGGTGGCCAGCCGTTCGCAGCAGACCGGCCACTCGGGGCCCCAGATTTGAAGTCCGCGCGCCCGCGGCGGCGCGTTCAGCTGGTCCACCTGTACCTGTGACGGGCCCGCGTCCGCCACGGGCAGGCCGGCGAGCGGCGCCACGACCGGCGCGACCAGCCGCCGCTGCGCGTCGACGAAGCAGAGTTCCCACTCCTCCACGCAAGGCTCCAGCTCGGCGAAACCATAGAGCAACTCGAACTGAATATCCCAGCGCTGCAGGCCCTGCCAGATCGGCGTGCTGATCCAGGGGACCGGCGACGGTCCGGGATCCCGGTCACCGAATTGTTCCCGCAACTCCGCCACGCCGCGCTTGATCCAGCGGTCGCGCACCATCCGCATCAGCAGCAGGATGCCCAGCGTGAGACCCGCGCCGATGCCGTGGAATCTGGCGCCAGCCAGGTGCTCGTCGAGGTAGCTGTAGAGGGCCGCCACGAGCAGGAACAGCAGCAGGCAGTTGAGCAACAGCCCGGCCGCCATCGACCGTCGGGCCAGCCGGATCTGCCACGGCCGGACCGACGTCAGCGCCTCGAGCGTGGGTTGCTTATCCGAGGCTGCCATCGATCAGGACTGATCTGGATCGCTGATATCGCCGAAGAGACCCGGGCTGTTCCGGATCAACAGATCGATTTCCTGATTCAGCTCGTCCTGGCTGCTGACCGTCTGGCGCAGATCGGCTTCGATCCAGCGCCTGAGCTGGTTGCGGGCATTGGCCAGCTGGAGTTCCACCGCCTTGGCGGTCAGTTGATAACGCTCCCCCAGTTCCCGCTGGCCAGGACGCTCGGCGGAGGAGTCAGGCTCGATGTAATATTCCCGCAGCAGAGAGTACCAGCGGACTGACAGGCCTTGAAGCTGGCGCTGTTCCTCGAACTGCCTCAGTCGATCGAGTGCGCGGGTGACCACGACGCGCGTATAGTCCAGCTCGTAACAGTCCGCCGGGTTGCAGACCTTGTCGTCCCGCAAGCCCCGGAGCGACTCACTCCCCACAGTCTGGCGCAGGACCAGCTTGCGAAACTGGTCCGTCGAGAAGGTCTTCAAGGAGGAAAACAGATACCCGCGAAAGCGTCCCTTTGTGGGATCCGCTCCGTTCAGCTTACCCCCCACCCAGGCCGCAATGAAGGCAGCGGTCCACTCGATGGCCAGATCCTGATTCGGCGCATGTCGCTCGAAGAACCAATCGATGACCGGTCGATAGCGGGCAAGCAGATACTGCCAGGCCTGTTCGTAGTGACTGGCCTGTGGAGAACGCGCCTGGCGGATCTGGCTCCAATGTGTACTGCTGAAGTCGATCATGCAACTATGTGGCAACCCTGGCATCAAATCAGGTGAACTCTCAGTACCGCTGAATTAGTATCTCCTCGAGACTCTACAATGGAAAGACCGAAGGCGCATGATCCACGACTGATCTCGCGGATCCGCAGGTTGGGCCTGCTGTCAGACCAGGCAATCCAGGACGCGTTGTCAGGCTGCGTCCCGGGCGATACGGCACTGCTGGATCGCTTGCTCGATCAAGGACTGCTGGACCGGGACCAGGTCGCGCTGCTGCGAATGCTGGAGCCCCAGGACGAAGATCCGCTACTGCTGCGCCAGGCAATCCAGCTGGCGGTACGACTGCGCCTGGTCTCGCCCCAACGCGGGGATCTGGTACTGGCTGATCTGGATCAAGGCAATTTGCTACCGACCATTGCCGACGTGTCTCTGGCAGCGGGAATCGACAAGGAGCGACTGGACCTGTTGCTGTTGCTCGAGCCACCGGGGGGAGAGGGGGCCAGTGAACAAAGCGCGCAGCAGTTCGAGGGACTGCAGATTGGCGAGCGCGTGCCCAGGTCTGGCAAGATCGGGCGGTACCAGCTGGTTCGAGAGATCGCCCGCGGAGGGATGGGCGTGGTGTACGAGGCGCTCGATCCCGCGCTGGGCCGCTCGGTGGCGATCAAGACGCTGCTCAGTCGAAAGGACGATCAGGGCGAGCTGGTCGCCCGCCTGCGCCGCGAGGCCCAGCTGGCCGGGCGGGTGGCGCACCCCGGCATCATCAACGTACACGAAGTCGGCGAAGACCATGACGACGCCGGCGGTGAGGCGATCACCTACGTGGTGATGGACCATGTTCCCGGACCCACGCTGGCTCAGGCCTTCGCTGACCTCACGCCCGACTCGCGGATCGGCATCTTGAGGCAGGTCTGCAGGGCGATGGCCGAGGCGCATCTGCAAGGTGTGATCCATCGCGATCTGAAGCCCTCGAACATCCTGCTCCACGGGGAGCACGCGATCATCACTGATTTCGGCCTGGCGCGAGGCGGAGAACTCTCGACGCTGGTCACGCGTAGCGGGGCCGTGCTCGGCACGCCGACTTACATGGCGCCCGAACAGGTGCTCGGGCAGGACGAGGCGATCGGCGCCACGGTCGATGTCTGGGCGCTGGGTGTGATGCTGTACGAGATGTCGACCGGCGCCTTGCCCTTCCGTGGCAGTTCCGCCACCGCCGTGTTTGGCGCCATTCTGGCCGAGCCACTCCAGCTCCCGCGGAAGCTGGCGCCCGGCATGTCGCTGGATTTCGAGGCGATCTGCCTCAAGGCTCTGGACAGCAGGCCCGGGCGGCGTTACCCGGATGCCGGTGCGCTGTCGGCTGATCTGGAGCGCTGGAGCGGCGGGTACCCGGTCACGGCACGGCGAGCCACGCGCACATACCTGCTGTGCAAGTGGGCCTCTCGCCATCGTGCAGCAGTCGCGGCCGCGGCCGGCGTGCTGCTGTCGGTGATCGGCGCATTCATCGGGGTCGGTTATCAGCTCCGTAATGCACGTGTGGAGCGACAACAGGCGCATACAGCGCGACGGGCGACAGCAGCAGAGAGAGACAAGGTGGTGCGCAAGCAGCGCGAGCTCGAGCGCAGTCTGGCCGACCTCGAGAGCATGGCCGACGTGTACCGCGTGGCGCAACTGCAGCGCCAGCTCGACGCGCTCGGGCCGCAGGGCTGGAAGGTCGCAGCGCTGCGAGCCTGGCTGACAGGCGCGCGCGAGTTGCAAAGGCGCATGGCGAATCATCAGCAGATTCTCCATCAGCTGGAGCAGGCGGGTCGGTTGACCGACACCGAGCGCTGGCAGCGTGAGCTGATTGCCGGCTTGATTCCGCGAATCGAGCCGCTGCTGAAGGCCATTCCGACCGTCGAGGGCTGGCTGCGAAACGAGCAGTGGCGCAAGTGGCGGCAGCACGCGACCCCTCGCTGGCGACGGGCGATCCAGGCGATCCGCGGGAACCCGAAGTACGGAGCTCTACGGATCAAGCGGCAAGAGGGGCTCGTGCCGCTGGGCCGCGATCCGAAGACGACGCTCTGGGAGTTCGCCCACCTGCCCAGCGGGACTGCGCCGCAGCGGAATGCCACCGGGAAGCTGGTCATCACGGACCGCACCGGCATCGTGCTGGTGCTGATCCCCGGCGGTGCCTTTCGCATGGGCACGACCCGGACATGGGGCGCGTCCGGGCTGAACCAGGATCGCCACATTCACCGGAATGAAGGCCCCGTGCACCCCGTGCACTTGGGGCCCTTCTTCCTGTCCAAGTACGAGTTGACCCAGGGACAGTGGCTGCGGATGACCGGCAGCAATCCCAGCAGCTACAAGAGCGGGATGAAGGTCCCCGGACAGCACGCCCGCATCACGCTGACGCACCCGGTGGAGCGCGTGAACTGGCCCGAGGCAAACCGCTGGCTGCAGCGCTGGGGCCTGATACTGCCGACCGAGGCGCAGTGGGAGTACGCTGCGCGCGCGGGCACTCGCAGCATGTGGTGGACCGGAAACATCACGGCAGGGCTTCCGGCAGCGGGCAATCTGCGCGACCAGGCGTTCTTTCGGGCGGCCAGGATCAAGCCGTTCGAAGCCTGGGATGACGGGTATTCGGTTCACGCGCCGGTGGGTCGCTTCGCAGCCAACGACTTCGGACTGCACGACGTGATCGGCAACGTCCAGGAGTGGTGCCGTGATCCTTACTTGCAGACGGCATACGGGCTCGCGCAACGTGGGCCGGAAGGATGGCGCACATACCCCGCGGCGGCGCTCGGGGACCGGGCGCCCCGTGTCTGGCGAGGTGGTTGCTGGTCGACCATCGCCTTTTCCGCGCGTTCGGCGATGCGCTTCTGGGGGCCGCCCGATCTTCGCGCAAACCTGCTGGGACTGCGCCCAGGGAGGCCAGTCCTTCCCTGACCGAAAAGTACAAGGGATCGTCCGATCCCAGCCGTACTTTGAGTGATGGCACGATCTCCAAGACGATGTCCGGACCAGAATGGGCCAGCTCGAGAGAGGCTGCAGGCCGCAGTCGATGAACTTTCTGGGCAACTCTCACGGCTGCGGCAAAGCCATGCCAGGCAGCGGCGCTTCCTGAGTGGCGCCCTGCTGCTGATCTTCGCCGTCGTAGCGCTCGGGGCGGCGGTCAGGATCAAGGCCACAGGATTCGAGATCTGGCCGGACGCGGCGACTGGGGATCCGAAGTCCAGTCATCAGCTCGAGCTGATCGGTACGACCGGGGCCGCCGTGCAGCGATCGATCGTGCTTCAGAACAAGTCGATCGATGGCACGAGCTACCGGCTGGACATCCGGGCCGGGGCGACCGAGATCATGACGCTGCAGAGCGACGGCAAGATCGGCGTCGGCACGACGGACCCGGAAGCGATGCTCGAAGTTGCGGGACAGCTGAAGATCACCGGTGGCACGCCAGGCGCGGACAAGATCCTCACCTCGGACGCGGCGGGTTTGGCGAGCTGGAGTACGGCGGATAGTGGGACTTCCCCTACCACGACCAGCAATACCCATGCGCTGGCCGCGGACACGGACGACAACGAGACCGACTCGAAACTGTTCCTGGAAGTCGATGGCGCGAATAGAATGACCGTCAGCGGCGGGGGCTGGAATGTGACGACGGCCAGTCTCGAGGCGAGCTTCAGCGTCGCCGTGGAGGAGGCCACCCCGACGAGCGCCTTCTTAAAGCCCGACGGGACCCGGATGTTCGTCCTCGGTAGCGGTGGCGACGCGGTCTATGAGTACAGCCTCTCCACTACCTGGGATGTCTCGACGGCCAGTTATGTTCAGCTGTTCAGCGTGAGCACAGAGGAGATCGGCCCGATGGGCCTGTTCTTCAAGCCCGACGGAACCCGGATGTATGTCACGGGGAGCGTGGGGGATGATGTCAACGAATACAGTCTCTCCACCGCCTGGAATATCTCGACGGCCAGCTTCGTTCAGCTGTTCAGTGTCAGCGCGCAGGAGTCGGCGCCCGGCGCCATCTTCTTCAAGTCAGACGGAATGACGATGTTCATCCTGGGATTTGGCGGCGATGAGGTGAACGAGTACAGTCTCTCCACCGCCTGGGATGTCACGACGGCCAGCTTCGTCCGGCTCTTCAGTGTGAGCACACAGGAGACCTCTCCCCATGGCCTCTTCTTCAGGTCGGACGGGACCCGGATGTACGTCGCCGGGCTGATTGGCGACGATGTCAATGAGTACAGTCTCTCCACGGCCTGGGATATCTCGACGGCCACCTACGTTCGCCTTTTCAGTGTGAGCGCGGATGATACCAGTCCCACCAGCGTCTTCTTCAAACCCGACGGGACCCGGATGTACGTCGCGGGCAATCAGGGGAACACGATCTTCCAGTACCGTCTGACCGGGAGCGCTCCCGGGTTCGTCGGCATCGGGACGACGACCCCCAATTACCAGCTCGATGTGCGGGGAACCATCGGCAGCGACACGACCGAGCATCACGGGGCCGACTATGCCGAGTGGTTCGAAAAGGATGACGGGGAGCTGCTCGGCCCGGGGGATGTCATCGGGCTCAATCCCAGCAGCTTGAAGGTCCGCAAGTACCAGCCGGGCGATCCCTTCATCGGCGTCTACTCGACCTTTCCGGGGACCGTGGGCAACCGGGACCACCATAAGACCACGGCGCAGATGAGAAGAACCCATGCCCTGGTCGGGTTGCTGGGCCAGTTGCCATTCGATCGAAAACAGGCCAGCCTGGACGGCGGCGTAGTCCGGACCAAGGACGGCAAGAAAATCGGACTGCTGCTGCCTGACGGCAAGGTGTTGCTCGTGACACACACGGAGTCCCACGCGCGGCGGAGCCCGAGATGACGGATGAACGGGCGCCGAGGCAGAGCCTGCCGGATACCGTCGAAGAGCTGAGCAAACAGCTCGCGCGCCTGCAGCAGAGTCACCGGCGGCAAGGCCGGTCGCTGGTTGGCCTGCTGCTGCTGATGGTCGCGGGCGTCGCTCTGGGCGCGGCGGTCAAGGTCAAGAATTCGGAATTCGAAGTCTGGCCCGACGCGGCGACTGCGGATCCCAAGTCCAGTCATCAGATCAAGCTGATCGGCACGACCGGCGCCGCCGTGCAACGCTCGATTGTCCTGCAGAACAAGTCCATTGATGGGACGAGCTACCGGCTGGACATCCGCGCCGGGGCGACGGACCTGCTGACGCTGCAGAGCGATGGCAAGGTCGGCGTCGGCACGACGGGACCGGGCGCGACGCTCGAGGTTGCGGGACAGCTAAAGATCACCGGCGGAGCGCCAGGTGTGGGCAAGATCCTGACTTCGGACGCGGCGGGGCTGGCCACCTGGGAGAGCCTGGAGGGCAGTCCGTCCACGTCTGCCAATACCAATACGCTGGCAGCGGATTCGGATCACAGCGAGCTCGACTCGAAGCTGTTCCTCGAAGTGGATGGCGCCAAGAGAGTCACCATCAATGGAGGCGGCTGGGATGTCGAGACGGCCAGTCTCGTCGCGAGTTTCAATGTGACGCTGGAAGACTCTCTGCCCCAGGGTGTCGCCCTCAAGCCCGACGGGACCGGTATGTACTTCGTCGGTGGCATTGGCGACAACGTCTATGAGTACAGTCTGCCCACCGCCTGGAGTGTCACCGGAGCGAGCCTGGTTCGCACTTTCAGCGTGAGCACAGAGGAGACCAGCCCGTCGGACCTCTTCTTCAAGCCGGACGGGACCCGGATGTACATCGTTGGATTTTCGGGCGACGATGTCAATGAATACAGTCTCTCCACGGCCTGGAATATCTCGACGGCCAGTTTTGTTCGGGTCTTCAGTGTCAGCACGCAAGAGACCACACCCCAGGCGGTCTTCTTCAAGCCCGACGGGACGCGGATGTACGTCCTGGGTTCCGTCGGCGACGATGTGAATGAATACAGTCTTTCCACCGCCTGGAATATCTCGACCGCGAGCTTCGTTCAGGCGTTCAGTGTGGGCACGCAGGAGACCTCTCCCACGGGGTTCTCCTTCAAGGCGGACGGGACCAAGATGTTCGTCGTGGGTCTGCTTGGCGATGACGTCAACGAGTACAATCTCTCCAAGGCCTGGGACGTCTCGACGGCGAGTTTCGTTCAGCTCTTCAGCGTGAGCGCAGAGGAGACCACCCCGAGAGGGCTGTTCGTCAAGCCCGGCGGAACGGCGATGTACGTCCTGGGGAGTAGTTCCGACAAGGTCCATCAATACAGCCTGGGCGGGAGCGCGCCTGGTTATGTCGGCATCGGCACGACCAACCCAAAGTACAAGCTCGATGTGCGGGGAACGATCGGCAACGACACGACCGAGCATCACGGGGCAGACTATGCCGAGTGGTTCAAGAAGGACGCAGGGGAATCGCTGATCCCGGGAGACCTCATCGGGTTACATCCCCGCAGCTTGAGGGCCCGCAAGTACCAGCCTGGCGATCAGTTCATCGGCGTCTACTCGACCTTTCCGGGAACCGTCGGCAATCGGGACCACAACCGCAGCGAAGCCGAGATGCGACAAACCCATGCCCTGGTCGGGCTGCTGGGCCAGCTGCCGTTTGACAGGCAACAGACCGTGCTGGATGGATGTACCGTCCGGACCAAAGACGGAAAGAAGGTCGGACTCCTGCTCGCCAACGGCAAGGTCTTGATCGGGAGATAGACCGGCGGCTTGCTAGTCCCGCAGCCTGATCGGCCGGCAGCCGAGCGAAATACCGCGGCCCGTCGGCCCATACTTGTGGCGGAACGCCGAACGCACATCGGCGGCGACGGCGTCGAAGCCGCCCCCGCGGTAGACACGGCTGCGCTCCTGCTGCGCCAACCAGGCGGAGGGGAACTTGCGTCGCCCGCTTTGATCGCTCAACAGCGGCAGGCCATAGGCATTCGGGTGGTACGGGTCGCTGCACCACTCCCACATGTTGCCGATCACGTCATGCAGGCCGAATGGGTTGGCACGAAAACTCCCGACCGGGGCGTGCAGCGCGTGCCCGTCCTCCCACTTCTCGAACATGGTGGCGGCGAAGGCGCGGCCGTGCACTGCGTCGGCCAGATTACCGGCGCGGATCAGCGCCGACTTGTCATTCCCGGTCCACCAGACCGACTTCGTACCGCCCCGTGCCGCGTACTCCCACTGCGCCTCGCTCGGTAGCGCAAGGCCCACCCGCCGCAGGGCCTGCCGGCAATCGTACCAGCTCACCTGCTCGACCGGGTGCGCGTCGGTCACGCGCCACGGTCCGTGTTTCTCGCCCGCCTTGTAGTTGCTCGGGGTCAAGCCGGTCAGCCGCTTCCACTGGCCCTGGGTGATCTCATATTTCGAGATGAAGAAGGCCTTCAGCTGCACCTCGTGCACTGGACCTTCGTCATCCCCCGAGTAGGGGTCGGTGTTGGGCGCGATGCGGCGGCTCACCTTGGCGCCCATCCGGAAGCTGCCAGTGGGCAGCAGCACCAATACGATCGCGGAACGACCGTCGAACAACAGTTTTCCCCCTGCGCCGCGCATGGGTATCCGGCCAGAGCCGATCAGGACGAACTCCCAGAGCTTCGACTGTGGATCGGGGCCGATCGGCGCCAGCCCTTCTTGCGGGCGCAGCTGAAGACCGGAATAGCGCTTGCTGCGTCGGATTTCCTTGATGGCTCGAGTCCAGCGCTCGCGGTGGGCTTCGACCGATCGTTGCCAGAGCTTGCCGGCCTGCTCGCGGCGCCGGCCGATGTCGGCCAGCGTGCCCTTCGCGCCGCTGAAGCGCTCGAGTCCCGCCACCAGCTTCGTCAGGTTGTCATGCACCCACGGCAGTTCGTTGCCAGCGAACTGCCAGTCACCATTGGGCGAAGGCGCACCCAGCTTTCGCAACGCGGCGAGGCTCGCGCGGTGAGTCGGCAGGTTCGCGATGAGCAGCCGGGCATCGGTCAGCCACTGCTGATAGCGCGGGATCATTCGCCGGTGTGCCGGCCAGAGCGCATCCGCCTCTCTTTCGAGCTTGACCAGCCGGTGCAGGTCCGACATGCGCAGCAGGTCCCGCCGGGCATTGACGGCGGCGTCCCGCTGAGTCGCGGCCTTGTCGCGCTCTTGCTTGTACTGGTCTGCGAGCTTCGCCTTGTCTTCTGCGAGCCTCGCCTTGTCTTCGGCCAGCTCTTTCTCCCGCGCCTGGCTGACGACGAAGTTCGTCAGCAAAGCCAGCAGCGCCAGCAGCACCGTGCCGGTCGCCGCCAGCGGCTTCCAGTGCCGCCGCAGCCACTTGTTCAACAGTTGCCGGCGCGAATACTGTACGGCGCCGAGCACCCGCCCCTCGAGCCAGGCTTCCAGGTCTCGCCGGAGCTCCTCGACCGTCTGGTAGCGATTTTCACGGCTGGGCGCCATGGCCTTGGTCACCGCGGCTTCCAGCTCCCATGGGATGTTCCGCTCGGGCGCGAGCGTCGAGGGCGTCAGCGGAGGCCCTTGCACCACCTGCATCAGGACTGCGACCGGCGTGTCGCCTTCGTGGGGCGGCTGTCCCGTGAGCATCTGATACAGCATCGCGCCGAGCGCGTAGATGTCGGAGCGTTCGTCGATCTTGTCAATCTCGCCCCTGGCCTGCTCCGGCGGCATGTACTGCGGCGTGCCCATCACCTGCCCGTCCAAGGTCGCCAGCAGCTCGCCGCCGCCGCCGCGGGCCAGCTCGGCGATCTGTCCGCCGCCCAGCTCGAGCGTGAGTCCATCCGTCGCGCGATCGACTTGCCCGAGGACCTTGGCCAGACCCCAGTCCATCAGTTGCACTTCGCCGAAGCGGCCGACCATGATGTTGGCCGGCTTGAGGTCGCGGTGGATCACCCCGCGGCTGTGGGCGAACGCCAGCGCATCGCAGACCTTCATGAATATCTGCAGCAGCGGGACCAGCCGTCGGCCGGTCTGTTGTTCTGCACCATCGTCCGGACCCCGCTGCGCTCCGGGGCCGGCCAGCACGTCGGCCAGCGTACTCCCTTCGACCCGCTTCATCGTGAAGTAGATCCGACCATCCTCGGTCATGCCCAGTTCGTGCATCGGCACGACGTTGGGATGCTCCAGTTGCCCGGTGACCTGCGCCTCCAGGATGAACTTGGCCAGCGCCTTGGGGTCCGCCCGGCCACGGATCACCTTTGCCGCCAGCTCCCGCCCGATGTCGGGGTCATGGACCTGCAGCACCTCGCCCATCCCGCCGGCGCCCAGGTGGCCGGTCACCGGGTAGCGCCCCAGCCAATCGTCCGCCTGCCGGCTGGGTTCGACCCGTCGATTCACGATCAACGTCGGCGGGCCCACCTCCGCCTCAGGACCGATGGTCAGTCCGAGCTCGCTGATGAGCTCGGCCAGGGTCTCGGCCTGCATCTCCTGCGCATCCTCTTGCATCACCCGTACATCCTACCGCACAGACTCGCCACTGACGTGCGAATCGTCTGGCTGGCTGGCGTCCGCCGTCAGTCGAGCATTTCCTTGGCGTTCCTGGCCGCCGCCGTGCCGGCGAACTGTTTGACCAGCTTCTCGAACGCGGGTTTGGCCTTCTGCATCCCTCGAGCGAAGACGATCTTCCAGGCCTTGGCCAGCGCCTTCTGCGCAGCCAACTCCTGGGTGCAAGCGGGGTCTTTCTTGATCCTGTCCAGCGCGCTCTGCGCGGACTTGCCTTGCTCGTACTTCTTCAGCACCTTGGACAGGGGCGTCAGGATCTCGATCGCGCGTGAGACATCCTTGTCCTGCACGCACTGCTCGGCTTCGGCCACGCGCGCGGCGATGAACCGAGTCACGCGATCCTCGATCGCCTCGGCTTCCGTTCTGGCCGCTGCGTAAGCCGCGCCCTTGCGGGCCTTGGTTCGCGCGAGCAGGCTCAGCAGCTTGTCGAGCTTGCCGGAAATCGCCGAGCGCGCGGCCGGCTTCAGCTGTTTGCTGGTGGGCGGATCGATGACCAGAGAGACCCAGTTGATTCGCGGCCGTCGGCGCGGATTCAGTCGTGACGAATCCTGAAGCAGGACCATCAATCCGAACGCCGCCGTCGACGTGTCGTCCGCGCCGAGCAGTCCCTCTTCGCCTCCGGCATCCTCGTCGTCGCCGACGTAGACGCCGCCGTCCTTCTTCTGCTTGTTGATCAGGGTGTCGAGCCAGTGCGCGGTGAGTTTCTTGAAGGCGGAGGGCCCGATCGTATAACAGCCGATGACGACACTCCAGGCATGCAGGCCGCCGACATGATGGCCCAGGTGCATGTTGGGAATCCGTCGCGGCAGCAGACCGCTGTAGGTCCGGGCGATCCGGTGGCCCTTGTCGCCGGCGTAGACCAGGCCTCGCAGCGCAAGGCCGCCGCGGCCGCCCGTCTTGTCCGGGCCGCTCTGTCCGGTACCGTAACTGATTCCGCCGCCACCCGTGATCCGGGCCAGGCACTTCTCGGCCTTGACCATCATCGACGGCGGCAGGTTGATGCCCTGCGCCTTGGCGGTTCTGAGAAACCCGTAGATCAGTCCATCGAGCATGCCGAGGTCCTTGACCGGGTAGCGGGTCGAGCCATGGTAGGACTTGAACCAGCCGCCGGTGTCCTCCTGGTACTTGACCAGGTGCGCCACGATGCCCTTGATCGCGTCGAATGTCTTGCGGCTGGGGAAGTACTTGGCGTACTCGGTCAGGAACATGCCGGCCAGCGCGGGGTGCCAGTTCCAGCGGTGGTTGTGAACCTTGTTCTCGCCTTGCTCCTTCTCGCTGTTCCAGGCGATCGCGCGCTCGACGACCTTATTCAGCTGCTTGGGGTACCGGCCGTCGGCGAGCAGCAGCCAGCCCATGGTCATCGTCGCGGGGAATCGCGCCGCGTTGAAGTAGTCGTAGTTCGCGTCGGGATCTTCGGGGGAGTCTCCGGCGCCTTCCTGGTCCTCGCCCTTGCCCTCGAGTCGGCGCAGGGTGTGGTCCAGCGCTCGGTCGTAGGCGCGCCGACACCGCTCGCACTGACTCCAGTCCCTGGACGTGTGGCGCTTGGGCAGGGGCTGTGCGCTGAGAACTGCGCTGCCGAAAATCGCGGCCGATAGCGATAGCGATAGAACGAGCCAACGAAACATGGGATCTCCCGTGATTGTAGATTCATGAGAGTCCGCCTCACCAACAGGTTACCCTTTCAGCTGCCTGCTGCAAAGACCTTGTCGATCGTCGAGAGGCTGGCGCCTTGCCCTGGGCGTCTGTGTTCTGCTACGCTCTGGTTAGATGAGGGCAATATCTCGGGCAGCCGGACCAGATCGTGCCGCGATGATCTTCGACGCGGCGCTGACCGGGGTGCGTCAGCAGTGAGCGCCGAGCCAACAGCGGGAGAGCGCCCGAGCGTCGAGATGCTGGACAGGCTCGAGCAACACACGGCGCGTCTGGGAAAGCTCCAGTTGTGGTTGGGGGTGCTGACCCTGCCGATCTATTTCGTGGGCCTGTTCTGCTTCTTTCACCGCTGGGTCGGCCGCAAGCAACTGGCGGCGCTCCGGTCCCGGGGTGTGCTGGCCTGGGCGCAAATACAAAAGGGGCCGCGCCTGACAGAGGCGGAATATGAATCCATCCGCTCAGGGCAGACGGTTGTCGTCGAAGCCGAATTCGTCACGCTGCTGCTGGGACGGTTCCTACCGATCATTACTTGCGACTACACCGTAGAACTCGCCGGCAAGAAGCACTACTGGAGCAACTGGATCTACTTGGACGAGATCGTCGTCACCAATTCAGCGGGCGCCTGCCTGGTACTGCTCGACCCGGAACGTCCCTGGCTCTATCGCCAGCTCGTGCTTCGGCCGCGTATCTGGGGGCCGATAGAGAGCATAGGGGCCGCGGATAGGGAGTATAAGGGACCTGACGATGTATCCTGAAAACAGGAGGTCACATGGACAAGATACCCCCGGCAGTCTGGTACGGCCTCGCATACGGCAGCGCTGGACTGGCACTGTCTTACCTGATCTGGATCTTCTCG
>CAZMLI010000061.1:0-2672 GCA_964566865.1 uncultured Planctomycetota bacterium
GGAGCCAGCGGCGTGCTGACGAAGCTCAGGGATTATCTGGCAGCCAGTCCGGTGGCCTTCACCATCCTGCGCAGGATCATCGAGCTCAACTTCGTACCGGAGAAACGGCTGATCCGCCGGTTGTTGCCGCGGCGCTCGCGCGCGCGCTATCTCGACCTGGGCTGTGGCACGGGTCAGTTCTGCCCCTTGTTCGAGAAGGCGGGCTACTGGGGCATCGACCTTTCCGCGGACTACCTGGGCTATGCCAACCGGCAAAACCCCGGGCACTTCAGCCGGATGGACGCCACGCAACTGGCCTTTCGTGACAGCCTTTTCGACGGCGTGCTGGTCATGGCAATCCTGCACCATCTGGATGACGCGGCGGTGGCGCGACTGCTCGATGAGTTGCTGCGGGTGCTCAAACCCGGAGGTCGGGTTCTCGTGATCGAAGACGCCGAGGTACCAGAGCTGGAGACCCCGTTCGTTCGCCTGGTCCAGGCGTTCGACAAGGGGGACCACATCCGCCCACCCGAGCGGTACAAGGAACTGATCGGAACGCGATTCCGACTCGGCGAGCAGTCTGTCTTTCGCAGCGGAGGCTGTACGTATTTCAGTGTCCTGCTCGAAACCTGATCTATCCATCGTCGTGCTGGGCTACGCGGCCGAGGACGATCTGCCGCCGTTCGTCGAAGAGCTGACCGGGCATCTGGTTGCAGCGGAGATCGACTATCAGCTGGTTCTCGTCGGCAACTACTGGGAAGGACGGGAGGACCGCACGCCGCAGATCGTCCGTGCCCTGTGCGAGAGCGATCCACGCATCACCCCGGTCTTGCTGCCCAAGCAAGGTGGCATGGGGTTCGACATCAAGGCCGGATTCGCTGTCGCAACGGGCGAGATCGTCGGCGTGATCGACGGCGACGGACAGGTCCCGCCGCTGGACGTCGTGCGCGCCTATCGGAAGTTGTGCGCCAATCCGTCGCTGGACCTGGTCAAGACCTGTCGGCGCGAGCGGCACGACGGCCCCTGGCGGCGCTTCATCTCGGCCGGCTTCAACAGCCTGTTCTATCTGCTGTTTCCCGGGGTGGCGGCGCACGACATCAACTCCAAGCCGAAACTGATGCGGCGCGCCCTGCTGGATCAGCTGGCGTTGACCCAGGACGACTGGTTTCTCGACGCGGAGCTGATGATCCAGGCCCGACGCCTGGACGCCCGGATCGGCGAGATCTCGACGGTTTTCCGCGCCTGCGTCAAGCGACAATCGTTCGTGCGACCGTCCGCGCTGCTGGAGTTCCTGAATAACATGGCGCGTTTCCGGCTGCGCGAGTTCCGCCACAGCCCAAGCTGGCCACTGCTGGCGGTTTGCCTCGCGGTGGCCGTGCTGACCGCCGTGACCGGTCTGCGATACGGCGTCTACGCCGACGAACGCTGGGCCTGGATCGCAACCATACAGGTGATCCACGCACCGAACCTGGCCAGCGCGCTGGGCTACTATCACTCGGCCAATCCGTTGTTGATCGGCTACTGGAGCCTGATCGCGCAGGCCACCAGTTTCTCGCTACCGGCGATGCGCAGCGGGCAAATACTGCTCGCGCTGCTGACACTCTGCGGGCTCTACCGGCTGGCCCGACGCAGCGGTCACAGCGACGCCTCGCTGGCGCTACTGCAAATCCTCGCTGCGCCCTACTTCCTGGTCTGCAGCCTGTTCCTCTACTCCGATGTCGCCTCGCTGCTGCCCGTTGTGCTGGTGCTGTTGATCGTGCAACGCGCACACCCGAGCGCGATCCACTTCTTGCTGCTCTTGCTGGCCGGGGTCGCCGCACTCTACTGCCGCGCGCTCAATGGCGCCGCCATCGGTAGCTGGCTTCTCTGGGAACTGTACAGGCGCAGCGACGGCTGGCAGCTGAGGGCCGGCGCCGCGATCGGCGCGCTGGCTTGCCTGGCACCGCTGGCGCTGTTCTGGGGCTGCCTCACGCCCGACCACCTGCCCCCGACAAGCGGGCACCAGCCCTGGATTGTGGCCTGGGCTGTCTCGGTCTGCGGGCTGCTGTTCTGGCCGTGGGTGGTCCGTCCCACCCAAGGCTGGCGCTGGCTGCCCATTGGCGGGGCTGCACTCTACGGCGGACTCGCGATCACGCATCTGCCCGAGACCGGCCCGCTCGGCATTCTGGCCGCAAAGGCTGGCCCGGCCGTACTGCTGCTCGGCAGCCTGACCTGCGCGGCCGGAACGGCCGTGCTGTTCGACACCTGGGACCGCTGTCGGCAGCAAGGACGGCTGGAGCTGGCCAGCTGGATGGCGGGCGCCGCCATGTTCGCACCGGCGCTACGCCCCATGTTCTGGTTCGAACGCTACGCGCTGTTCGGCACGGCGCTGATGCCAGTCATGCTGCGTCCGCTCGACGGGCAACGCTGGAGACGACGCGTCGCGCTGGCCTGGTGCTGCCTCTGGTTGGCCACAGCCGGGATACACAGCGCGCGCTGGATGGGAGCCGCCCCCCGACTGACCCGCTGGTCCGCGCGTCAGGAATCGGGATTGCGGGTCAAATGGACCACGCCCGCCGAGGTGCTCGAGAGACTCTGCCTGCCCAACCCGGGGGAGCCCAGCGACGCGCTTCGCATCGAAGGCGTTCGCAAGGCGCGGGAACTGCTCGAAGCGGGCAGGTGAGCTACCGCAGTGAGCTACCGCAGTGAGCTAC
>CAZMLI010000061.1:2772-10760 GCA_964566865.1 uncultured Planctomycetota bacterium
GAACTGCTCGAAGCGGGCAGGTGAGCTACCGCAGTGAGCTACCGCAGTGAGCTACAAATCCAGGCCCGGCACGTCCGCTCCGATCACCTGTAACTCGCGTTCGAGCTGATACAGTGATTGATAGCGATCGTCCGGCTCGAGCTGGATCATCTGCGTGATCACTCGCTCGAGATCTTCGGGTACATTTGGCGCCAGCTTGCGCAGGGGAGGGATTCCCTTCTCGCACATCCGCATCAGCACGTCGACCGGCGAACGGCCACGCAGCGGCGAACGGCCCGACAACAGGTGGTAGAGGGTGCAGCCCAGACCGAAAATGTCGGCGCGGGAATCGACTTCGGCTTCGACCACCAGCTCGGGCGCCATGTAACAGGCGGACCCGCGCTTCTCCCGGGCAAACAACCGGAGGTTCCCCCCCAGGTCGACCGGGACGCCAAAACCCGAAACCTTGATCTGGCCGTCCTGCGCGACCAGGATGTTGGAGGGCCGGATGTCGCGGTGAATCAGGTCGCGTCCGGCCGCGTGGATCAGCGCGTCGACAACCTTGACCACGACCTTGATCGCCATCGGCACCGGCACCTTCTTGGCCCGGCGCAGCACCTGTCGCAGGCTGTCGCCCTGGATGTACTCCATCGCGACGAAATAGAAATCCTCTGCCTTGCCAGCGGCGTACAGGCGCTTGATGTTAGGGTGCGACAGCCCCGCGGATTTCTGCGCCCCGACCAGGAACGACTTGAGCGCCACCCGATCGCTGAGCCAGTCGGAGTCGAGCACCTTGAAGGTCAGCGGGCGGTCCCGCGGAACATCGACCGCGCGGTACAGACTGCCGGTCATGTCCTTGCCCAGCAGCCCGAGGATCTTGTAATCGTGAATCCGCTGGCCCTTCTTCAACCGGATGTGCCGGCGCGGCGTGGCGATCACCACGTCGCCATCGTCGGGCGTCGCCGCCTCCGCCGTCTTGGCCGCCGTGTGCTTGACCAGCAGCGCCTGGCAACGATTGCAGCGAAAGCGACCGGCCTGAAAGTCCTGGATCGTGAAGCGCTTCTTGCAGTGCAGGCAACGCGCGATCGTCTTGCCCTGGGCCGCGAGCACCGCCTTGATCTGATGACTGCGGATCTGCTGCTTGCCGCGGAGGATCTGGCCGATCAGCTGGGGCTTCTCGCCTTCGCGCTGCTGGGACTGCTGCAGCTCGAGCGTGAGCTTCAACTGATCCCGGGGCAAGAAACCAAGACGCACCGCGATCTCGCCAAACTTGCCGCGCTGGCGGCTGAACTTTCCGGAGAGCAGCGCGGCGAGCTGTTTCTTGCTCAGGAAATCCTTGTGGGCCAGGATCTCCCCAATGCGCGGGACCTTCTTCTTCTTGGCCCGGCAATTCTCCTGGTACTCCAGACAGGCGTCCAGTTGTTCGCGGGTGATGAACTCGGCCTTGATCGCGAGCTCGCCGAGCATCCGCTCCTTGACCCGCTTGATGCGCTTTGTCTTCTTCTTCTCGGCCACGCCGGATCAGTCCTGCCAGATCCCCAGCTTACCCTCCTGCGCATCCATCATCGCGCGCAGGAAGCTGCCCCTGTAGAAGTGACGCGTGGCATTGGACGCCCGCGCGCTGCCGGAGCGGATCATCTCGGAGTTGGCACACCAGTAGCCGCTCGCGTTCTGTCGCCGCTCGGGAAACTGGTCAGCCGAGGTGAGCACATATGCCAGCAGCTCACCGGTCATCGTCGTCTGCCGCGTGACGTAGCGCAAGAGCACCCGCTTGCCCTTCACCTCCTGACGATTGGCTGCCAGCGATTCGTCGAAGTACGACTCGCCGGGGTTCGGCGCAATCACGCCGATGTAGCGCACTCGCGTCCCGTCTTCGAGCTCGATCAGATCCCCACTGTGGACTCGCACGACGGTGAACAGTTTCTCCGGCCCCGTCAGCTTTGCCCTCGGCGCCAGCCGCGGGGGTGCCTTGGCAGACGGCGTCGGATCCGCCTGCTGTTGCTCGCGAACATACATCGCCTCACAGGACAGCAGCAGCGAGAGTGGCCCCAGCAGACACACCAGACCGAAGTTCCTCAGCTTCATCGAAGCGCTATGGCTGATCGCCACGCTTGCGCGACGGCAGGGCCGGCACGGGCCAGCTGGTGTAAGACACACCGCCGGGCGCGGTCGGAAACAGGTCATGCAGGCGATCGAACGACGCCCCGCGCTCGTACAGCGCGATCGTCAGATCGTTCGCATCGTCCTGGTAGCCGGTCCACCAGATGATCGGCAAGGCCAGCTGAACCAGCTCGTTGAGCGCGAACAGCGAATAGTTGATCGAGGTGGAGACGGCCAGCGACAATGGCGCGACCAGGCCGTACTCGTAGGGATAGCCGGCGACCCGGACCAGTCCGTCCTTTGTGTCCGACTCCAGCGCCGTGTGCGCGTTCAGGCGAACCGCGTCATACTGTGCCTCCGCATGACGCAGCGTCTCCTGCCTGTCGCGTCTGGGCAAGAGGCAACCGCCGGTCGACAGCAGCGCGACACTGAACAACGCAATCAGGTACAGGCGCGCAGGGAATCGCTGAAAATGGCACATAGGCCTGTGAGTCTAGCAGGCCCCCTGCCCGCCCACAACTACCGGGATGGTGCGCAGCAGAATCAGCAGGTCGAGTTTGAGAGACCAGTGATCGATGTAGTACAGGTCCATTTCCAGCCAGCGGTCGAACGGCACGAGGTTTCGCCCCGAGACTTGCCAGACGCAGGTCAAGCCGGGCTTCATCGAGAGCCGTCGCCGTTGCCAGGGCTGATACTGCTCGACCTCCTCCGGCAGCGGCGGGCGAGGTCCGATCAGGCTCATCTCGCCGCGCAGAACGTTGAACAACTGCGGCAACTCATCCAGGCTCGAGCGCCGCAGCACTCCGCCGAGTGGCGTGATCCTGGGATCGTCGCGAATCTTGAAAACAGGGCCGCTGAGTTCGTTCTGATTGCTCAACGCGGCACGCAGACTCTCTGCATTGGCGACCATGGTGCGAAACTTGTAAAAGGTGAAACGCCGGCCGTTGAGCCCGACCCGCGTCTGACTGAAGAACACGGGCCCGCCGGAGGTGAGCTTGATCGACATGGCGATCAGCGCCATCAACGGTGCAGCCACGATCAGCCCCACTGCAGCGGCCACGCGATCCACCGCGGCTTTGATGAACAGCTGCATGTCGCTCTGGGACGTGGTGCTGAAGCAGAGCAGCGGGATGCCGTGTAGAATCTCCAGCCGGGTCTTGGCGATCAGTCCGGAGAACAGGCTGCTCTTGATCCGCGCCTGGATCCCGTGCTCCTCGCAGAGCACCAGGTCGTCACGGATCTCGGCCAGCCGCGTATGGTCGATCGCGAACACCACCTCGTCGATCACTCGCCCCTTGAGCAACTGCGACAGCTGGGACTTGATGCCCAGCACCGGCACGCCGGCGAAGATTCGCGGGCGCACCAGCGGTTCCTCGAAGAAGACAAACCCCGCGACCTCGAAACCCTTGATCGCAAGCTTCTGATAGACCGCGATGATCTCGGGCGACTCCTGCGCATCGCCGACCACCAGAATCTGCCGGCGGTTCGCGGGCCGAACCGGAAAGCGCTGGACCCAGTAGAGCAGACCGGCGTGCCAGGTGAACAGCAAGAGGAGGTCGACCAGGCCGAACAGGCCCAGCGTCACGCGGCTGATTTCATGCAGCCGGAAGGCGAACAGCATTGCCAGCAAGAGGGTCAGCCCGGTCAGCACCAGCCCGGCCGTTCTGAAGAACAGGCTGCCGAGTGGCACCTGCCAGAAGCCACGGTAATAGCCCGTCAGCCCGAACAGCACATACCAGATCGGGCAGATCAGGAAGAACAGCGTGGCGTAGGTTCGCAGCGGGGTCTGCTTGCCGAGTCCCTCGGGCAAAGCCGCCTTGAATTGATAGGCCACCAACAACGCCAGAACGGTCAGCACGACACTGAGCAATGTCTGGACCCTGGCGAACAACTGATCCCCGCGTGACTGGTGGTCCGTCTGCATCTGCGCGCTTCATTGTAACATGCACACACCTGCTATACTAATCTCGGAGCCATGACAGACGAGCAGCAGTGCCCTATCCAGAGCGGGCCTCTGGCCAACGCCCCGGCCGTGGCGATTTTGCTGGTGCTAGTCATCGTCGGCGCGATCTATCTGGGCCAGGGCCTGGAGCGAGCCGAGGACTCGGGGACCTACGTCAAACTCACCCTGGGGTTGCTCGCCTGCGCCTTTGCGCCAATTGTGCTGCGCAGCTGGCGCACCTCGCTCGGCCTGGCCCTGATCTACCTCTTCTTCTCCGGCTTCCTGACACATCTCACGCACTATGACGACACGATGCGACTGGCCAAGTTCGTGCTCGTGGCGCTGGTGGTCGGCCACTTCGTTTTAGAGAAGACAATCCTCCGGCATGAGACGATCTGGCCCGATGACCCGGAGGCGGTCCGGACGACACAGTACATCCTGGCGCTCACGCTGCTGGCGATCCTCCAGACCGCCAACCCGCATTGGTCGAGCTTAAAGGTCGGCCTGATCGCCAGCATCCCGAGTTTGCTGACCCACATCCTGCCGATGCACTTGTTCGTCATCGGGTACCACCTGCTCGAGCGGCGAGAGACCTTGCGCCACTTCTGCCACTTGATCGTGGGCCTGGTCACGATCATGGCCATCTTCTCCTGGGTCCAGCACTTCTATCTCGGCTTCGAGGGGATGGCCGCTCTCTCTCCCACGATCGAGACGGTTCTGATCCGAGAGCACGTCTGGCTCAGCGACTACCGGCCGGTCTACAAGCCGATCTCATTCGCGGCTGATGCGGGAGCGGCGTCATACTTCATGGCGCTGGGACTGATCTTCTGCGCCACGATACTCTCCCGCAGCGGCCTGCGGATCTGGACCCAGATCTACCTGCTCGCCTCCGGCATGCTGATGTCCGTGGCGCTGCTGCTGACCTACGTGCGGGTCTCTTTCGTCATCTCGGTGCTGGGCATCTGCGGTGTCGCGGCGCTCGGGCGCTCGGCGAAGGTACTGCTCCTGCTGGTGATTCTGATGGCATCGATGTTCACACTCAACGAGGTCGAGGATGATTTCCTGCTCATCCGTTTTACGGAGCTGACCAACCCGGTCGATTCGTTCCAGCGTAACCGCGGCATGCAGGCCGGCATCATCTGGGTCTTCATGCGCAACTACCCGCTCGGCACAGGTGTGGGCCGCTCCGGCCCGGTGCCGTACTACAAGGCGCCCCTGGCGGATCAGCGGGTTGGAGTGGCGTCCGAGAACTACTTCGGCGCCGTGGCGCTGGAGCTGGGCATCCCCGGTGTCTTGTTGCTCAGCTGGATCTTCCTTCGCATCGTCTACCAGGGCTGGAGAAGCTGCTACAGGCTCGAGAGCCATGAACTGCGCGTCTACGGATATGGCGCGCTGGCAACGCTCGTTGCCGTGTTGATCACGGGGTTCTCGGGACAGATGCTCTACACCACGCCCTCCAACTTCCTCTTCTGGTTCGTCGCCGGGATCCTCTGCAGCCTGGGCGCACTCGAGCGCAGAGCCCTCGCACAGGAGGCCGAGCTGCGCGCGGCGTCGCTGGAGTCAGACCCGAACGACCCACCCGCGCGCGCCGTACAGGACAGTTGATAAACCAGAGGCCCACGCGGATCGCACATCTGCACGCAGATCTGCCATCCGAGAGCCATGGCGGGGTGGCCTACCAGGTCCATAACCTGGCCAACTTCCAGGCGCGGCAGGGGCTGTCCCCGACCGTCTTCAGCCTCAGCCCCGCCCCTGCGCAGGCGGCCTACCGGACATCGCGCATTCAGGTGCCACGCTGGATCGGCCATCGGGCGCTACGACCGTTCTTGCTGAGCTGGTTCTTTCGGCAGCAACCGCTGGGCAACTATGACGTGGTGCACGTCCACGGGGACGGACACTTGCTGCCTCACGGGTTGCCCATCCTGCGAACCTTCTACGGCACAGCGCTACACGAGGCGCTCTCCGCCTCGAGCCCGGCTCGGTTCTTGCTCCAGCTGGCCGTCTATCAAACAGAGCTGCTCTCGACACTGCCCGCACGTCAGCTGTGCGGAATCTCCCGATCGACCTGCCGGGCCATTCCGTCCTGCCGACACGTCGTACCTTGTGGCGTTGACTTGCAGCAATTCTCACCCAGCGACGCGCGTTCGCCGACGCCGCGACTGATCTTCGTCGGCACGCTCTCGGGTCGCAAGCGCGGCGCCTGGTTGATCCGGCAGCTGCGCAAGATCCGTCGCCGGGTGCCGGGGACGGAACTGATCCTGGTGGGACCGAAATCGGACAGCGGCGAGGGCTGGCGCTCCCTCGGGCGGATCCCCACAGACGCACTGGTCGCGCAGTATCGCCAGGCTTGGGTCTACGTCTCTCCGAGCCGCTACGAGGGCTTCGGCATCCCGCTGGTCGAGGCGATGGCCTGCGCAACCGCGGTGGTTTCGACGCCCACCGCCGGCGCGCTGGAGATTCTCGATCGCGGGAAGTTCGGCGCGCTGGCCCACAGCTCTCTGCTGGCAGCGCGGATTGTCGACCTGCTGCGCGATCCCGCCGAGCGTTACCGGCTGACCGGAGTCGGCCACAAACGGGCCGCCTACTACGGCATCGAGCGGATGGCCGCGCGCTACACGCGACTCTACGAAAGCGTGGCGAGATCGGCGAGCCACTCGAGGGAGACCAGCGTGTGAACGGCGCCGACCGCCGCGCCCGAGAGGCCGCCTTCTTCGACGCGGCCACCGATCCGGACGAGCGAAGTCCCGAGCGCCCCGACTGCTTCGTCGGCGACCTGCTGGACAAGCTGCCCACCGATCTGCGCGGAAAGCAGGTGCTGGAATTGGGCTGCGGCACAGGCCAGCTCAGCGGCTGGTTGGCCGAGCGGGGCGCCACGGTCGTCGGCGTGGACGTCTCCCATGCCGCCCTCTCGAAGAACCGGCATGCCAGAACGGTCCTGGCCGCCGCTGAACAGCTCCCGTTCGCGGACAGCAGCTTCGACCTGATCGTGGGGTCGCTGATTCTGCATCACCTGCCGGTGGAGCCGACCGCACGGGAGTTGCGGCGGGTACTGGCCGACCAGGGCCGCGCGCTGTTCAGCGAGAACCTGGGCCTGAACCCGCTGCTGCGCTGTGCGCGCAAGCACCTGACCGGGCGCTGGGGCATCCCGCGTTTGGGGACCGACGACGAGAAGCCGCTCGACCAGAGTGATCTGAGGTTGCTGCGCCAGCACTTTAACCTCTCGCTCTCTTGCCCGGATTTTCTCTTTTTTCAGCTGCTCGACCGACAGGTCTTCGGCTATCAGCGCCCTGCGATCAACCGCTTGTGTATCCGCCTCGATCGCTGGATCCACCGCGGGTTCCCCGCACTCCGTCACTACTCCTTCCGCGGGACGGTGATCCTCGAGCGCAGCTCAAGGTAGCGCAGCTCCTTGGGCCGCGCGCGAATCGCTCGGTCGATGAATCCCAGAGCCAGCTTCGGCTTGCCGTCTCGCATGGCCAGCGCGGCCAGCCGGTAGTATGTCTCGGCCGGCACGACCGGCTGCCGAGCCAGATATGCCAGCAACTGGGGCCAGGCCTGTCGATATCGTTCCAGGAACGACTCCAGCCGGTCCCAGGTCCGTCGCGTCGTGTCCGGCCCGACGACCGCCAAGCGCCACATCTCGCGGGCCTGCGCAGACTGCCCCTGGAGCCAGTGCAGTTTGCCGGCCTCGACCAGCCGATCCGCCTTGTTGCGCCACTCCGGGTCGGTCTGGAGCAGCCGCAACGCGTCGCGCAGCCAGCCCTGTTTCACCAGAAACGAAATGCCGTGCTCCAGATGCTCCGGCAACAGGATCCGCTCCAGATAGCGCACCTCCGGCAGGGTGCGCCAGAGCAGCGCCGTACCGCGCCGCGTGTCCTCCAGCAAACCCGTCGCACAGCTCGCTTCCAGCGACTGCAGCATCTGCTCGAAGTGCTCGGCGCTGTTGGTCTGCTGGTGACGCAGGCGG
>CAZMLI010000061.1:10860-16206 GCA_964566865.1 uncultured Planctomycetota bacterium
CTGCAGCATCTGCTCGAAGTGCTCGGCGCTGTTGGTCTGCTGGTGACGCAGGCGGAAGTAGATCGCGCAGCGATATTGCAACGCGGCATTGCGCTTGTCGAACTGATGCGCCAGCGCCAGCTGACGATCCGCCTGTCTGTGCTGCCCTAGCTGATAAAGCAAAATCCCGAACCCGTAACGGTAACGACCATCCATCGGCGCCGCCATCACCGCGCGGCGATAGGTCGCCAGCTGGGTCTGGCGCAGGCGGCCGATCTCCGCCGCTGACAGCCCCGCTGCGCGACTCAGCAAGCCACACAGTACGCCCCGCTCGTAGAGCCACTGCGGGTTGTCAGGATCCCAGTCGAGCAACCGCTCCGACTGTTTCAGCGCACCCCGCAGCCGGCGTGTGCGCTCGACCTTTTTCACTCCATCCAGCGCCTCGAGAAAGTGCGAACGATCGAACAATACCGATGACTCCCGCAGCAGGAATGGCGCATGGCGTTCTGCAAGCAGGATGCGGCCAGCGGACCAGATCAGCGTGAGGCCCATGACCGCGATCAGCAGGCGCCGGCACCTGGCAAGGCCGCCTCTGCGGTCGCTCGAACTGCGGTCCGGCGTTCGCTGCCCCAGGCAAAGCCCCAGCGCGGCAAGCACGATCAGCAGGTAACGATTGGCCGGGATCTGCATGTTGAAGTCCGCCAGTGAGTGCACCAGTAGCGACAGCACGGCGCCGACGATGCCGATCGCCATCATCCGCTCGTCGGGCGGCAAGGTATGGGCCAGCCGGATCATCCGGCGAAACCAGCTATAGATCGCAATCAGCACGGCGAGCAGCGCCACGGGCCCCAGCTCGACCAGCAACTGGAGATAGTCGTTGTGCGCTTCGTCATAGACGTTGGGCAAGCGGGGCGGATGCACCCGCGCAAAGGCGGCGCCCCAGTTGCCCGCGCCGACTCCCAATATCGGATGGTCCTGCACCAGCTGCAACGAGGCAGTCCAGACGGCCAGCCGCTCGTTGGCGCGGCGGTCTTCACGTTCGAAGATGCCCAGCGCCTTGCGCACCGGACCGAACCCGGTGGCGATGTTGATCGAGACAATCGGGGCCAAGCAGATCAGGAACAGCAAGAAATAGACCCCGCTGCGGCGGGTAAAGAAAGCCAGCACGACCATCCCCAGCAGCCCCACAGAAAGCGAGAGCAGCCCCATACGCGAGTGGGACCAGACGAGCGCCAGCGACATCACCAGCATGCCGAGTCCGGCACCGATCCGCGTGAACTGACGCCAGCCGGCCGCCTTGATCGGCAGGGCCAGCAAGGCTATTCCCAGCGGAATGCCCAGCTCCATCAAGCCGGCGAAGTGGTTCTTGTTGACGTAGGTCCCGGTGGCCTGGGTCTTGTAGTAGCGCTTGGCCAGCCCGTAGATCTCCGCCTTACCGAACTCGACCTGGTAGAGTCCATAGAGGGCAATCGCGCTGGCGGTGGTGAAGATTGCCGCGATCACCAGCATCACTGACGGCCGCTCCCACTTGCGCAGCAGGATAGCGCATACCAGCAACCAGGCGGAGAGCAAAGCCAGGCTCTGCTGGTGGGTGGCGTAAGGCAGGATCGAACTGGTATAGGACAGCCCCTCGTCGCCCAACGCACGCGTTGCCTGCTGGACCTGTAACAGGACCGGGGATAGTCGCTGAAGTCCGGCGGCCGGCAACCGGACCAACCCGCAGAACGCCAGCCCCACGACAACCCCGCCCAGACCGAGAAACAACCCTCCGCCCTCGGGCAACGCTCTATTCTGTAAAGACGCACAGAGCGCAATCAGCCCGACAACCAGCATCAGAGCGGCCCAGACAGGCCGATGCACGCCGCCGAATGCCAGCGGCGCGGCGATCAGGATCAACAGGATGAGGAGCAACTGCGCAGGCTCCCAGATGCGTCTCACCGAAACCTCAAGCCTCCGCGGCCAGCAACCTGCTGGCTACCGCTCCGACGGGGTGGCGTCGGGCTCTGCAAGCTGCCGGGGAGCCGCCTTCTCGTCCTCAGGCCCGTAGTAGCGGTTGTAGTAGCGGTAATAGCCGGGGTAGTAATAGTAGTAGTAATAATAGTCGGTCTTGGATGGATCGACATTGTTCAAGACCGCCCCGAGCAGCGTACCGCCGATGCTGTCGACTCGCTCCTTGCCCATCGCCACGAGCTTGCGACGCGTGATGTAGGCCGAGATGACGTGAATCACGCCGTCCACCGCGCCTGCCAGGACGCTGGCGTCCGGTACGAAGATCAGCGGGGGCGTGTCGAAGATCAAGATGTCGTACTCTTCACGCAGCTCGGTCAGCAGCTGCCTCATCTTCGGGCTGCCCAGCAGCTCATAGGGATTCGGCGGCAACGGACCGGAAGTGATCGCCCATAGGTTGTTGACGCCGGTGTCCTGGATGATGTCATGCGGGTGCGCCTCTCCCGCCAGGTAGTTGGTCAGTCCCAGATTGCCATTCAGCTTGAACGACGTGTGCACACGCGGTTTTCGCAGGTCGGCATCGAGCAGCAATACGCGCGTGCCGCTGTGCGCCATCGTGATCGCCAGGTTGGAGGAGATGGTGGTCTTGCCCTCCCGGGGCTGCGAGCTGGTGACCACGATCACCGCCCCACGGTCCTGTCCATCCAGCAGCTTTTTCAAGCTGAAGACCACCTTGGTCCGGATCGAGCGGAATGACTCCGAAACCGCCGACTTGGGCTGGTGGTGTGTCACCAGGTGTCGAATCTCGGCGTTTTCCGCGTCACCCCGGATGTAGGGCACAAAACCCAGCATGTCCAGATCGAGCCGACCGAGGATGTCGTCCTCGGTCTTGACCGTGTCGTCGAGAAATTCCAGCAACAGCGCCATGCCGATCCCGCCAATCAGGCCGAAGATCACCGCGATCATGTATGTCGTCCCCGGTTGCTTGCTGACGGGCACGCTCGGAATCTCGGCCCCGTCGATGACGATCACCATGTCGCGGCTGTCGGGCGCCTCGGTGTATGTTCTGTCGATTTGCAGCTGGATGGACTGATGTTGTTCGACCAGCTGATTGACATCCTCCAGCAGCTTCTCGAATTCATGGTAATCCTGCCCGCGCAGCTTCATGTCCTCGCGCTGCTCCTGCAGGCTCTTCTGCATACTGCCGCGAGCCTCGACCTGAAACTGATAGCTGCGCAGCAACGACTTCCAGATCACCTGGACGAGCGTCCGGTACTCCCGCTCGTTGGCCTTGATCTCCCCCCGCACAGCAATGACTTCGTTGTGGCCCGGCCCTAACCTCTTGATCAGCTCGACCAGTTGCCGCCGCAGACCACCCGCCTCGGTCCGGTTGCGCACGATCTGCTTGTTGGCCTGCACCACCGCGAGCTGCTCTTTTTGCAAAAAGGTCCGGGCCGCCTCCGCAAACTTGACCCCGGGCTTGAGCCTGAAGATCTGGATTTCGGCCAGGTTGATCGAACTGAGCAGCTGTCCCGCGAGCTTGAAGAAGGTTTGCTGGAACGCCTTGAAACCGCTGACTTCCGGGTGTTTCCGCTTGAACTGATCGCGCAACTTCTGGGCGCGCTGGAGTTTTCGATCGACCGCTTGGCGCTTCAACTGCAGGCTTTTGCGCAGCTTGTTGGAGCTGACCTGGTGTCGATTGGCGGCGTAAATCCCAAACTCACGCATGACCAGGTCGAGCAGACGAGCAACAGCGACGCGGTCCTCTGACCGTGCGCTCAACTGCACCAGGTTGGTGCTCCGTACCCGCTTGCTCTTGACCAGGCTCTCCAGACTTTGCGGCCCCCCGGTAGGACTGCCGAAGAGGGCGACCCGCAGATCTTTCGGCATCGCCGCGAGCACCTTGCGACAGACAGCCATGCTGTTGAGCAGCTTGAGCAGGGTATTGAACTCTCGCGCCTGCGTCTGCAGCGCTTCCCTGGACGTGCTGCTCTTGCTCGGCTTGCCCGTGCGAATCTCGATCTGGCTGCGAGCCTCGTACAGTGTGGGCTGCCGGCGCGCGCTGATGTAAACCCCGATGCAAACCACGACCAAGCAGAGCACGACAACCCAGCCATGACTCAGCACGATCCGGACATAGTCCCAGATCTGAAAGGTCGGCTTTTCCTTTTTCGAGGCGCTGCTTACGTTCAATAGGGGCTCTGGTTTACTTGCACCCGATCCCCGGGCAGCAGTTCGATGTTGTGCTCCGACAACGGGTTATTGAGAATGTCGTCGAAGTCCACCTTGATCGAGCCCCAGGATCCGTCCTTCTTCTGACGGCGGATCTCGATCTCGTCCTCGGCGAACCTGGTCAACCCCCCGGCTAGTTGCACCAGCTCGTAGACCCGGATCGGTTTGGCCGGAAACGCCATCTCGAAGATCGGCTTGACCACTGCGCCCATGATGCGCAGCGGCTTGACGGCCTTGACATGGAGGTGGTCGCCGGCCTGCAAAATGATGCGCTTGGCGCCCGGTTTGACCAGCTCGCACCAGTCGATGGTCTGCTGCGTGAGCCGGTACTTGCTGCGCCGCCGCAAGAGAATCTGGTGCCGGTCGGCATTGAATTTCAGACCTCGACCGTGCTCCAGCACCTCGAGCGTCAGGCTGCGTTTTTTCAGCGGGTCGAGATTGTACTGGCCCGGCGAGACAAACATCCCTTCGAGCGTGACCACCCGCGGCGCAAAGTCGATGATCTCGACCTTGACCACCGGATCCTTGACCACCCGTCCCTTGAGTCGCTTGACCAGCAAGTTGCGTAGCGCGCCGAGGGTTTTCCCACGTAGCTGGATTCCCCCCAGGTAGGGATAAGTGACCAGCCCACGCGATGGGAGCGTCACCGTTCGAGAGCAGTCGGCGACGAGCGTCTGGCCCCCCGCGAGCACCTGGATCTTGAGCTGATCGCCTGCACGCAGGACGACCTCCTCTATCTCGCGGTCCGGATCGAAAGGGAAGTCGACGACCGAGGCTTCCGGGCACTCCCGCTTGGTCGGCATTCCGGGTGAGAAGTTCGGCGGCGGCGCGACGCATCCGCCGAGGAACAATGCGAGCAGGGTCCAGCTGAGGAACTGTCTATTTTTCATTGCGCTAGAACTTGAAATTCACTCCCAGGGAGAGGGTGTTTCGATAGAAAGCCCCATTCTCCTGGTTGGATAGGTTTTGTTGATACTGGTAGGAGATGTCGAATATCAGCCACGACCGAAACTTGTAATCCAGCTTCAGCTGGGCCGAGAATCGCGTATTTTGCGGATCGCTCCTCTCAGGACCGTCGGACGACTTCTGGTGATTGACCTCCAGCTCAACCGACGCCAACAACCTCCGTGCCACCAACTCGCGCACCACGCTGATCCGACCGATCGTCGTCTCCTTGAAGTTGCTCAC
>CAZMLI010000062.1:0-3974 GCA_964566865.1 uncultured Planctomycetota bacterium
GCGATGAACGCAGCGAAAACATGGAGCGCGCGCCGGCCTGCGGCTTCCGGGGCACACTCGAAGGCGAGCTGATCTTCGACAAGGCGACCAACCGCGTCGAGCGCTTTCTGCTCTACGTCTCGGGGAAAGCCTGGGGTCGGCACCCGCATACGCCGGGGGCCCCACCCGGCAAGTATCCGTTGAAGATCGTGGCGGTGATGGCGCAGGATGCGAAAATGGATCCGGTGGCCTGGAAGCTGCCCCCCTTTTCCGCCGGCTACGGCAAGCGCGCGATCGCGCGCTACCTGTCGCAGGGACAGGCCTCCCGTTAGGCATCTCTGCGTAATGCACGACGCGGCTTTGCCACAGATTTCACAGATGTTCACAGATTGGATTCGACCCAGGCAGCTGGACTAATCGGTGGAATCTGTGGTCTACCGGTCAGCTGTAGATCTGGTACAGCAGCAGGTAGATCACCACGCCCGTCACCGAGACATACATCCAGATGCAGTAGGTGGGCCAGGCGATCTTGCGGTGGCGTTCGAACTTTCCCAGCAGCGCGAAGATCAGTGTGGTGATGATCAGCGGAACCTGGACCGCGGCCAGCACGACGTGCGTCAACAGCAGGCTGAGGTAGGCATAACGCACGGCGCCGGTGCCGGGAAAGCTCTTGGAGCCGATGTGATAGTGGTAGATCAGGTAGGAAGTCAGAAAGGCCGCGGAGACGGTGACGGCCCCGAGCATGTAGAACTTGTGCTGGGTCACCTTGTCGCGGCGGATCGCGGCGTAGCCCAGCAGTAGCAGGATGGTGCAGAGCGAATTGAGCGAGGCGTTCAGCGCCGGCAGTTGTTCGACGGTCAACAGCGCGCTACTTTTCCGCGAGCAAGGCTCGCGCGCGCGCGATCAACTGCGCGACTGACCGATCGTTATTGCTCTGGAAGAAGCCGCGGATGTTGCCCGCGCGATCGACCAGGATCAGTCGCTCGCCGTGGGTGATCAGGCCGTCTTCGGACTCCTCGGCCGACAGGACCGACATCTTGAAGCCGTGCTGGGCCAGCTGCTTGATCTGCAGCCACTTGCCGCTGAGGAAATGCCAGCGCGACGATGCGCCGTAATCTCGGGCATACTTCCTCAGCACGGTGGGGGTGTCGTAGTCGGGGTCGGCGGTGATCGAGATCAGCTGGAGCTGCGGCAGCTTACGTTGCAGGTCCGCCATGCATCGACTCATCTTGAGACAGATCCCGCTGCAGCGGGTGAAGATGAAGTCGGCGACGTAGACCTTGCCCGCGAGGTCCTGGCTGCCGAACGGCTTGCCGTGCTGGTCCGTCAGGCTGTATTCGGGCAGCGGAATCTTGATCTGCAGCGCTTGCGCGCCGGGCGCGGAGCCCGGGACTCTGGGCGGCGTGGCCTGCTTGGCCTTGGCCTGGACCTGGTCCTGGGCCCGTTGCTGTGCCCGACCCGACCACCAGAAGCCACAAAGCACGGCCGCGGCGCCCAGCAACATCAGCGAGCCCATCAGCAGCGCCTTCATTCGAGCTTGGGCAGGACGTAGAGTGCGCAGAACAGCAACAGCCAGACCGCGCTGACGAAGTGCCACCAGATGATGGCCATGTCGATGCCGATGTGTCGCTTGGCGGTGTAGTGTCCGAGGCAGCTCCGGGCCAGGGTGTAGCTCAGCAGGACCAGACCGGTCAGCACATAGAGCGCGTGAAAGGCGGTCAGCACGTAATAGCAAGAGCCGTAGGTCAACTGCAGCGTGAGCCCGTCCTGATAGAGGGTGCGCCACTCGGTCAGCTGAATGCCGATGAAGACCAATCCGATCAGGCAGGTGACCCCGAGTCCCGCGCGCGCGCCGCCGGGGCTGCCGCGGCGAATGGCGCGGCCGGCCAGGAATGCCGGCACGCAGCTGAGCAGGATCAGCAGGGTGTTCACGCTGGACAGTCCGAGCTGCAGCTCGGGCACGCCTTGTGGGGGCCACTCGTCGATGTGCGTCTTGTACAGCACGATGTAGGCGCCGACGAGCGCGGAGAAGAACATCGTCTTGGAGAAGAGGAACAGGCCCAGGCCGAATCGGGCCCGGTCGTGCTCTTTCTCGCTGGTGACCTGTGCGGCAGTCAGTGTGGCGCCCACGTGTGTTTTCCTACCGAACGCTAGGGGATCTGCTTGTCAAAGGCCAGCAGGCCCAGCAGCAGAGGGACATAGATCAGCGACAGCACGAACACTTGCCGCGCGCGGCAGGTCAGCGGTCGTATGCTGAATCGTAGCACGCTGGCGAGGAATCCGAGTCCCAGCAGCAGGGCGCCGATGAAATAAAGCTCGCCGCCGACGCCGACCAGGCTGGGCGTCAGGCTGGCCATGATCATCGCACAGCTGTAGAGCGCCATCTGGCGGCCCGTGGCAACCCCATGGGGATCGAGCACGGGCAACATCGGCATGCCGGCCTTGCGGTAGTCCTCGCGGTAAATCCAGGCGATCGCCAGGAAGTGCGGGATCTGCCAGAGGAAGAGGATGGCGAACAGCGCCCAGCCGCCGGCGCCGATCTGCCCGGAGGCCGCGGCCCAGCCGATCACCGGAGGTAGCGCACCCGGAACCGCGCCGACGACGGTGCAGAGCGAGGTGCGCGTCTTGAGTGGGGTGTAGGCCAGCAAGTAACCGGCCAGCGTGAAGGCGGTCAGTCCGGCGGTGAGCGGGTTGACGGTGGCGATCAGGTAGGCCACGCCGCCGAGGCCCAGCGCCAGGCCGATCAGCAGTGTCTCGGTCGTGCCCATGCGACCCGATGGCAGCGGGCGGTTGCGGGTGCGATCCATCCGGCGGTCGAGATCTCGCTCCCAGACCATGTTCAGCGTGCTCGCGCCGGCCGCGGCGAGCAGCACGCCGATCAGCGTATGCAGCAGCGGCAACAGGACGAAGCTGGTGCTGCCCAGGTGGTAGCCGACGGCGGTGGCCAGCACCACCATCGTCGCGATCTTGGGCTTGATCAGCACCAGCAGGTCCGACAGCCGCGATCCTGTCTCGTCGATCGTCTGTTCGGCAACCTCGACCGTCGGGCTCATGCCGATCCCGCCGCGTTTTCGGACAACGGCAGCGCCGAGGGCTGCCCGGCCGACTGCGCCCGCCAGTAGAGGCGGTGGGCGCGCAGGGTCAGCAGCCAGGTCAGCCCGAGCAGCAGTGCGCCGTTGGCGACATGCAAGGTGGTGGGGGCGACCGCGCGCCAGGAGGCGATGGTCAAGACGCCCAGCGCGATCTGCACCACCAGCGTGCCGGCAATGCCCAGCGCCAGGAAGACCAGCCTCGGCTGGTTCGCATGTTCGGTGATCACCCGCAGGATGACGAAGCAGAGCGCCAGCGTGACGCTGATCGCGCCGATGCGATGCGCGTAGTGAATCCACTGCACCTGCGGCGCGCCCGCCGCGGGAAACCAGCGGCCGAAGACATCGGGGAAGGTCGGAATCGCCAGGCCCGCGCCGGCGTGGCGCATCCAGGCGCCGAGCAGCAGCTGCCAGAACAGCATGGCGATCGCCAGCAGGCAGACCTCGCGCAGACCGGGCCACTGGCGAGCGCGGGGCTGTAACTGCGGCAGCTCCGATTGCCACCAGCGGCCGGTGACCAGCGCCAGCGAGATCGTCAGGCAGAAGAAGACCTGCGCCAGCACGCCGTGACTGACCGAGATCGCCAGCGGCAGTTGATACTTGACCGTCATGCCGCCGAGGATGCCCTGCAGCACGACGGCGGCCAGCGTCGCCAGGCCCAGCCAGCGCACCCAGCGGCGCGGCTCGCGCGCGATCAACCAGAGCGTCAGCGTCAGCGTCATCAGCCCGATGACGGTCGCCACCATCCGGTGGCCGTGCTCGAAGAATACGCCCCCGGTCATCTCGGGGAAGAACTTGCCGAACGACAGCGGCCAATCGGGCACCGCCAGTCCGGAGCCGGTGCTGGTCACCAGGCCGCCGACGAAGATCAACAGCAGCGTCGCGAAGGCCAGCGCACAGGCGAGA
>CAZMLI010000062.1:4074-15995 GCA_964566865.1 uncultured Planctomycetota bacterium
CAGGCCGCCGACGAAGATCAACAGCAGCGTCGCGAAGGCCAGCGCACAGGCGAGATGGTGCATGGTCCTAGTGTGCCTCGCTCCCGCTTGTGTCTTCCGCGCCTTCGGGGGCCAGCGTCTGCGGCAGCCAGTCCTGACCGTTGATGCGCATCGACTCGGGCACGGCGTACTCGTACGGTCCCCGGTAAACCCGAGGCGGCGCCGGGTAGTTGTGCTCCGGCGCCGGGCAGGCGACCGACCACTCGATCGTATTCGCCTCCCAGGGGTTGCCATCGGCCGCTTCCTCGCCGTGGAACAGCGAGATGATGAAGTTGGCGATGAACAGCAACTGGAAGGCGCCGAGGAAGAAGGCGGACCAGGTGATGAACATGTTCCATGCCTGGGCTTCTCGCAGGAAGCCATAGACCGCCGGCGTCGATATTCGACGCATGTGGCCCCAGGCGCCGAGCTGGTGCATCGGCAGGAAGGTCAGGTTGAAGAACAGCATCGTGCCCCAGAAGTGCACCTTGCCCCAGAAGGGGTTCATCAGGCGGCCGAACATCTTCGGGAACCAGAACTGGATCCCGCCGAAGACCGCGAACAAGGTGCCGCCGAAGACCACATAGTGGAAGTGGGCGACGATGAAGTAGGTGTCGTGGATGTGGATGTCGACCGGCGTGGCCGCCATGAAGATGCCGGAGAGTCCGCCGATGACGAACAGCGAGACGAAGCCGATCGAGCAGAGCGTCGGCACCGTGAAGCGAATCCGGCCGCCCCACATCGTGCCCAGCCAGTTGAAGGTCTTGATCGCGCTCGGCAGCGCGATGAACATCGTCGAGATCATGAAGGCGAACCCGATGTAGGGGTTCATCCCGGACATGAACATGTGGTGGCCCCAGACGACGAAGCTCAGGCCGGCGATCGCCATCAGCGAGTAGACCATCGCCTTGTAGCCGAAGATCGCCTTGCGGCAGCCGACGGCCAGCATGTCGGAGGCAAATCCCATCGACGGCAGGATCAGGATGTAGACCGCGGGGTGTGCGTAGAACCAGAAGATGTGCTGCCAGAGCAGCACCTGGCCGCCCTTCTCCGGGACGAAGAAGTTGGTTCCGACCATGCGGTCGAGCAGCAGCATGCCCAGGCCGGCGGTCAGCACCGGGGTGGCCATCAGCTGCAGGATCGCGGTGATGAACTGGGCCCAGGTGGTCAGCGGCAAGCGCCACATCGTCAGGCCGGGGGCGCGCATCTTGAGGATCGTGGTCAGGTAGTTGATCGCGCCCATCACCGAGCTGCTGCCGATGAAGATCAGCGCGATGCACCACAGGTTGACGCCCCAGTAGTTGGCTTCCCAGGTCGCGCCGGCATACTTGGCCGACAGCGGCACATAACTGGTCCAGCCGCCCGCAGCCGGGCCTCCATCGACGAAGAAGGAGGCCAGCAGGATCAGCCCGCCGGGCAGGAAGGTCCAGTAGGACAGGGCATTCAGTCGCGGGAATGCCATGTCGTGCGCGCCAATGTGCAGCGGGATGAGGAAGTTGCCGAAGGCGCCGACGATGATCGGGATCACCACCGCAAAGATCATCATCGATCCGTGCATGGTGACCGACATCATGTACTGGTCGTCCCCGAGCATACCCGGGTAGGCCAGCTGCAAGCGGATCAACATCGCCAGGCCGCCGGCCACCAGCATGAAGAACAACGAGGTGAACAGGTACTGCTTGCCGATCGTCTTGTGGTTGAGCGACCAGAAGTACTTGTACCACCAGTGCATTGGATCGTAGCCGTCTTGGCTCATTTGACGCCCTTGGTCTTTTTCTTGGTCTTTTTCTTGCTCTTCTTCTTGGGGGTCAGCCACTTGTCGCCGCGCTGGAACCCCTCGATCTTGGTCATGCGGTCATTCTTGGCCCAGGCCCAGCCCCAGTGCTTGGTGACGAAAGCCTTGCGCAGTTCCATGCCGGACTTCTTGCCCATCGCCTTCCTGAACTCTCGCCTGAACTGCTTGCGAAGCTGCAGTCGGGTCACGCCGACCGCATCCCAGGGGCTTCGGGTATTCTTCTTTTCCCAGGCCTCGAAGGCATCCACTGAAAGCACCTTCATCACCGCCCGCATCCGGGTGTGGCCCTGGCCGCAGAGCTCGGCGCAGGCCACCTCGAAGGTCCAGGGGTTCGGCCCGATCAGCGGCTTGTTGTGCTTGAGCGCGTACTCGTTACTGGTCATCGAGGAGTGGAACCAGATCGGGATCGTCAGGCCTGGCACGGTGTCCTGCTTGACTCGGTGGTAGGGCAGGAAGAAGCTGTGCAGTACATCTTCGGAGCGGATCTGGGCCAGCACGGTGCGCCCCTTGGGGATCACCAGGCTCGCGCTGACATAGTCGTCGAAGGTGTCGAACTTATTGTCGGGACCGGCATAGCGGAAGAACCAGTTGAACTGACGCCCGAGGATCTGTATCCGCAGCGGCGCCTCGCTGCCATCGGTCGGTGCGACCTTCGGAAAGCGGGTCTTGATGTCCATCCAGGCCGACTGCTGGATCAGCGCCAGGAAGATCAGCATCACCGCCGGGGTGATGGTCCAGATGACCTCGAGCTTGTGGGATCCGTGACTGTAGATGCCCTCGGTGTTGCCCTCATGCTCGCGGTAGCGCCAGCAGAAGTAGAGCAGCGTGCCCTGGACACCGACAAAAGTCAGCCCGGTGACCCAGTAGATGAAGTAATACAGCGCGTCGACACGGTCGCCGTATCCCTCGGCCGCATGGGGGATCAGGTCGCCCCACCAGCTGATCGCGCCGGCCTCGGGTGCGATCAGGGCCATGCCCGCCACAACCAACGCGACGGCGGTGAACTTGAAACGGTGCATCCGTCTCTCTCTCCCTATGTGGCTCACTTGACCTTGAAGGTGACTTTCTTCACCTTGCCGGCCTCTACCGTGACTGTCTGGCTTTTACCATTGAACGACTCGTGCGCGACCGACAGCGTATAGGTGCCCGCCGGCAACTTCATGATCTTGCCCTTGCCCTGGGCGTCGGTGGTGCAGAAGAAGGGGTGCTCCACGACATGGATCCGGGCGCCCATCCAGGAGTGAATCTGGCAGCTTGTCTTGGTCGCCTTTTTCGTCAGGACCTCGAAGGTCAGCTTGAAGACCGGCGCGCCCTTGCCCTGGACCTTGTTGAACTTGGTGTCGTCGTCGGTGAAGCCCTGCATGTTGATGTTGTGGCTGGTGCTGTCGCCGTTGCGCACGTGCAGGCCCTGTCCCTTGACCAGTCCCAGGACGTGCGGCACATAGACGCAGCCATATTGATCCAGCCCGCGCGGGGCCGGGATCTTGAAGCTGACACCGCGGGGCGCCTTGCTCAGCTTGACGAAGGCCCAGGGGACCGCCTTGCCGTTGACCAGCTGCGCTTGATGGAAGACCGGGTCGCCGTCGTGGACCTTGGCGCAGTCGGCGAAGCTGGAGAGCTGGATCATGCTCTTTGCCATCGCCTCGCCGGTGTACTCGACATAGACCTCGATCGAACCGGTCTTGCCCTTGGCGCTGACGGCTTCCCAGTGCTGGGATCCGTCCTGATCGACCTCTTTATCCCAGACCACCGGATCGCTGCCGGTCTTGGCCACGCCGCGATCGACCTCGGTCCAGCGGTCGGCGGGCACGGCCATCAGGGTGGCGATCACCGTGATCACGAACGGGATGAAGATGATGATCAGTATGACGATGTTCTGCTGACGGTTTTCCATCAGTTGCGCTCCCCTACCTTTTCTTGACCACCATCAAACCGCGCGTCTGGTTGGCGGAGATCGAAGCGGCGCGCGTCTCGTAGTAATAGTAGGTCCCCGGTGCCCCGGCCGTGAAGGTGATGGTTCGCTGGCCGCCCGTGGGGATCGGCAGGCCGGCCACATGGCCGGTGACCGCCAGGCCATGTCCGATGCCGACGATCGGGTCGATGTCGAAGATCTTCAGTGTGACCTTGTCGCCGGACTTGACCTCGAACTCGGCCGGTACGATCCGGCCCCGGCTGATGTGCAGCTCCACCAGCAGCTGGTTGCCCGAACGCGTCGGCTTCCGCGGCTCCTGGGTGACCACGCTGGACACCTCGCGCTTGACCCGGATCGCCAGCTTGCTGGCCGGAACGACCAGGGCGCTGGCCGCCGCATGCCCGACCGGCGACTGGGTCAGCTGCGCCAGGTCGCGCGCGCCGAGCAGCACCATGTTGGCGCGCGGCGTGGTGCCCGTCGGCAGGTACTGCTCGCCCGCCTGGGCGCAGAAGGTCAGCACTGTCCGATCACCCAGCGTCACCCCGGTCGGTCGCGAGTGCACGCGGGTCCGAGCGAGCAGGTAGTCGGACTGGCCGTCGAGGGCGCGCTGCAGATCCCAGCGAACGACCTGCGAGTCCTCGTACAGCGCGGTATAGACGATGCCTCGGGGCCCGACCGTGCTACTGACCGGACCGTTGCCCAGCTCGACCTCGCCGGTGATCGCACCACTGGGCCGACGGTCTCGCAGCCGCCTGGTATCGATCACCGTGACCGTATTGCCGCCGCGGCAGCTGACCAGGATGTAGGGGTCGTGAAGTGTCAGACCGGCGGGCTGGCGGTTGACCGGTATCTCCCGACCCAGCGCGATCGGCACCTCGTCCGTCGCGTCGCCCGCACCCTTGAAACTGGTGTCGGTCGTGGCCGATGCGCTCAGCAGCGGCACACGCAGCTGAAGCTGGACCGCTAGCCGGGTGATCTTCTTGTCGACTTTGCGTTGCAGCTTGAGCGTGATCCAGGCACCGGCCTGCTTGCCGCGGATCTTTTCCAGGTTGGTGATCACGTCATTCCTGCGCAGTCCTGCACTGCTGGCGACGGTGCCCGGGTGGATCGTGGTGATCTCGAAACCCGCCTTCTTGCGCTGACCGGAGACGCCGATCCAGATCTCGGGACGCTTCAGGTCGCGCTCGCAGCGGGCGATGTCGATGGCAAAGACCGCGCCGCTCTTGCGCAGCGCCATGGAAGGATTCGCAGGCAGCGGAAAGCTGGCGCCGACGAACAGCCACTTGCCCTGCGGTCCCGCCGTGCACTGGCCCGCATCGCCCGCGATGCTGACATGAAAGACGCTCTTCAGGCTGGTCGGATCGAGGAAGGCGACGATGCCGGATCGTGTGATGCTCGACTGGCCGGCGACCGTGACGTAGGTCGCGACCCGCTCCGGCTTCTTGGGGGTCTTGTGCGGGATCTGCCTGGTGACGACGGCCAGCCCGCTGGGGGCTTGCAGGTTCTCGACGCGCACCATCTCGCGCACGCTGAAATCGACCAGCGAGAGCCGCGCGACACGCCCGTGAAGCTTGTCCGAAGCATACAGGTCGGTCTTGTGACGGGCCAGAGCGCGCAGGTCACCCCGCAGCCCGCCGGTACCGTCCAGCCGCTTGCGCGAGGTCGCGTCACCCTGGGTCGCGTAGCCGCTGGCGCCGGACGGCTCGAAGACCGCAATCGTCGACAGCAGCCGGCCCGACGGCAAGCCGTAGACCTTGACGTCGCCCGAACCACCGCCCGGTACGAAGGCGTAGTCTGCATCGAGCGCTCCGCTCGGCACATGCGTGCGGGTGGCCGCTGGTTGCGGCGCGTCGCGACCGCTCCAGTTGCCGAGGCCATAGGCCAGCAGGCCGATGCCGATCAGCGCGAAGCTGAAGAGAAATATTCTTTCACCTGGCTCCATCGAGTCTCTCCTCAGGCTACTTCTTGCGAGGGGTTACTTTGAGAATGCCGGTCATCTTGGCCAGCACGTCACCCGGAGCGGTTTGCATCGGGTTGTAGATCCGGAATGTTCCGGCCTTGTTTGCCCGGAAAACGACTCGCGCCGGGCGGTCGGTGGTGACGCCGGTCAGGTAGACCGAGGCCTCGTAACCTGCGATCGCCAGCCCTTGTCCGCGTCCGGTCCCGTTGTCTGCCGACTTGAAGATCAGCTCGACCAGCTGCCCTTGTACGACCTGGATCGGCTTGTCGAGGAAGAAGACCCATTCCTTGGTCTCCCTGCCCTTCTTGACCACATCCACCAGCTGCTGATACTTCCAGGCCCGCGAGCGGATCTGTAGAGTCGTCTGAATCCGGCCCGAGAGGCGCACAGGCTTGCTGCGCGGCAGTTTTGGCGTGGGCACCTTATCGCTCATGCTCAGCACATACTGAGCGGTGGCCCAGATCGCTTCGCGCGTCAGCGTCGGCGGGGCGTGAGACGGCATGCCGACGCTTTCCAGCCCGAGCGTGATCGTGATCGCGATGTCCTTCAGCGCATGGCCGCGCTTGAACATCCAGGGCTGATGGAAGTTGCGGGGCGCCAGCGGGGTCTTCTTGTCGTCGCCCGCGGAGTCGTCGCGCAGGCCATCGGCGGAGGCGCCGTCACCATAGCCCTGCTCGCCATGACACTTGGAACAGTTGGCTTGATAGGACTCGCGGCCGAGGCTCTTCATCCGCGCCGAGAGCAGATCGCGCGGCGGCGGGCCGAGCACCGTCTCGATCGGCGGGCCGTGGTCGTAGGACTTGGCCTTGCCCCACTTTCTCGAGAGCGTCTTGAGGTACTGGATCAGGTTCCAGCGTTGTTCGGGGGTGAGGATCTTGGCGAATCCCGGCATCGGCGTGCGCCGCGACCCGAGCGAGATCGTGCGGAAGAGATCCGCGTCGTGCGGCAGCCTGCCCTGCGCCGCTGTCTTGAAGCGGTAGTTGGCCTGGTAGAAGTTGCGCGGCGGCACCTCGAGGAAGCTGGCCGCGAATCCGTCGCCCTTGCCCTTGTCCCCGTGGCACTGGGCGCAGTAGGTCTTGAACAGCTCGCCGCCCGCAGCGATCTGCTGCTTCGCCAGCTTGAGTTTGGCGTCGATCTGCGCGATCTTCTGCTTGATCTTTGCCCGATCGGCCTTTGACAGCGGGCGTCTTTTTCGCTTCTTGTTCTTCTTCTTGCGCTTCTTCGATTTGGCGCCGGCGAGTTTGCGCTTGAGCTGTTTGCGAACGGCCTTCAGCCGCTGCAGCTCGCGTGGGCCGAGGTCGGCAATGGGGGAATCAGGGACCGGATAGTCGTACCAGGAAACCGAGGCGGAGTGGTCGGTCTTTCCCGGAATCTCTGGAGCCCAAAGCGTGATCCAGATCGCACCGATCAGGAACAGCCCGAGTATACCCAGGACGGTCAGGTTACCTCTCATCCTGTTGCTTCCTCCAAGGGGTGGGACCAGCAGGATTTATCACCCTGCGAGTGAGGCGCGAACCTTAACACGGCTACGCAGGAATTCAACCGCAAAAGGGGCCCACCCTTATGGCACTTGATCACTTGTGTTTTTTCGGTTTGGATCGGGCATGCTGAGGCCGATCAAACGATCCTGGCGCACAGCCTGTAAAGGAAATCATGAATCCGCTTGAGACTCTTCAGCTGATCCGTATCAGCGGTCTGGAACGCCACTATCAAATGGGCGCCGAGCAGGTGCGCGCGGTCGACGGGGTGGATCTCGAGATCCAGCTTGGCGACTCCATTGCGCTGCTGGGTCCATCGGGCTCTGGCAAGTCCACCTTGATGCACTTGCTCGGGGCGCTGGACCAGCCGACGGCAGGCAAGATCGAAGTCGCTGGGCAGGCACTGGCCCGGATGAGCGAGGCGCAGGCGGCGGCCTATCGCAACCGCAACATTGGCTTCGTCTTCCAGTCCTTCTACCTGCAACCGCATTTCAGCGCGCTGGAGAACGTCGAACTACCGCTGAAGCTGGCCGGCCTGCCCCGCGCCGAGCGTCGGCGGCGCGCTGCGGAGATCCTCCGGGCCGTCGGTCTCGGGGATCGCCTGGCCCACCGGCCGACCGAGCTGTCGGGGGGGCAACAGCAACGCGTCTCGATTGCCCGCGCGCTGGCCAACGACCCGCAGATCCTGCTGGCTGACGAGCCGACCGGCAACCTCGACAGCCGGACCGGTCAGGAGATGATCGAGCTGTTCTGTAGACTTCAGGCGCAACGCGGGTTGACCCTGATCCTGGTCACCCACGACCCGGAGATCGCGGGCCGCATGGCGCGCGTGGTGCGGATGAAGGACGGCAAGGTGGTGGGGGACGAGCGCAAGGGGGAAGCGGCTGTTGCGCCTCGCGCAGGGGCCATGGCCGATTTCTCGGCTCCCCGGCGTCTGCCCGTCGTCGACATCTTGCGGGATGTGGGGTTGAGTCTCAGGCGGCATCGGTTGCGCACCGCGCTGACCGGTTTCGGCATCGCGGTGGGCGCGCTGGCGATCACCCTGATGGTCGGGCTGGGACTCGGGCTGCACGACTTCATCCTGACGCAGGCGGAGTCGATCAACGACCCGCTCTCCCTCTGGGTCGTCAACTCGCGCTACAGCTGGCAGGACATCGTCGGCAGCCGGGCCGAGCAGCTGGGCAAACCGCCGCGCAAGCTGCAGCAGAAGACGCTCGAGCGCATGTCGACCGCGCGCAGCGGATTCACCCCGTTCACCGACGCGCAGGTGGCGGATCTGCGCAAGATCCCGGGAGTGGTCGGTGTGCGCCCGCGGACCTACGTCATCATGGACGGCCTGCGGCTCATCGCGGGCGGCGAGGAGGCGCTCGATGCGAACCGGCCGGCAACGTCCGATAAGACAGCCGGCCCGAACGCGTTCACCGAAGAGTACTACATCGGCTATTCGCTGGTTCGCAGTGGCAAGGCCTCTTTTCGGCTGGCCGCCGGAAGAGCCTTCCGCGAACAACGCCCGCGACAGGTGATCCTGTCTTACCAGTACAGCGAGGCCTGGCAGACCACGCCGGAGGCGCTGGTCGGGCGGGAGGTCGAGATGCTGTTTCCGAAGCTGGATCAGCTCGGGCGGTTCAGCTGGATCATGCCCAAGCAGATCAAGGCGACCTACCGCAGCTACCGCGCGACGATCGTCGGGGTGACCCGCAAGTCGATCCTCTCGTCGGTGGTGCTGATCTCGCCCCGTTTCGGCGAGGAGATCACCCAGTTTCAATTCGCCGGGCGGCTGGCCGCCAGCAGTGGCGGCATGGACGGTGGCAACCTGGCAATGGTGGAGCAGTTGATGGCGCTGTCCCGCTTGATTGGCGACGCGGTGCTGATGGAAGCGTTGCGGGCTGGCACGGCGCAGGAGAAACAGCTGGCCGAGCTGTTGAGTGGTCTCGCCGAGCTGCCGAGCCGACCCGAACAGAATGCCAACGCGATGCTGGCGCTGATGGGGCGACTCGCGCAACTGCGCGGGCTGCTCGAACAGGATGCGCTGCGAGAGACCTTGCGCCAGGGGACCCCGCGGAAGAAACGGCTGTACCGGCTGCTGGAAGGCATGCTCGCGCTCGAACAAGCACCCCGGGCAAGCGACTCGAAGCGGCGGCCGTGGGGGGCGCGCCTGCGCGTACGGGTCGGCTCCAAGGCGCAGTTGCCCGCGGTGCGCGCCGAGATCGAGCGCCGTGGGTTCAAGGTGCGATCGCTGCAAGAGAACCTCGCGCTGATTGGCAAGGTCTTCTCGGTGATCGACGCATTCCTCTCGTCCTTCGGCCTGATCGCGCTGTTCGTCGCCGCGCTGGGGATCGCCAATACGCTGATCATGGCGGTGATGGAGCGCACCCAGGAGATCGGGGTGATGAAGGCCGTCGGTGCGACGGCGCGCCGCATTCGTGGTCTGTTCGCGCTCGAGGCGCTGGCGATCGGCCTGCTCGGCGGCGTCACCGGCGTCGCGGCTGGCATCGGCGTCGGGCTGGCAATCAACCGCTGGGGCGTGCAACTGATCGCCGCCGACTGGCAGGGCTTCGAGTTCTTCAGCGCGCCGGTCCATCTCTTGCTGGGCACCGTCGCCTTCTGCACGATGGTCGGTCTGCTGGCGGGACTCTACCCGGCGCACCGCGCCGCGAGCCTGGATCCGATCAACGCGCTGCGCAGCGAGTAGCCTACTTGCGACACACGCCTGCGCTGCGGTTTGCGCCTACGGACCAAACTCTACAGTGCTGCGAGCTGTTGAAATCTACGCGTAACACGGACACTTGTTCACGCAGCCATTGCGCGAAATGAGTTACGTCACCTCGCTCAAAGTGCCGTAGGGCGGGGCTTGGCCCCCGCCGCACCGACCGCACTCTTCCGGCGGGGGACAAGCCCCCGCCCTACGCGGCCTGCCCCGGATGCAAGGGCATCGCGGGGCGTCATTGGCAATTCTTCTGGGTTTCCTGTCGCGGAACGAGCCGACTGTGGTCGCTTTTGCGCAGGTCGTCGTTGACATCACGCTTATCCCATCCCCAGGCTGCCCTGAGGGCAACGGCATTGCGGAACCGCTGGGTTCTGAGAGCAACATCCAGTCAGGGTGGGTTCGCCAGCGCACGGGTTCGTTCCCGATAGACGGGCGGCACGCATTCGACGAGCTGGCCGATGCGGCTGGTGGTCTGCGCGTCTAGCTGGTCCGACCAGCGTTCCAGGAGTTTCAGCGCGCAGTGCTGCACGTCGAGTGAAACGTGCGCCAGTGCTTCGACCGTGGCGCCGGCGGCGAGCGGCAGCAGCGTGGCGTCATGGTCGACCAGTTGCTGCAGCAGGGTGAGGGCTGACTTGGGTTGGGTCTTGCTCTTTCGGTCCAGCACGCCGGCGAAGGCCGCGACGAATGCAGCGCCGTCGAGGCGATGGGCCTTCTGCAGCTCGCGCAGCTCTGCGAGTGCGAAGGTCACCAGGCCAGCGTGGGGGCTTGCCAGCAGGCGCAGCAGGACGGGGGCACGCCCGGCGACCTCCTCGAGATCGGGCGCGAGCTGTTCGTAGAGCTTGCGGAAACCGTAGAGGTAGGGTGTGGTCAGGTCGCGCTGCATGCCGGCGAGGCAGGCGTCGATCAGCCGCCCCCGGTCGATGTATTGCGTCTGCGCCAGTTGACTCAGGGTGCGGGCCCAGTCCTCGTCACCCAGATCGTGCAGGAACGCGGTGGTCTTGATCTCGAACAGCCGCCAGATCTCGTGCTGCAGCAGCCCGGGGTCGCCGCGCAGCTGGCGACTGAGCGACTCGACTCCCCGTCGTGGCAGGTCGAAGGCCATCAGCTGAATGTACCCATCATGCTCGGGCACCTGACAGATACCGGCCTGGATCATGCCGCGCAGATCTTCCCATTCCAGCACATGCCGCCTTCCACCGAGCATCTTGTGGATCCACTGGTCGACCCACTCGGGGCGGCGATCGCTCAGCACGCGCACGACGGGCGCGGCGTCGCCAGAATGATTCAAGCAGCGTATTTTCTGCCCCAGGCTGTAGGGGCAGAGGGCCAGCACCGCCAGTTCGGCCACCATGAAGGGCATCAGCCAGCCGTCCTCCACGCGCAGGCGGGCCTTGAACAGTCGGTAGAAATAGGTCGGAATTTGGGCCGAGTCACCGTGGCACCAGTAGACCTTGTAGAGCAACTGGTACAGCTCCTGGGCGGTGTCGGCCAGCACATCCCGCTGCGCCTCGCTCAGCTGCGATACATCCTCGGCAAAGCGCATCGGGGTGGACTGCGCGATGCGGGCCGCAAGCTCCGCGGGGGTCACGCCGGGTCCTTGGCTGGAGAGGGTCTGCTTTGCACGAGAGCATCCTATCGCATCTCTCCGGCGACGTCTGAACTTGACTTTTTCGCGGCAATTTTATTGCATACAGCATGCTCACAATCAGAACGCTGCCGAGCAGCCTGTGGAAAAAGTGCGCGAGTGGATTCTTCGTGAGGATCAATCGTGGTCAGGCACGAGGCCGGAGGCAACCCGGGAGGTTGCCGAGGCCGAGTAACGCAGCCCCAATGCCTGCCGCAGGCAGGCGTTGGGGGCGCGAGGCGGAGCCGAGCGACCACGATGGACCCTCGCGAAGAATCCGCCGCGAATCAGGGCCGAAGCGCAGCGCACGGCCTGATGGCACTTTATCCACAGGCTGCGGGCGACCCAGGTAGCTGATGGCGGCCGAGGCACTCGCAGGCTACCGCACGTTGATGCGACAGCGCGTCGAGGAGATCCTGCTCGTCGC
>CAZMLI010000063.1:0-4446 GCA_964566865.1 uncultured Planctomycetota bacterium
CTGACCGCCTTGCGCAGCAGCTGCTTGATCTCGCCGATGTCGTTGACCGCCCGCCGGACCGTGGAGGAGAGCTCCTCGATGTGGGCCTTCTCGAAGTCGGCCCGCGCCTTGTCCCGCCAGCTCTCGGCGGTGATGGCCCAGTCGCGCTCCAGGTCGTTGAGCGCGCTCATCAACTGCGCGTCGCTGTTATTGGTGACACGCACTAGCCTGCTCCCGTTGATTCGCGCAGGTAGTCGTCCAGGCTGTCGAGCATCTGATCCAGCCGGGCGACGGCCTTCGGGGTGTTGTCGCTCAGCAGATTGTTCAGCCGGGCGCAGGAGGCGAGCATCGGACGCGTCTGTTGATCGAGTGCATTGGCCCAGCGCTTGATCGTCTGCAGCTTCTCCTCGGCGTGCGCTTTCATCCGCTTGGCCTTGTCCAGCGCGAGGCGCTCCTCGACCGCGCTGGTCTTGCGCTGGTAGGTCCCGCCGTGGCCCGCGCGAATGTACTCGGATTTCTTGACGCGAACCAGCTCCTCCAGCTTGATCAGCTGGCTCTTCCAGTAGAACAACTGCTCGTGCCGCAACCACTCCAGGACGCGGCCGAGGTCCGAATTCACCGCCGAAAGCGCGCGCTGGCACTCGTCGTCGAACTTGAGCAGACTGTGGCGGAAGGTCTTCAGTACATCGGCCGAGCCGATGTTGGCGCGTGACACTTAACGTTGACCCAGGTAATCGTTGATGCGTTGGGCCTTGCGCAGCAGCAGCGGAACCTGGCGGTCGGATACATCGGCAAACTTCGACAGCGCCTGCAACATCTGCTCGAAATCCTCGGCGAACTTCTGCTGTTCCTGATCGCGCCAGGTGTCGCTGAGCTTGGTGAACTGCCGGTGTATCGTGGTCACGCCTGCTTGCAGATCGCTGTTGAAGCGCTTCAGCTCCAGGGCGAAATTTCGCAGCGCTTCGGGGTCGACAATCGCCTTGGCCATGCCTTTGCTCCTCGCGTCAGGAAACTACCCTCCAGCTACCATTTTACACACTATCCGTTTTCCCGTTGGCGCATTTCCTGCTCGGTCGGCGTGCGCTTGGGAAAGTCGTTCCAGAACAGCAGCGCGTTGGTCAGGAAGGGGAAGTCATGCTGGTTTTGATGTCGGTGCAGCGGGTTCCAGGAGTAGAACAGCACGCGGCCCTTGCCCACCGGCACGTCGAGGATCGCGGCTTGCCGTTCGAGCTTGTCCGCGCCCTTGAGCAGCCCCGATAGCAGCAGCGGCGGGCTCTTCTTGTCTTGCGGCTTGTCCTTCGGCTTGCCGTTTTTCACGGGGATATCGGCCTTGCGGTCCGCCGCCTGCTCGGTTTGCAGGGCGGTCTTCGTGCCGTATTGCAGCACGACCATGCCGCGGTCGTTGTCCCGGACCTGGTACAGCGGATGGTTGCCGCGGAAGACATGGGTCACCGTCTTGTAGCCCCAGACGGTCGGGTGTTCCGGGCGCAGTTGCTTGACCGTCAGGTGAGAGCCGGGGTTGGACAGTCCGGCGGGTTGGGCCAGCGTGACGTTGCGCGCGATCCCGCTGTCGGCCGGCAGGCGGCCGCCGCTGCCCAGCGCGATCAGCAAGCCGCCCGACTGGACGAAGCGCTGCAGGTTGCGCAGGCCCTCGAAGCCCATCCCGCCGGTGATGTCGGGCGAGCTGTCGATGATGCCGTGGGATGGATAACGCGGGGTCTTGGTGTAGGCCAGCGGACCCCACTTGCGCTGGATCCCGTGGACCAGGCTCTTGAAGTCGAGCCGGCCCTGGCTGGGCAGCAGGATCAGATCAAACTGTTTGTCGAGCTTGCCGCGGCGCAGATGATCCTTGTTGATCAGGGTGTAGGGGATGCCCAGTTGCTCCAGCGTGTAGCGCGCCCAGCCCGAGTCCTGGGTGTAACGCCAGCTGTGGTACAGCGCCACGCGCGGCAGGTCGACCGGGATGGTGGCGGGGGCCTGGCCCTGCGCCGGCCGGGCCGCGGCATCGATGCCAAACCTGGCGCAGAGCGCCTGCATCTGCGCCTGGGATGGGCCGCGAATCAGCAAGGAGCCGCGGGGGTAGTTCATCCAGGGTTCCGACAGCGCCTCCACCTCCGCGTTCTTGGGCAAGGCCCAGCGCAGGCTGGCCAGCCGTGTTTGCGCCTTGTGGGTGACGATCCACTCGGTTGCCTGAGCCGCCGCGCCGGGCAGCGACGGAGGGCTTTTCAGCCGTCGCGCGGGTTTGCCGAGGATCGCCTTGTCGTCGATCGCCTGGATCTCCAGGCCGAGCATGTAGTCCAGGCTCCAGGCCACATCGTCGTAGGGCGCCAGCGCGGCCGACTTGGGGAAGTCGCGCTTCATCAGCAGCGTGCGGGCGAAGTTCCGATAGGGCTGGTTCATCCGCACGACGAAGTCACCGGCCTTGTTCTGATGTACCTCGATCCGGTGCCGGGCGAGCAGCCAGAGCAGGTGGGCGAGGTTGCCGCGGTCGCGCTGCTTGGCCGGAATGACGAAGGCATAGGGCGCTTCAGCACGCCCCTTGTTCAGCGAGTTGAGGCTCTTCCTCCAGAAGTTGAAGAGCAACTGCTCACCGTTTCGGGCGACCAGCTGCAGCGACGCGAGCACGCCGCTCTGCATGTAGTTGGTATTGTTGCGCAGGCTCCAGCGCACCGACTGGGCCGGGGGCCATGGCCGATACCACTGACGCGAGTTGGTGCGCTTGCCGGCGAAGCTGGAGCGGCGCAGCGAGCGGGTGAAGGTGCCGGGGTGGCCGTTGCCGAAGGTCTCGTAGAACCGACCGTTGGCGTTGTGATTGTTGGTGACCCAGAGCAGATAACCCGGGTACCAGCCCGTGTAGAAGCCCCAGGTCCAGACCCCGCGCAGCCCCAGGCGGGTGGCCTGGCTCACCTCGTAGCCCGAGATCCACTGCCACTCGCTGACCGTGATCGGGTCGATGGTCGGGTTGTAGGGCCCGGTGCCCATCGAGACGTAGAGCAACGGCACCGACTCGTGCAGGTCGAGCGAGACCACCGGCAAGTACTCGTGATACAGGTCGGTGTAGTTGCGCGTCAGTGGCTGGCTCTGCTGCAGACCGTCGCGGTTATTGTCATGCGCGGTGTAGTCGCCCCAGAACGGCGCCATGCGCGGTGGCATGTTCTTTCGATCGGTGTGCTGGGTCAGGTGGCGCTTCCACCAGTCGACCATGCGCGCGCGGCCATCCATCTCGAGCACGGGAGAGATCAGCGTCACCACGCCCTTGCGAATCTCACGAATGTGCCGCTGCTCGCTGACCGCCAGGCGGTAGGCCAGCTCCATCACCATCTCGGGCGGGCCGGTCTCGGGGGAGTGCAGCCCGGCGGTGATCCAGTAGATCGGCGGAACGAGCCGCGAAATCTCGCGTGCCCGTTTCTCGCCGGTCATGCGCGGGTCGGCCAGCAGCGCGTTGGCGCGCTTGATCGCCGCCAGGTCGCGCAGGTGCACCGGGTCGGCGATCGCTGCGACGATCATCTCGCGCCCGCCGTGAGAGCGGCCCATCGAGAACACCTGCACCCGGTCGGAGGCCTTTGCCAGGGCGTGGAAGTAGGCGTTGATCCGGGTCGGCGCCGTCAACCGGTTCGGCGTGCCGATTACGTAGCCCAGGAACTTCTGCGGGGAGGGCACGGTTTTCGAGACCGGCAGGTGGTCGACCCAGCGTGTCAGGTAGGCCGGACTGGTGGTGTACTTGCGAATCTTCTTGCCGGCCTCGACGTCCAGCTTATCGGGGCCGCGACGGTTCTGAGCCGCGGCCGGCAGGCAGAGCAATAGCGCAATCAGCAGGGTTCTCATGGCGCCATCCTATCAACAAAGCCCGCGTAGGCCCATGCGCTGCCGGTGGGGGAGATTCGTAGAGAATCTGTAACCAAATGGCATCGGCTTGATATAGCGTTTCAGTGGGATGGATTCCAACACGGATGAGCAGCTAATGACGGCTTATGTCGCTGGCAGTGCCGAGGCTCTGGAGTGCCTGACCCAGCGCTATTGCGAGCGGTTGGAGCGATTCCTGGCTCGACTGTTCCCGGGCATGGATGGAGCGGATCTGGTGCAGGAGACATTCCTGCGGCTGGTTTCTATGCGCGCTTCCTATCAGTCGCGAGGCAACTTCTCGGGCTGGATCTATACCATCGCCAGAAACGTGGCCTACCGGGCAGCGAGTCAGCAAGGCCGGTCGGAGGCGTTCCAGATGCCGCGAGCGCAACCGAATGACCCGGTCGAGCAAGTCGGTCAGCGGGAGCTGGTGGACGCACTGGACGAGCTGATCAGATCGATGCCCCCTGCCGATCGAGAGGTGCTGGTGCTCTCCCGCTATGAAGGCATGGACTATCAACAGATTGCTCGGATCACCGGTAGCACAGCTGGCGCGGTCAAGGTGCGCGCCTTTCGTGTGCTGCAGAAGCTGCGCATCAGCCTGAGGGACTACCTGTGAATTGC
>CAZMLI010000063.1:4546-8992 GCA_964566865.1 uncultured Planctomycetota bacterium
TCGTGATGCGACAGCAACTCCTCCGTCGACGCCGTCAACTGGCCAAGGCGGTACATCAGCAACTAGGCTCAGGACTGTTCAGGAGAAAGACAAATGAAGTCAGGTGTGAGTAGGCTCTTTGGGCTGGTTGGATTGGTGTTGCTGCTGTGCCTTGCAGGCATCACGTCGACTGATCACCCTGCGATTTTCGTCAGCGTCCCTTCTCTGTTAATCACTGTCGGGGGAGCGGTCCTGGCGCTGCTCATCTCCTTTTCCCCGTCCCAGTTGCTAGGCACAGTGCGCTCCGCGTTCGGTGCGTCGTCGCAGGACCGGCCGACAGAATTACGGATCGTGGCCGCCGCGAGACAGTACCTGCTGGCTCTGGGAACGCTGGGGTTTTTTATCGGCATGATCGCGATGCTGGCCAACCTCGACGACCCCAGTAGCATCGGTCTGGGCATGGCTATTGCTCTGCTGACGGTGCTCTACAGCGTGGGTCTGGGGGAGATCCTGCTGCGCGCAGTCGAGATCAATCTCGCAATGGTCGCCGAGGCCGCTGCTCATCAACCGGGGAAATCCGAGAGCGGTACCGCATTCACCCCGATGATCTTCTTTGTGCTGATGGGGATGATCAGCATGGGAGTTGTCCTGTTGAGTGTTATGCGCCCGATCGCTGAACAGGGTCCAGACAATCTTGTCTCGGTGACCGAAAGGGAAATCAAGAAGCAACCGGGTGAGCTGTTGATCTCGGGCGAGCTGAGAATCGTGCAGACGGCCCGCGGGTTGCTGATAAGTCCGAATCAGAAGGCTCTTGCCGAGAATGGAACACATCTTGAGGAACTGGCAGGGGTACTCAAGGGATACAGAAACAAGGTGCGCGTGCTGGTGGCCAGCCGCACAGCGGCAGAGGCCCCGGCTGCCATGCGCAAGGGGTTGTCGATCGTCGAACAACTGGTCCGATTGGGCGTGGACGCCAGGCGGCTCTCGATCCTGACCCGCAGAGCTCCGGTAGACCAACCCAATCTAGAATACTGGTTCGAGGTGACCGAGGAGTTGGTGCCGTGGGATAGGGATAAGTAGCCCACGCCCTACGGGGCCTGAGTTAGCTGGTGTAGGGGGCCACCGCGTCGACGAAGGCCCGCGCGCGCTCGACGACCGGGGATAGATCGTCGCTGGCCAGGTCGACCGGGAATAGCGCGGCGCCGCCGATGCCGACTGCGGTGACGCCGGCTTCGAAGTAGTCGACGACCGTTTCCAGGGTGACGCCGTTGGTGGCGGCCAGCGGGATCTGCGGGAGCGGGCCGCGCACGGCGCGCAGGTAATTTGCGCCGCCGAGCTGGCCGATGGGGAAGACCTTGACCAGGCGGGCACCGCCGCGGTGGGCGCGTAGCATCTCGGTGGGGGTGGCGGTACCGGGTACGGCCAGCAGGCCCAGGGCGCTGGCTGCTTCGACCACCTCGGCATCGAAGACGGGACTGAGCAGGAAACGTCCGTTGGCGGCGGCCACGCGCTCGACGTCGGCGACGTCCAGCACCGTGCCGGCGCCGACGATCGCTCTGTCGTCGGCGGCGAACTCGGCGATCAGCTCCAGGGCGCCGGGGGTGGTCAGGGTGAATTCGATGAGGCGCAGGCCACCGTCGAGTACGGCATGGGCGGCGGCGCGCGCGCGGTCGGTGTCGGACTGTCGAATGCAGACGATCACGGGACTGCTGCGAAAGGCTGCCATGCACTGGTCGATGCTCATGGGCCCATGATACCGGGGCTTCGAAGGGCTGCAGTTACTTCTTTTTGGACGGCGGCGAGAGGTCCCACTTGATGTCCAGCGCGGGCGCGCCGGCGTAGGTCATCTGACCGTTTTCGATCGTCAGCATCCGGGCGGTGAAGCGGGTCTCGACTCGCTGCACCTCCACCTGGCCGGTCGCCATCAGCTGGAAGTAGTCCACCCGGTTCTGGTGCACGGTCAGCAGCAATGACTGACAGTCGAGCTTGAGCGTGCGGAAAACCAGTCGGATCTGGCCCTGGCCGCTCGCTCCGCCGCTGGGACTTTGCGACAGGTTGGCGCCGAAGAGTTGGATCTGCTTGCGGTGTTCCGGGGAGACGGCCAGGATGACTTGTTCGCAGCGAATGCGCATCGGCACGGCCAGCAACGAATCGAGGGTCTCGTCGAGGGTCGCGCGCTTGCCGAAGTGGGGGGGGCGTTGCACCTCGCCGACATCCTGACAGGCGGTCAAGACGACTAATAGGCAGAGAGTGATTCGGCGCACGTCGGCTAAGTATATCTCGCGATCATCGGCAGTCGGCCAGAAACGAGATGATTTCCTCCGCGGCGGCGTCGCTGGCCGGTCGCGAGGTTTGCAGGGACTGACGCACACCGGCCAGTCCGGCCTCGCATTCGGCGCGTCGGGGTCCCTGCCAGAGGCCGGCGACTTGCTCGGCGACCTTGGCGCTGATGTCGCCGCTGAACAGGTGCTCCGGCACGACCTCGCGCCCCGCGACGATGTTGGCCAGGCCGATGTGCGCTACGGTCAGCAGCGGGATGCAGCGCAGCGCCAGCTTGGAGAGTCTCGAGAGGCGGTAGAGAATCACCATCGGCGTGCCGAGGTAAGCGGTTTCCAGCGTGGCCGTGCCGGAGGCGACCAGGCAGACCCGCGAGAGTTGCATCACCGAGTGGGTCTGGTCGAGCACGATCTGCACCGGCAACGCACAGTCGGCGGTCAACGCCTCCAGTGCAGGCAGGTGCCTGGCGGATGCAGCAGCCAGCACCACCGAGATCGGCCCCTGCTGCTCGTTGATCCGCTCGGCGGCGCGCAGCATCGTCGGCAGCACGCCGCGGATTTCCTGGCTGCGGCTACCGGGCAGCAAGCCCAGTATCGGGCGGCCAGCGCTGAGCGCCTCGATCGCCTGTTCGTCCGGCGTGAAGGCGTCGAGCTGATCGCAGAGTGGGTGGCCGACGAAGCGCACCGGTACTTCCTTTTCCTGGTACAGCTTCTCTTCGAAGGGGAAGATGACCAGCAACTTGCTGACCAGCCGCGCCAGATTGCGAACCCGCCAGGGCGCCCAGGCCCAGACCTGGGGGGTGATGTAGTACAGCACCGGGATGCCGCGGCGATGGCACATCTCGGCGACCTGGAAGTTGAATCCCGGATAGTCGATCAGCACCACGGCGCGCGGCGGGTGGCGGTCGAGGTGGCGCCGGACCTGGTCCAGGATGCGGCCGATGCGTGGCAGGCGGAACAGCACCTGCCAGAAGCCCATGATCGCCATACGGTGCGGCAGGTTGTAGAGCAGCCGCATACCGGCGGCAGCCATGCCGTCACCGCCGAGTCCACAGAGCTCGAGTTCCGGTGCGTCGCGCCGCAAGGCCTGGACCAGCTTGGCCCCGTGGCGGTCTCCGGATGGATCTCCCGCCACGAGGAACAGAGACATCAGCTGCTCTCGGCCAGGCTGGCCGTGACGCAGGCGACAACCTGTTCGGCCACCTCGAGGGCGCGCAGCCCGTGCTCTCCGGTCACGGTCGGATCGCGCCCGCTGATCACCGCCTCGATGAAGTCCCGGTCCTCGGCTTCGAGCGCGTCGCCTTGCTCGACCTTCAGCTCCTGCATCTCGATCAGGTTGCTGAGAATGAAGGCCATCGGGTTGTCGAGGGTCTTGGGGTCGATGGTGCGCGGATCGAGTTCTCCGCTGCGCAGCTTCTCGCCCTTGCGCAGCACGCGGCCGGTGCGCTTCTCGAAGTCCAGCGTGACGTAGGTGTCCGCGGCGAAGATGCGAATCCTGCGTTCGCTCTTGATCGAGACGCGGCTGGCGGTCGCGGTGGCGACCGTGCCATTCTCGAAGGTGATGCGGGCGTTCGCGATGTCCTCGCAGTCGCCGAAGACGCTGACCCCGACCGCCTCGATCGAGCGCACCGGCTGCTGGATCAGGTGCAGGATGATGTCCAGGTCATGGATCATCAGATCGTGCACCACGCCGATGTCCATCGAGCGAAAGCGGAACGGGCTGATGCGATAGGTTTCGACGAATCGGGGTCGCAGCTCCAGCGAGTTGAGCCCGATCATCGCCGGGTTGAAGCGTTCGATGTGGCCGACCGCCAGGCGCAGATCCCGCGAGCGCGAGAGATCGACGAGCGACTGTGCAGCGGCGCAGTCGTTGGTGATTGGCTTCTCGACCAGGCAGTGCACGCCGCTGTTGAGGAAGAACTCGGCGATCTCGGCGTGGCTCGCGGTGGGGGTGGCCACGACGACCGCGTCGACCTGGCCCACCAGTTCCTGATAGTCGCCGGTCGAATCGCAACCGTGCTTTGCCGCGAGCTCCTGCACCAGCTCGGTATTGGTGTCGCAGAGCGAGACCAGCTTGGCCGAGGAGATGCCCGCCAGCTTTCCGGCGTGCAGGCCGCCGAGGTGACCCACGCCCACGACCGCTATCTTGACGGGGGCTTCGGTCATGCGGGCCTGGCTGAACGGGCGGGGA
>CAZMLI010000063.1:9092-15947 GCA_964566865.1 uncultured Planctomycetota bacterium
CTAGCCGAAGCGCCGGGTGCCTTCGAGCGCGCGACCAAACTTGCCGGACTGCGTCCGGTGGATGAACTCGATCAGGAACCGCACCTCGGGATAGATCGAGATCAGATCCTCGCACTTGGTGATCGCGCTATCGGTCGACTCGTCGCTGCGGAAGAAGTAGCGATGTGCTTCCTTCAGTGCGGCGATCGTGTCGTGATTGAAGCCATGCCGTTTGAGACCGACGATGTTGACGCCGAGTACCTTGGGCGGGCTGCCGACGTAGATCATGAACGGCGGGATATCGCGCGAGACGCGGGTCAGGCCGCCGATGAAGGCGTGGCGCCCGATCGTCGCGAAGTGGTGCACGACGCTGGCGCCGCAGATGATCGCATGCGAATCGATCTGGATATGGCCGCCGAGCAGGCAATTGTTCGAAAGGATGATGTTGTCGTTCAGGATGCAGTCGTGGGCGACGTGGCAGCAGGCCATCAGCATGTTGTTATTGCCGATGCGTGTCACGCCACCGCCGAGCTCGGTGCCGACGTTGATCGTCACGAACTCACGGATGGTATTGCCATCCCCGATCTCTAGCTTGGTCGGCTGGCCCTTGTGCTTCAGGTCCTGCGGCGCGGTGCCGATGACGGCGTGCGAGAAGATGGTATTTCGCTCGCCAATCGTGGTGTGCCCGTCGATCGTGCAGTTGCTGCCGACGCGGGTGCCGCGGCCGATCCGAACATTGGGACCGATCGTGGTAAAGTGGCCAATCTCGACGCCCTCGGCAATTTCTGCCTGGGGGTGAACGGCTGCTCCCTCAAAGACTCTTATCAACGACATGGTTCCGTGATGCTCCTTCTCAGCTCCTTGCGGTTCGAGGCCGCGACAATCTGGCGACCGTAACCGCTCTGGGTCCATCAGAGCAGGGAGTCTTCCCTTTCTCCCGGCTCCACCATAACGCACCCACCAATAGCGGAACCCACCCTCACTCGGGGGGAAGAATACCTTATTTTGTCTTCCTTCCAAGTTAAAAGGGATGGCTGCTGGAATTTGTGGCGGGTGAAACTACCAGATCTGGTAGGCATCGTTTCAACGGTTTCCAGCACTGGTGTTTTTGCCGCGGGGCAGATCAGGCGTCGATCAGCATCACTTTGATTTCAGCCTGTCCAACGAGGCGTCCATCGACGGTGGCGGTGGTATTGATCTGGGCGGTTCTGGCCTTCAACTTGACCGAAACCGCCTCGAGCAGGACCTGGTCGCCGGGCACCACGGCCTGGCGCAGCTTGACCTTGTCGAGCGACAGCAGGACCGCATAGCGCGACTGCACATGCTGACACAGCAAGATCCCGGCCATCTGAGCCATCGCCTCGATCAGCAGAACCCCGGGCATGATCGGGTTTTCGGGCCAATGGCCCTGGAAGAACGGCTCGTTGAAGGTGACGTTCTTGATGCCTACGGCCCTCTTGGTGCCCTCGATCTCGAGCACGCGGTCAACGAGCAGCATCGGATAGCGGTGGGGCAGCATCTTCTGGATCGCCCGAATATCGAGGCCGGTGGAGTCACCGCCCTCGGCCGCCTTGCGCCGCCGATCGTCCTCGGCGATGCGCTGGACCAGGCGCATGTTGGTCAGATGCCCGCTCTTGGTGGCGATGATCTGGCCCACGACCGGACCTCCCAGCATGTAGAGGTCACCGATTAGATCGAGGATCTTGTGGCGCACGAACTCATTCGGGAAGCGCAGGGTGTTCTTGAGGATGGTATCCCCGTTGACCACCAGCGTATTTTCGTAGTTGGCGCCCTTGCCGAGCCCCATCTGGCGCAATGCCTCCACTTCGCTGGCCAGGCAGAAGGTTCTGGCAGGTGCGATCTCGCTGGCGAAGGAGTCCTGGGTCACCTTCAGTGACAGATATTGACTGCGCAGCAGCGGTGCATCGTAGTCGAGCACGTAGGAGATCGTCAGCGAGTCGTCCTTGCTCGGCAAGGCGACCAGCGAGGTGTCGCCTTCGACCACCGTGATCGGCTCCTCGATGCGGAAGGGGATCAGCTCGGCCTCCTGCTCCGTGATCCCGGCCTCCTTCGTCAGCAGCTCGTAGAACGGCGCCGAACTGCCATCGGCCCCGGGGACCTCGGTGCCATCGAGCTCGACCTCGAGGTTGCTGATGCCAATCGCGGAGAGGCTGGCCAGCAGATGCTCGACCGTCTGGACCTCGGCGCCATCCTTGGCCAGCGCCGAACGGCGCAGCTTCTGCACCACGGAATCGGCGCGCAGCCGGATGCGTGGGCGCTTGGGCAGATCGACGCGAATGAACGTGATGCCCTCGTCGGGACCAGCTGGCTTGAAGCGCATGCGGACGTGCTCGCCGCTGTGCAGGCCAACGCCCTCGAACTCAGCAGCTTTCTTGATCGTCTTCTGATTGCGCTTCAAGTGTTGAAATCTTCTCTTCCGGCTTTAACACACGATGAGCCCGCCTCGAGCAGTCGAGGAGGGCCACATCGGCCCCGCATCGGGGCCACATCGGCTGGGCTCGCGTTGCAGGACAGCGTGTTTATTGGTTCAGGAGTTTAATCACATGATCGGTCAGATCAAGCGCTTTCCGCTGGTAGATCACCGTGCGGGTGTGGATCTTGAGCTTCATCTCTTCCTGTGTCTTGGCGGCCAGGGGCCTGCGATCGATCTTGAGGATCAGGTCGTAGCCCTGCTTTTCGGCATACTTGGCAATCCACTGCTGAATTTCGTTGTACAGCTTCTGCGTGGCCAGATGCAGCCGCTCGCGGAACTCGGCCTCGGCCCACTTGGTGCGGAACTTGTAGCGCCGCTCCTCCATGAACAGGGCCTGTCGCTTCTGCGCGAGCAGCGTCGAGCCGCTGGCAATCAGCCCCAGCTCGTCCCGATGACGCTTGATCGAGGCGGCGAGCGCCTTGAACTCCTGTCGCTGGAGCTGGTAGGCGTCGTTGATCTTCTTCTCGCTGGCGATCGTCTTCTTGTACTTCTTGAAGATCAGATTGATGTCGACCGTGCCGACTTTCAGTGCGGACTTCTCCCCGGCACCCTTGGCCTGCCCGGTCGGCGAGTTCCAGGCGATTGCAACCAACAGCACGATCACGGCCGGCGCGATCCAGAGCGTCTTGATCGTGTTGATCTGGTTGATCTGGTTGATCTGGTTCATCTGTTCCACTCCTCGTTCAAAAACTTCGGCCAATGCTGAAGCTGAAGACCTCGGTCTCGTCATCCGTCTGCTTGCGGATCGGAAAGCCGAAGTCCAGCGCGATCGGGCGGGGCCCGAGAAAGGGAATCTTGAGTCGCACGCCGAGACCCACCGAGGCGCGCAGCTCGCCGCTGAGGCTGCCGAACCCGTCCGCCACGCTGCCGATGTCGGCGAAGATCACGGCGCGCAGCGCGTCCTGGTAGATCGGCGCGGAATACTGAATGCTCAACAGCGCCAGGAACTTACCGCCGAACGGTTCGCCGGCATCCTTGGGACTGATCGTGCGGAAGCGAAAGCCGCGGACCGAGCCGAAGCCGCCCGCAAAGAAACGGCTGAAAACCGGGATCTCGCTGCCGGTCTCGAAGCCGAAGCCGAGCCGACTGTTGATCGCTATCACATGCGGCAGGTGGCGCTGCGTGCGTAGCAGGTCGGTCGTCTTCCATGGTGTGTAGTAGTAAGATCCGCGCAAGTTCAACTTGGTATAGTCAAAATCACTACCAACCGCCTGCGAGGAAATTTCCAGGCCGCCTCCGACACGATAACCCTTGCTCGGCAGCAGCGGGTCGTTCGTGCGGTCATAGGTCAGACCGAAGATCAGGCTGGCCAGGAAGTTCGAGCCCCGGACTTCGCGCACGATTCGCGGCGCGTCGCTCGAGAGATCGTCGATCGAAATGTTCTCCGCGCGGTAACGCCAGTCGGTGCGCAGGCTATCGGTGATCTGGCGCCCGGAGCTGAGGGTGCCGCCAATGCGCCGTTCATCGAACGTCTCGCGACTGCGCTGGTAGGCCTGGATCTCCGTTCCGAACGAATAGGGACCGTCATTGACGTGCGGCTCGCGGAATGCGATCCGGAAGCGGTTGAGCTCGGTTCCGGGCTGGAGCTGGATCGTGAAGAACTGCCCGGCGCCGGAGAAGGCATTGCCGTTGATCAGGTCGTCGAACGACTTGGGCCAGCGGGAGATGTCGAAGTTGCGCTTGGTCAGCGAGATCTCGCCGAGCACGCCGGCGTTGGAGGTCACTCCGACCGCAAAACGGATGATGCCCGTGCGGCCCTCCTTGAGCTTGATGAACAGGTCCCGCGCGTTCGCGGTCCGCTCCTCGGTCTCGCGCACGTCGAAGTCGATCGCGTCGAAGTAGTTCAGCGAGAGCAGCAGGCGACGACTCTGGCGTACCTTGCGGTAGCTGAAGGGGTCGCCCGGATGGATGCGCATCTGGCGCCGGATCACTCTGCTCTGGGTGACGGTATTGCCTTCGAACTCCACCCGTTCGACGTAGATCCGCTGGCTCTCGCCGATCTGATAGACCACCGACAGGCTGGTGCCGGTGGAGGCGTAGACCAGGTTGGGCAGGACGCGTACGGTAATGTGCGCGTTGTCGGCGTACATCTCCTGGATCTTGCGCTGGTCGTTGCGCTTCTTCTCCGCATCATAGGGCTGGCCCGCCTGCAGCGTCATTCGATGGGTCAGTTCGGCATTGCTGAACAGCTTGTTGCCTTCGAAGACGATCTTGTCCACCGTGTAGCGCTGCCCCTCCTGGATCACGACCTCCAGATGCAGCTCGGTCTTGTCGGCGGAGTAGCGGACGTCGCCCAGCACGACCTCGGCATCGAGGAAGCCCTTGGTGCGGTAGAAGGTCAGCAGCGAGACCAGATCTTCCTGGAAGACGGTCTCGTCGAACTTGCCGGTGGTGAACCAGCCGTTCTCCTCCGTCTGCATATGATCGGCCAGATCATCTTCGTCGAATGTAGCGTTGCCCTTGAAGCGGATCTTCTCGATGCCGACCAGCGGCCCCTCGCCGATCTTGAACAGCACCTTGATTGTCGGTGGCGACTGCTCGGTCAACAGTTCGACCGAGGCGAACTGGTAACCCTCGCTGCGGTACTTCTCGAGGATCTTCTCCCGATCAAGCTGCGCCAGATACAGGCTGTAGGAGCGTTTCGGTTTGAGGCGCAGGCTACCGCGGAGTTCCTCCTCGTCGAGGTTGTCGAGGCCCGAGAAGAGCAGCGATTCGACCACCAGGTTCTCCGCCAGCACGAAGGTGATGTTGATGCCGCCGGGGACCGGCTCGCGAATCGCCTCGATGTTGGAGAAGAAGCCGAGCCGGTAGAGGCGCTTGATGTCTTCGTTGAGCAGCGCGGCGCTGAACGGTTTGCCCGGTTGCAGCTTGAGGTTGCGCCGGATGAAGGCGTCGCCCACGCTGCGGTTGCCCTTGATGCTGATGCGGCGCACCACGGGCGATCGCTTCTCCTGTGCTTGAGACAGGCTGCAGGCGCTGCAGACCCAGGTGGCCAGCAGAATGAAACAGGTGAGCGCGGTCGGTCTGATCAGACCTCTCCGTATGGGTAGAGCGGCCGAAAGCGCACACACTCCTTGGTGAAGGCCAGCTCGACGCTGCCGGTCGGGCCATGGCGCTGCTTGGCGATGATCACTTCGGCCTTGCCCGGATGCTCCGAGGTGTCCGGGAAGTAATATTCGTCGCGGTAGAGGAACAGGATCAGGTCCGCCTCCTGCTCGATCGAACCTGATTCGCGCAGGTCGGACATGCGCGGGCGGTGTCCCTCGCGCTGGTCGACGTTGCGGTTGAGCTGGCTCAGCGCGATCACCGGCAGACACAGTTCACGACCGAGCGCCTTCAGCCCGCGGGTGATCTCGGTGATCTCCTGCTGCCGATTGTCCCGGCCGCTGGTCTTGCTGGCCTCCATCAGCTGGAGATAGTCGATCACGATCAGGCCGATATCGTGCTGCTGTTTCATGCGCCGCGCCGCGGTGCGCAGCGCCATGATCGAAATGCTCGGCGTGTCGTTGATGAACATCTTGGAGGCGACCAGCTGACTGGCTGCGGTCCAGAGGGCTTCATAGTCGGGCGGCGCGATCTTGCCCGCGCGCAGATCGTGCGAGTTGACGCCAGCCATGCTGCAGAGCATGTTGCGAACGAGCTGGTCGCGGGCGACTTCGATGCTGAAGATGGCCACCGGCGTGCCGGCCAGGGCGACATGCTCGGCGATGTTCATCGCCAGCGTGGTCTTGCCCATCGAGGGGCGGGCAGCCAGGATGATCAGCTCGCTGGGATGCAGGCCGGCGGTCAGCTGGTCGAGCTCGTGAAACCCGGTCGACACGCCGCGCGTGCAGTCCGGATCATCGCCGATGCGCTGGATCATGTCCATCGCCTCGCCGACCAGTTCCTTGATGGTGAAGGTCTCGGTTCGCGCCCGTTCCTGGGTGGATTCGTAGAAGATCTGCTCGCAGCGGTCCGTCAGCAGCTCGACATCATTGCTTTCGTTTTCGCACAGCCCGCCGACCTCCTCGGCCGCCTGGCGCAGGCGTCGCACCTGGGCCCGCTGGCTGACGATATCTGCGTAATAGTCGGCGTGGGAGGGCGAGCCGATCCCCATCAGGTCCATCACGGTTTCGCGCCCGCCGACCTGGTTGAGAATGCCACGCTTCTCCAGCTCCTCGAGCAGGATCAGCAGGTCGAACGGCTTCTGCTCGTCATACATCTCGAGCAGAACCTCGAACAGCATCTGGTGCGATCGCTGGTAAAACAGGTTCGGGCGGGGCAGCTTCTGTGAGACCGTGCCCATGCCCTCAGGGTCGACCAGCAGCGAGCCCAGCAGGGCGCGTTCGGCTTCCAGATTGTATGGAAGCAGCTTTTGCTCAACGACTGTTGCCACGGGTCTC
>CAZMLI010000064.1:0-15838 GCA_964566865.1 uncultured Planctomycetota bacterium
CCTGGACGACTTCGGCGGCATCGGGCTGCAAATGCCCTACTACACCGGCCTGGCCACCATCGGCTTCTTCGCCGCGCTCGGGCTGCCCGGTCTTTGTGGCTTCGTCTCCGAGGCGCTGGTCTTCCTCGGCGCCTGGGATCATACGGGCCTGTACCACGCCTACGACTCGACCTGGATCGTGCTCGCCTCGCTCTCCGGCATCGTGCTCGGCGCGGCCTACATTCTCTGGACGATCCAGCGCGTCTTCATGGGCGGCTGCCCCGAAAAGTACAAGGGTTTCCCGGACCTGGACCTGCGTGAGTGGCTGGCCCTGACGCCGCTGGCCATCCTCTGCGTGGTGATCGGCGTCTACCCGGCCATCATCATGGACTACATGGATCCGACGATCCAGGCGCTGCTGCAGCAGGCAAGCCGATGAACGAAGCGACGTTCAGGCTCGTCACCGACCAGATCATCCAGGACGCGCGATTCTTCCTGCCGGAAATCGCGCTGACGGCGACGATTTGCCTGGTGATCCTGCTCGATCTGGTGCTCAAGCAGCGCGATTCGCGGCAACTGGCCTGGGTTGCGCTGGCGGGTGTGGTCGCCAGCGGCGCGATCCTGATCGGCCTGGAAGCCTCCCACGGCCCGCGTGCGTTGTTCCGCGCCTCGCTCGGCGGCGGCGCGATGAGCAACAACGGCATGATCATCTTCGACAGCTTCGGCAACTACTTCAAGTTGCTGATCCTGGGTGGCTCGGCGATCTCGATCGTGCTGAGCTACCTGCACAAGCCCATGATCGGGGTGCGCACCGGCGAGTACTACGGCATCATGCTGACCGCCGTGCTGGGCTGCTTCCTGATGTGCTCGGCCAGCGACATGCTGATGTTCGTGCTGTCGGTCGAGATGGTCTCGATTCCGAGTTACATCCTGGTCTGCCACAACAAGCAGAGCCGCGCGGGCGCCGAGGCCTCGTTGAAGTACGTGATCTACGGCTCGGTCTGCTCGGGCATGATGCTCTACGGCTTCAGCCTGCTCTACGGGCTGACCGGCACGACCCAGATGGCCTCGATCAGCCACCTCGTCGCCACCAGCGACCAGGGCACCTTTCAGTTCGTCTTCGTGCTGATTGCCTTCCTGGTGATGTCCGGCTTCTTCTACAAGATGTCGGCCGTGCCGATGCACTTCTGGACCCCGGACATCTACGAGGGCGCCCCGACGCCGGTCACCGCCTTTCTCTCGGTGGCCTCCAAGGCGGCGGGCTTCGCCATCTTCATTCGCTTCATCTACGGCTTCTCCGCCGTGCCCGAGCTGGTCGCGGCCAAATTCGACTGGCCGACGTTGATCGCGGTGTTGAGCGCGGTGACGATGACCGTCGGCAACCTGTTCGCGATGGTCCAGAAGAACATGAAGCGGCTGCTGGCCTACAGCTCGATCGCACACGCCGGTTACCTGATGATGGGCTGCGCGGCGCTCGTCACCCCGAGCCCCGACTCCTACAACGGCGCCAGCGCGGTCGCCTTCTACTTCGCCGCCTACCTGTTCATGAACCTCGGGGCCTTCACCATCGTGATCCTGGTCTCCAACATGACCGGACGCGAGGACGTCGATGGCTATCGCGGGCTGGGCAAGCGAGCGCCCTTCCTCGCAGTCGCGATGACGCTGTTCCTGTTCTCGCTGATCGGCATGCCGCCGACGGGTGGTTTCGTCGGCAAGTTCCAGCTGTTCATGGTGGCGATCGAGCAGGGGCTGTTCTGGCTGGTACTGGTGGCCACCGTCAACACGGCGATCTCGGTCTATTACTACGCGCGTATCATCAAGGCGATGTTCCTCGAGAAGGTCGACGACGTCTCCGACATGCGGCTCGAGCCGGGTGCGCTCGGCACCGGGCTGGTCGCCTTCCAGCTGGCCGGCGTGCTGGTCCTTGGCACGGTGTTCGGCTTCGCCGTAAATTGGACCAAGAGCCGCAAGCTGCACCAGCCCAAGCCGGTGGTGCGCAGCGCCGCGGTCGAACCTGGGAGCACGAAGTGAGTCAAACGCTGACCGCTCTACTGCAGCAGGCGCTCCGGCTGGAGAGCCGCTCCTTTCTGGTCTACGTGCGCGACGCTGCCGATCCGCGAATCGGCTCCAGGGAGACACAGATCAAGGAGGCGCTGGAGCAGCTGATTCGCAACGAGGAGGGCTACTTCGAGGCGATCCTCAACCTGCTCGACAGCTACGGCCTGCACCCGGACCTGACGCCCAGCTTCGACATGGCCAACGCCGGCTATCACTACCTGCAGCTGTCCTACCTGATCCAGATCGTCGAGACCAAGCTGGGCGAGCAACTCGATGCGTTCCGCACGATCTATGACCGTGTGGCCGATGTCGACGCGAACGCCGCCTCGACCCTGCAGAAGATCGCCCGCAGCAAGCAGCAGGACCTCGAGCTGGTACAGACCTTCCACGATCAGGCGCGCGAGAAACACGGCACGTCGAAGATCGAGGACAACCGCACACTGGGGCGCATCTAGTGCCTCCAGTCCGAGGGCGCGCGGCGAAGACCATCGGGTTCCTGCTCGAGAACTCGATGTTCCTGATCTTCGGCGCAATCGCTGGCCTGACCTGGGCCAACGTCGGCCCCGAGAGCTACAAGCACTTCATCCACGCCGAGATCCTGGTCAACAACTTCATTGGCCACCTGCACGACGGTCATTACGTGATCTCCGTGCACTGGCTGGTCAACGACATCCTGATGGCCTTCTTCTTCGCCATCGCCGGCAAGGAAGTCTTCGAGGCCACCCTGCCGGGCGGGCCGCTGAACGATCCGAAGAAAGCGGCGGTGCCGCTGGTCGGCGCCGTCGGCGGCATGGTCGGTCCGGCGCTGCTGTACCTCGGCGGCGCTTACATGCTGGGCATGTTCGATCAGCTGAACAAGGGCTGGGCGATTCCTTGCGCGACCGACATTGCCTTCAGCTACATGGTGGCGCGCATCATCTTCGGTGCGGGGCACCCCGCGATTCCGTTCCTGCTGCTGCTGGCGATCGCCGACGACGCGATGGGACTGCTCATCCTGGCGCTGTTCTATCCGCAGGGCCCGGTAGAGCCGCTCTGGATGCTGCTGCCGGTCGCCTCGGTCGGAATTGGCTTGCTGTTCCACAAGAAACTGAAGCTGCAGAGCTTCTGGTGGTACATCCTGATACCGGGCGCGATCTCCTGGTTCGGATTCTTCAAGGCGGGCCTGCACCCCGCACTCGGACTGCTGCCGATCATCCCGACGATGCCGCATGCGCATGTCGACCTGGGTCTGTTCAACTGGCGCGAGATGGAGCGGAACAATACGCTCGATCGCTTCGAACACTGGTGGAAGAACCCGGTCGAGATCATCCTCGGCATGTTCGGCCTGTTGAATGCCGGCGTGGCCTTCAGCGCGATCGCCGCGCCGACCTGGCTGATCTTCGTCGGACTGCTGGTCGGCAAGCCGATCGGCATCTTCATCAGCGCGGTCGCCACCGGCTGGCTGCTCAAGGTCGGCCTGCCAGAGGGCATCAACCGGAAGGACCTGGTGGTGATGGGCTTCGCGGCGGGTATTGGTTTCACCGTGGCGTTGTTCGTCGCAGGCGTGGCCTTCAAGCCGGGCCCGATTCAAGACGCAGCCAAGATGGGCGCGCTGTTCTCCTTCGCCGCGGCGATCCTGACCTTTGCGGCGGCCAAGATCCTCGGCGTCACGAAGGTCGAGGGGTCCTCCGGGGCGACCGTGGGACACGGCGCGCACTAGGCACCAAGAGTTGCCGTCGTTCGTTCGTGATCCACGAAAGGGCGCCGGACCCTTTCCGCGCTACTCCGTCTGCTTCCCGACCTACAACGCGATCGGTCTGATCGAACCGCTGCTGGCTTCCCTCGAGGCACAGGTCGGGGAGGTCGATTTCGAACTGGTGGTCTGCGACGACTGCTCCACCGACGCCACGGCCGAGTTGCTCGAGGCGCATCCGCAGGTGCGGCTGGTTCGCACCGAGGTCAACTCGGGACCGTCGGTGGCACGCAATACGGCGGCCTGTGCCGCGCGTGCGGAGATCCTGATCTTTCTCGACGCGGATGTGGTGCTGCGCGAGGACACGCTGCAGCAGATCGAGACCTTCCTGACCGAGCGACCGGACTGCGGCGCGTTTCACTGGGCGATGTCGGCCGACGTGCTCTCCGGGGGCCCGGTCGGGCTCTACAAGACGCTGCTCGACGTGCACATGACGCGTGTCAGCGGCCGGACTGGCACGCATCCGACCACCTTCTGGAGCTGTCGGGCGGGGATGATTCGACGCGAGCACTTCTTCGCCGCGGGTGGGTTCGATCCTCGCTATCGCAAGGCGGACATCGAGGACTGGGAATTTTCGCGGCGCATCTCGCAACAAACCGAGATCCTGCACACCGACCGCTTCACCATCCACCATCATCAGTCGCCGAGTTTTCGAACAAACTTACACAACTACTTCCGCCGATCCTTTCTGTTCCTGCGGTTGCTGGCGCGCCACAAGCAGCTCGACAATTACACCGAGACCACGCCGCTCAACTCGCTGGCCACCGTCGCGACGCTGCCGGGTGTGGTCTGCCTGCTCGTCGCTGCGGCGCTGACCTGGCTGGGGCGACCGGACTTCGCGCGTTTTGCGCTGGCCGCGGGTGCGGCGCTGCTGCTGTTATTCTCGCTGGTCAACGCGCGTTTCTTTCTGTATTGCGTCCGCCAGCGCGGTCTGCAGCTGCTACCGCTGGTCGTCGGGCTGCGACTGGTCTACTCGCTGGCCGTCGCCTGCGGTGTCGGGCTGGCGCTGCTGCTCTGGCCGCTGCGGGGCTGGCCCTTCGAGGTCAGAGGTTAGCTCCCACAACTCGACCATCTGCATCAGCAGAGCGTCCGCGTCCGTGGGTTCAGTCTGAGAGATGTCCCGCAGGACGAACGGCAGGCCGAGCTCGCCGGCCACGCGTCGCGCGAGTCGACTGAGCAGCGCGCCGTGGGCCTCGACGGCATAGATCAGGTCGGCGCCGCGCGCCTGCGCCCGCAGCTCAGCGCCGTAAACCTTGTCATAGAGCCAGAGCGACTGCCAGCGGCCGGCCCAGCGCAGCAGTCTCCAGCTGAAGCGCCCCGGGGTCAGGGTCTCGACCTCGACCCGACCGCGGTCATGCGGAACGGTCACGTTCCAGCCCTCGAGTCCGGGTTCACCGAGATCGTCGGGTTCGGTCAAATGGGTCACGACGCGCACATGGTGCAGGCGCGCCAGCGACTGGGCCAGCGCATCGGTCTGCAGCGCCAACTCCTGACCCGCCGGCAGATAGTGGCCGATGGCGATCACGATGTTCATTGCGGAGCGTTCAGCCAGGCGCGGATCGCGGACTCCGGTAGGCGCCGCCCGCGCTGGATCCGGCGGCGTTCGCGCAGCATCGGCTGCAGTCCGGCCAGCGCGTCCCAGCGCGCGCGCAGCCGACTGGCGTCGCGTTTCCAGCAGCAATACTTGAGGCAATCCCACTCGTAGCGCAGCAGCTCCGGCAGCATTCGCAGCAGGGTCGCGGCGGCGGCGTTCTTGGTCAGCAGCCAGATCCGGTTGCGCTCCAGCAAATACTGGGTCGGGGTGTTTGCGCGTCGTGACGCGACTTGCTCGTGGTGCCAGACGCGGGCCTCGGGCACCAGGCCGAAGCGCCAGCCACGCAAACGGGCCCGCCAGCCCAGATCGACCTCTTCCTGGAACATGAAGAAGGCCTCGTCGAGCAGGCCGACGTCGTCCAGCATTTCCCTGCGATACAGGGCGGCGGCCCCGTGTGGACAGAAGATCTCACGCGGATCAGACCAGTCGGCGGCGGCGTCCTCGCGGCCGAGGCTGTAGCTGTTGCCACTGCGGTCCAGACCCACTCCGACGCTGTTGACCTGCTCCGGCTGGGCATGGAACAGCAGCTTCGGCATGCAGCCGCCGATTTCCTGCGGTGCCTGTTCCATGTAGCGGCCGAGCAAGCCCAGCGCATCCGGATCGATCACGGTGTCGTTGTTCAGCAGCAGGACATAACGACCGCGTGAGGACAGGATCCCCGCGTTGTTGCCGGCCGCGTAGCCGCGGTTGCTGCCGAAATCCAGCACCCGAAAGTCGGGGTGATGCCGGCGGGCATAGGCCACCGAGTCGTCGACCGAGCCATTGTCCAGGATCAAGACTTCGAGCGGCCGGCAGCGCGATCGACGCAACGAATCCAGACATGGCGCGAGCAGGTCGACGCCGTTGTAGTTGATCACGAGGACGGAGATCAGGCCCGCCTGTTTTCCGCCTCCCGTTTCCACACGGATACCGTACCCCACCGCCTGACCTGCCGCAAGTCGCTCCGTAACGTGTACTTGGTGCGCTTGCGGTGGTACGATCAGCGGCAGTCATGCCTCAGTTCGTCATCATCGATGGCCCCCAGATCTCCGAGATCTTCAACCTCGTCGACAACGGCGTGGACCGGATCGGGAGTGCTGTGGAGGACAGCATCCAGCTGGACGTCGATTCAATTGGCCCCAGCGAGGCCGAGGTCTTCAGGGTCGGCGAGCAGTTCCAGATCCGCAGCACCCACTCGGACGGCCGGCTGATGGTCAACGGGTTGACGCTCGAGGGCACGCAGGCGCTGCGCCACGGCGACATCGTGATCCTGGACCGGGTCACGTTGCTCTACAACGAGTTCGATGGAGACGCTTCGGCTTCGGCTTCGTCGACGAACGAACCCGAGTCCGAGATGGGCGAGGACTCGGGCGTGCATCCGACGATCAAGAGCCGGCAGAGCTACTACGAGAGTCCGGAGAAGATGATGGAGTCGTTGTGCAAGACCAGCGACCCGGGCAAGTACCTGGGTTCCTTGCTCAAGGCGACCAACGCGCTGGTCAGCAACCTCAACCTGACCGACCTGATGGACACCCTGCTCGACATCATCTTCGAGGTGATCCCGGCCGATCGCGGCACCGTGCTGGCGGCCGAACCCAAGGTGCGCAAGTTGCGGCCGGTGGTGTCCAAGAGCAGTGAGGGCGAGGTGTTGTACGGCAAGGTCGCCAGCCGGACGATCATCCGCGAAGTACTCGCGACCAAGGAGGGGGTGCTGACCCAGGACGCGATGCAGGATGATCGGTTCAGCCTGGGCCAGTCGATCGTCTCGCAGAACATTCACGCCGCGATGTGCGTGCCGTTGATCTCCAAGTCAGGCGAGATCGATGGGATCATCTACATCGACAAGACCACCACCGGGCGCGGCTTCGTGCGGGACCACTTGCGGTTGCTGACGGGGATCGCGATGGAAGCCACCCTCGCGATCGAGAACGCCCGGCTGGTTTCCGAGGTGGGCGAGAAGAAGCGCCTGGAGCAGGAGCTCGAAACCGCCAGCACGATTCAGATGGGACTGATCCCGACCACCAGCCCCAGCGTGCCGGGGATCGAGGTGGCGGGCGTGATGATCTCTGCCAAGGAGGTCGGTGGGGACTACTACGACTTCGTGCTGTCCGAGGACCAGAGCGAGCTGTACGTGGTGATCGGCGACGTCAGCGGCAAGGGCGTGCCGGCCTGCCTGGTGATGGTGATGGCCCGCAGCTTCTTTCGCCCGCTGTTACGCTTTGTTTCCTCCACGCTGATGATCGTCGATGAGTTGAACCGCCTGTTGTACGCGGACACGCGCAAAAACATGTTCATGACGATGCTCGTCCTGTGCTACGACGTGGCGCGTCAGACGATCAGCTGGACCGGCGCAGGCCACGAGCACCTGCTGGTCTATCGCGCCGCCAGCGGCGAGGTCGAGCGAATCCAGGCCGGCGGCGTGCCGCTGGGGATGAAGCTCGATTGCACCGCCTACTTCAAACAGCACACGCTGCAGCTGGACCCCGGCGATACGCTGCTGCTCTACACCGACGGCGTGACCGAGGCGGTCAACGAAGACGGGCAGATGTTCTCGCTGGACGAGACCGCCGCCCTGCTCGCGCGGCACGGGAAGCTGTCGGCCGAGGAGCTGGTGCAGTATCTGCTGGGCGACCTCCGACGCTTTTCAGGCAGCGCCGAACAGCACGACGACATCACGCTCGTGGCGTTGAAGAAGAGCTGACGATCCCGCCCTACTGGCGCAATGCGCCGTTTGCGCCGGCCGGGATTTGATCCGGCGGCACGACACCGCAGCCGACGGCGCCGGCCCGATCCCCCATCGTATTGGGGTCCTCGGTCACCTTGCGCAGCCCTTCGAAGCCGGCCACGTTGCGGCGGATTTCTTCCAGCGAGGTGCACTTGATCAGCCGTCGGAAGATGTAGCGCGGGCGCATGTAGAAGCGCTTGTAGGCCAGCCCCATCAACTTCTGTAGTTCTTCGGGCGTCATCGCGTCCGGTTCGAAGCTGGGCTTGTCGCCGGTGAAGCGGTCCCAGTCGTACATGCGGTCCTTGTCGATCTGGTCGTAGAAGGCGGTGCCGGGGAAGGGCGCCAGCGCGGTGAAGCTGGCGAACTCGAGCGGCAGGCTGCAGGCGAAGTCGATCGTGGCCAGGCCATCCTGGTAGGTCTCGCCCGGCGTGCCGAAGATGAAGGTGCCGTAGGCCGAGATGTCGGCGTCGCGGGTGATGTGCACCGCTTCGCGAATCTGCGCGGTCTTGGTTCGCTTGCGCATCGTGTCGAGGTTGTCCTGCACGCCGCTCTCGATGCCGAAGAGGATGCGCCAGACGCCGGCGCGTTTGAGCTTGTTCAGCAGGCGGGGCGTGAGCCCGCCGTCGACGCGGGCGTTGATGGCCCAGGTGATGTCGTGGCCGCTCTCGAGGATCGCGTCGGCGATCGCTTCGGTGTGGGCCAGGTCGATCGTGCTGTCGTCGTCGAAGAAGGTGATGTCGCGGATGCCCCAGCGCTCGACGCACTCGTCGATCTCGGCCATGATGTTCGGGATCGAGCGTTTGCGATAGATCGGGTTGACCCAGCAGAAGTGGCAGCCGAAGGGGCAGCCGCGTGTGCTGAAGAACTGGGTGGTCGGCAGCCGCTTGTAACGCACCAGGGTCGGCGTGTAGCGCGCGACGTCGACCAGGTCGCGCGCCGGGAATGGCAGGGCGTCCAGATCCTTCGGCACGGGGGCCGCGGGGTTCATCACCAGCTGATCGCCGTCACGCCAGGCGAGGCCCTTGACGCTGCCCAGTTCGCGCTGGCCCAGCATCGCCTCGACCAGCTCGACGGTGATCTGCTCGGCCTCACCGGCAATCACGTAATCGATCGCGTCGCACTCCTGCAGGCAGCGCTCGCGCCAGACGGTGGGGAACGGGCCGCCGACGAGGATCGGAATCTCGAACTGCTCCTTGAAGGCGCGTGCGAGTTGCTGGGATTTGGGCCACTGTGGGGTCATCACGCCGATGCCGATCAGCTCGGGACCGGTGGCTTCGATCAGCGCCAGCATCTGGGCCAGGCTCTGGTCCGAACCATCGGCCAGGCTGACCTCGTGGCCCTGGGTGCGCAGCATGCTGGCGATGTAGAGCAGGCCCATCGGCGGAGAGGCGGCCTTGATCGTGCGGTTGCCGATGCCGAGCACCCGGCCGAGCAGGCCACTGCTGTCATGCAGGTGACGCGGAGTCACCTCCGCGAAGGACCAGGGCGCAGTGACGAGCAGGACTTTCATCGTCCTGCTACATTACAACATTCGGCCGGGCAGCGGCCGGTAGATGTCTTTCTTGGTCAGCTTTCGGCGGCGGTCGAACAGGTGCTCTTTGGTCGAGAGCTGCTTGATCTTGAACAGCGCCTCGAGCAGCGCCTCGGGCCGCGGCGGGCAGCCCGGGCAGTAGACATCGACGGGCACGATCAGGTCGACGCCCTTGACCACGTGGTAGCCGCCCTTGACGTAGGGCCCGCCCTTGATCACGCAGGCGCCCATCGCGATGACATACTTGGGCTCGGGCATCTGGTCATAGAGCCGACGGACGCGCGGCGCCATCTTGTGCGTCACGGTGCCGGCGACGATCATCAGGTCGGCCTGACGCGGGGTGGCGCGGAAGGGCCCTGAGCCGAAGCGGTCGAGGTCGAACTTGGCGGCGCCGGTCGCCATCATCTCGATCGCGCAGCAGGCCAGACCGAAGGTCATGGGCCAGACGGAGCTCTTTCGCGCCCAGCCGATGAACTTGTCGACCGTCGTCATCACGACGTTGTCCTTCAGCATGAAGCTCGCAAAGTCGTTGTCGCTCATCCGGCCGCTACTCCTTCTCGTCCTTCTTGGTCCGCTTGGTGACGGGCTTCTTGGTCCGCTTGGTGACGGGCTTCTTGGTTCGCTTGGTGGCCGGCTTCTTGGTGCGCGTGCTGGCCGGCCGCTTGGTGCGTGTGCTGGCCGGCCGCTTGGTGCGCGTGCTGGCCTTCTTCTTCGGCTTCTCTGCTGCTTCTTCCTGCTTCTCGTCAGCCTTCTCTTCCTTCGTTGCCTTCTCTGCCTTCTCTGCCTTCTCTTCCTGCGTCGCCTTGGCTTCCTTCTCTGCGGCAGCGGCCGCCTTGGCTTCCTTCTCCTTCTTCTTGGCCGCGGCCTTCTCGGCCTTGACCCGTGCCTGCTCGTCCTCGATATCCTTGATCTTGACCAGCGCCTCGGCGGTGAAGCTGCGATCGGCGTCGGTGTAGACCCCGCCGGTCAGCAAGTTTCGCACCACGCCCTTGCGCGAGAAGCTCGAGAGGTCGTATTCCGGTCCGAGGTGAATGCAGTCCACCGGGCAGGGCTCGATGCACAGGTTGCAGAACAGGCAGAGCCCATAGTCGACGGTGAAGCGGGAAATGGCCGCGCCCTTGCCCTGAAAGGCGCCTTCGAGCTCCGCCTTGCGCACGCCCTCGATCTTGATGCAGTCGACCGGGCAGGCCTGCTCGCACTGGTAGCACATGATGCAGATATCTGTCTCGAGGATGTGCAGACCTCGATGTCGCTCGGGGATCTCCTCGGACGTGTGCGGATACTGCACCGTGACGATGGTGTGCGGCCGGAAGAAATAGGTCAGGGTGATCCACATGCCGATGCAGATCGAGCGGCTGACCGAATAAATATTTTGAAAGTAAACCACGCCGTGGCTCCGACGGATTGTCTGAGGGATGGCAGAATGAGTGCGCTTGATTATGGTCAGATTCGCTCGGGCTGTCAACTTGATTCGGAGGCTGTTTGACCGCTCACAGCTAAGTTGCTATTATCCGGAAGTCCCGGCTACACAAACACTATCGATCGGAATTCCATGACGCTACCGCAGGTCAATCTCGCTGACTATCTGTCCGTTGAACGTATCTTCAAGCTTCGACCCTGCGACAAGGAGGAGTGCCTGGAAGCGCTCGTCAGCGTCCTGTCCAAGGCGTCTCAGATCGAGGATCCGGATGCGCTGCTGAAAGCGATCCTCGAGCGAGAGAAGTTCCTCTCGACCGGTATCGGCTTTGGCATCGCCGTGCCCCACGCCAAGATCCCTTCCGTATCGGGGTTCGTGATGGCCCTTGGCATCTGCGCCGACGGCATTCCCTACGATTCGATGGACGAGAAGCCGGTCCACATCTGCGTCATGATCGCGGGGCCGGATGGCCAGCAGGAGCAGTATCTCCGTATCCTGGCCAAGGTGACCCTACTACTGCGCAACGAGGAGGTGCGTCAGAAGCTGCTCTCCGCAGCGCCGGAAGCGGCGCTCGGTATGTTCCGCAGCGACTGATCCCAGGCCCAGAATGGACGGCTCCTACCTGCTGCTGATCGTCCTCCTCAAGGAGGAGTACCTGGAGGATGTCGTCCTGGCCTTGACCGAGAACGGGGCGACGGGCGCCGTCGTGCTCGATGGCATGAACCTGCATACCATGCTGGCCTACCAGATCCCGATCTTTGCCGGGTTTCGCGAGGAGCTGGGCGCCCAGCCCGGTTATGCCAAGGTGCTGATCACGCATGTCTCCGACACCGGGTTCCCCGATCGGATCGTGCAGGCCCTGCGCGAATCGGGCACCGACTTCCAGAAGGACGAATTGGGTCGCATGATGCTCATGCCGTTGACCCGCTACATCGACCCGTCAACGCCGCGGGATGGTGGATGATCCAGGGTCTCAAGACCGACCCCTACCGCGAAGACATCGTGCTGTTGCAGCTGATGGTGCAGACCAGCTTGCTCAGCCGCGAGCGGTTCGGCGAGCTGAAGCTCGCGATGCACAGCGCGAAGGAGGCGGGAGAGCCGTTTCACCCGATCGAGCAGCTGCTCGAGGCGCGCGAGGTGCTGCTCGACGACTGGCAGAACGTGCTGGCGATCTACGAGGCGGAATACCTGATCTGTCCCGGCTGTCAAAGTTTCCTGCGCGCGCCCGCCCACAGTCCGCAGATGCAGTGTGGCAAGTGCCAGCAGCTGGTTCAGAACATCACCCAGACCGCGGTCGTGGCGGTCGCCCGGGTCGAGGGCCAACCGCCGCCCGAGGCGCCAGCTGCCAGTGCCGGTACGATCCTGCAGGCGCGCGACGCCAAGCTGCTCGAGCTGGGCGTGCATGCCGAGCTGCTGACGTCGGCCGACGCCGGCTGGGCCAGCGAGAAGCGCGGCGCCGGCGATCTGGGGGCCGTGCTCTGCGGCTCGGGAATGCTCGGGGCGACCCAGTTCGCCGAGCTCGAGTCACAGCTCGAGGCGGACTTTTTCCACTGTCCGGTCGGGGGATCGCTGGTCTCCAGAGATCAGCTCGAGCCCTGTCCCGTCTGCGGCGCCAACCATTCGGCCGCCCCCGCGGTGGCGGCCGCAGTGGTCCCGGTCTCGATCCCGCCCGAACCGCAACCCGGGATCCGGCGGCGTGGCGGCAAGCACGCGCGCTATCCGCGGCGTCCAGCGGCCGCGCGGCTCGAGCCCGAGCAGGCGCTGCGGTTCGAGCTGGCTCGCAACCAGGTGACCGGGTTGGGCGAGGCGCTGGCGCAGCAGCAAGCCCTGGCGCAGCAGGCAGCGGAAGCGGCTGCCCTGGCGCAGCCGGCCACGCCCGAGCCGGAGGCCCGGCCACGGTCGAAAGCTCGGCCCGTGTCGAAGCCTCGAGTGAAGTCGAAGCCCAAGCCCAAGCGTAAGGCCAAGCGCAAGGCAGCCAGCCGCCCGCCCCTGGTGACTGCCCCCGATCCGGCGGCGCCACGGCTGGAGGGCGAGTCGCTCGAAGCCCTGCTGGCCGGCGACGTGATCGATCTGTCGGGCATGACGATCGTGGACCCGATCGATCTCTCCGACCGCAAGCTCAAATCGTTGACCTGCCGGCAGACCTACTTCGAGCAGGATGTCGACCTGCGCGGCGCCACGCTGACCGGCAAGGCCGTCTTTCGCGAGGCCGCATTCGTCGGAGATTTCGATGCGCGGGAGTGCCGGTTTTCGGGCGGTGCGGACTTCAGCCAGACCCACTTCCTCAAGCTGGCGCGCTTCAACCAGGCCCGTTTTGCGCGCTACGTGCACTTTCGCGAGGCGACCTTCCGGGCAGCGGCGCGCTTCAGCCGGGCCCGCTTCCTGGCCGGGGCAGGCTTCGAAGGCTGCAGTTTCCTCGACGAGATGAGTTTCAACGACCTGCGCATGGGTCATCGCGCCCGGTTCGAGCGTTGCACCTTCGACAAGACCGCCACGTTCTCCAATTCCACCTTCGAGGACGTCTTCGATATCTCCGGCTCGGTCTTCGCCGGCCTGGCCAAGTTCATGAACTGCGAGTTCGACAAGCCGGCGCTGTTCAACAACGTGACCTTCCAGAGTCACGCGCTGTTCATCGGCACACTCTGGCAAGGCGAGGCCAGCTTTCGCGGCGGCTGTTTCCAGGGCAAGGTGGACTTCAAGGGCATCTGCGCCGAACGCACCTTGCTGTTCCAGGGACTGGCCTTCGGCGAGCAGGCCTGCTTCCACTTTGCCGAGATGCAGGTGGCGCGTTTCGTGGTGCATCGCGCGGACCTCGAGGGACGCCTCGAGAGCGAGCTGCAGGGTCGCTACGGCAAGGCCTGCCAGGAGTACGGCTTGCTCAAGCACAGCTTCGCCCAGATCAACGCCTATCGGGACGAGGACTGGGCCTACCTGATGGAAAAGCGCATGGCGCGCAAGTCGATCGTGCTGTCTCCGCGCTATCCGCAGCGCTATCTCGCGCGGCTGGTCAACTGGCTCGCGCTCGACCTGGCCTGCGGCTACGGCACCCGGCCGCTGAGCATCCTGGCCGCGGCACTGCTGGTGATCGTCGCTTTCGGCCTGGTCTATCTGGGTGCGGTGGCCCAGCTGGACCTGCCTCAGGCCTTGCTGGTCAGCTTCAAGGCGTTTACCGGTGCGCAGATCGATACCTGGGGCCCACGCGCCGGGCACCCGCTGAACTTCCTGCTGGCCCTCGAGAACTTCCTCGGGATCTTCGTCATGACGGTGCTGGTCGTGACCTTCAGCCGCAAGGTCATCCGCTAGACTCCCGCTGCGCCCTGCCATACAATGGCGGCGTTCCAAGCACCTGTGGACTGGCCAACTAACCGGTTTTGCCGGTACTTCCGCTTTGCGGAAGATTCCCCGCTCTAGCCCTGTGTATCACAGGGTGAGGGGAAAGGGATCCCCAGAGTGCCTGCCACTGCCCCTGGAGGCGGCGCCGGCCAGCTGGCGCTGCAACCCCTGCGAAAGCGGTGGTTCCGGGGGGAGATCGGGGGTGCGATACGGGGGGTTCGATACGCGACCCCTTGTTTGTGGGGTGACGTGAACGCGCAGTCGTAAGACACATGTGTTTTTCGGCCGGCAGCCTGTATCAGGCTGCCGGTTCGACCTTACAACGTCAGGGAGGTTGATCGGGACGATGCCTGAGGTCCAGTGTCCGCATTGCCAGCACGCCACCGAGGTGCACGAGGTCTATACCGGACAGCGAACCCGCTGCACCCACTGCGGCGCGGTGCTGGTGCTGCAGGTGACCGCCCCGAAGGCGCCGGTCGATCGGCCGCCGAAGCTCGATCCGTTCTATCGCCCGGTGCCGCCGGAGCCGCTGGAGGATCGCGCGCGACGCATTCTCGGCAGCTGGCTCGACGTGACCACGTCGCAGCTCGGCTCGGTGCTCGAGGCGCTGCAGGCGGATCAGGCCTACGAGACCTGGCGGGTGGCCAAGGTCGGGCCCGGCTTTCGTGAGATCTCCGCGCCGATCGAGTCGCTGAAGCTGCTGCAGCGGCGGATCCTCGACCGCTTCCTCTATCGCATTCCGGTCTCGAACGCCACGCACGGATTCATCCCCGGCCGTTCGATCGTGACCAATGCGCGGCACCATCTGGAGAGCGCGCAAAGCCTGATCAACTACGACCTGAAGGATGCCTTTCCATCGGTCAAGCGCGACCGCGTGCGCCACCTGTTCGTGCGCCACGTCAAGATTCCGCTGAAGCACCTCGGCGAGAACGCCGACCAGACGACCGCCAACCGGATGGTCGACATGCTGGTCGAGCTGACGACCCATCGGGGGGCCTTGCCACAGGGTGCGCCGACCAGCGGCTACCTGCTGAACCTGGCCTGCATCAAGCTCGACAAGTACACCTATCGTTATCTGTCCGAGTTCGATTACCGGATGCGCTATACGCGCTACGCCGACGACCTGACGATCTCCAGCCCGGTCGACATCCCGGAGGTGGTGCATCGCAACATTCAAAAGGTGATCCGGCACTGCGGGTTCCAGCTCAACCCCGCGAAGGTGCGCCACCTGTCGCTGGCGCGCGGCCAGCGGCTGGAGGTGACCGGGCTGATTCTGGAAAAGGGCGTCGTGCGCATTCCGCGCAAGCGTCTGGACGCCTACCGCGCGGCGATCCACCAGGCGTCGCAGGCCGCCGAGCTGACCGACGAGGCGCGGCTGACGGTCCAGAGCACCGTGGCCTTCGTCAAGATGGTCTACGGCAAGCTGCCGTCGCGCATCGCGGTGCCCTACACCCTGTTCCTCGACAAGCACGGCCTCAAGGCGGCGGGCA
>CAZMLI010000065.1:0-11324 GCA_964566865.1 uncultured Planctomycetota bacterium
AGGGACAGAAGAGCCAGGGACAGCAGGGGCAGGGTCAGAAGAGCCAGGGACAGGGACAGAAGAGTCAGGGGCAGGGGCGGAACTCGGGCTCGGGAGAGAGACTGCGCGGGGGTAAACAGGCGATCTATGATCCGCGCAAGGTCGAGACGAAGTTTCGCAACGTGAGGATCAAGGGCGTCAAGGGCAAGGGCCCACGCCAGCGGCTGGGCACGCGCTGGGGACTGCCAGAGAAGCAGGGCGAGCCGCGCGTCGAGTATCGGCGAGTGCTCGAACGATATCGCAAGGTGGCCGAGAAGTCCCTCTCGACGCAAGGCATCCCGCGGGCCTATCGCAAGCGGGTTGGGCGTTACTTCGACGACCTGGCGCGCAAGTCCCGCCGCTCCAAATAACCGACCGGAGAATCAATGACGATCGAAGCCCAGGCCGCTGCATTCCAGGAAAAATACGAGCGCCTCAAACGCGAAATCGGCAAGGTGATCGTGGGGCACGAGGAGATCGTCGAGCAGGTGATCGTCACGCTGATCGCCGGCGGCAACGCCCTGCTCGAAGGTGTGCCGGGGCTGGGCAAGACCCTGCTGGTGCGCACGCTGGCCGACTGTCTGCAGCTCGAGTTCTCGCGAATCCAGTTCACGCCGGACCTGATGCCGGCCGACATCGTCGGCACCAACATCGTGATGGAAGACGATTCGGGCCGGCGCCGGTTCGAGTTCCAGGCCGGTCCGATCTTCGGCAACATCATCCTGACCGACGAGATCAACCGCGCCACGCCCAAGACCCAGGCCGCCCTGCTCGAGTGCATGCAGGAGCGCAGCGTGACGGTGGCCGGCAAGACGCACCTGATGAAGGAGCCGTTCTTCGTCCTGGCCACGCAGAACCCGATCGAGATGGAGGGCACCTACCCGCTGCCCGAGGCGCAGCTCGACCGTTTCCTGTTCAAGCTGCACGTCAAACCCTCCAAGCTGGACGATCTGGTCGAAATCCTCAAGCGCACCACCGGCAAAGAAACCCCGACGGCCAACGCCGTGCTGACCGGCCCCGAGATCCTCGAGATGCGCGCGCTGGCGCGCGAGGTGCCGGTGGCCAGCCACGTGCTGGCCTACGCCAGCCGCCTCGTGCTGGGTAGCCATCCGGACACGGAGGTCGCAGCCGAGATCTCCAAGCGTTACGTGCGTTATGGCGCCAGCCCGCGCGGCGCCCAGGCGATGATCCTGGCCGGCAAGATCTTCGCGCTCGCAGCAGGACGCTACAGCGTCGCATTCGCCGACATCCGCAAGGCCGCCGGCCCGGCGCTGCGCCACCGGATCATCCTCAACTTCGAGGGCGAGGCCGAAGGGGTCGCGCCCGACGACCTGGTCGCGCAGCTCCTGGAGCAGATCCCAGAGGCGCCGAAGGATGTCGAGCGAGTGATCGCGGGATAGGTCGCTGACCGTGGCCCTCTCCAGCGTTTTCGACAGCGCGTTCCTGCGAAAGCTGGATCTGTTGCGCATCGCCTCGAAGAAGACCTTCGCCGGCAAGAGCCGCGGCGAGCGCCGCAGCACCCGGCATGGCAGCTCCGTCGAGTTTGCCGACTACCGCCAGTACTTCCCCGGCGACGACTTCCGCTACATCGACTGGCACGCCTACGCGCGCATGGAGCAGCTCTACCTCAAGCTGTTCGTCGAGGAAGAAGACCTGTCGGTCTACCTGCTGCTGGACACCAGCAAGTCGATGGACTTCGGCCGGCCGTCGAAGTTCGACATCGCCCGCCAGCTGGCCGCCAGCCTGGCCTACATCTCGCTCTCCAGCCTCGACCGCGTCTCGCTCACCGGCTTCGGCGCCGGCCGTTCCCACCGGATGCCGCCCGCCCGTGGCCGCGCACGGTTGTTCCCGATCCTCGACTTTCTCGACAGCATCGAGCCCGACGGTGAGACCTCCCTCGAGCGCACTGTGGATGAGTTCTTGATCAGCAACCGTCGCCCGGGCGTGGTGATCGTGATCGGCGACTTCTTCGATCCCACGGGACATGCCCGGCCGCTGAACCGACTGATCTACGAGCGCTTTGCGCCGATGGTGATCCAGGTGCTCTCGCCCGAAGAACTCGACCCGCCGCTGCGCGGCGACCTGCGTTTGCTCGACGCGGAGACCAACCGCGCCGTCGATGTCTCGATGAACCAGCGCGCCCGACGACTCTACATGACCCGGCTGCACGACCTGCTCGACGGGCTCGAGCGCTTCTGCCTGCGGCGCCAGATCGCCTTCCTCCGGGCGCGCACCGACACACCCTTCGAGGAGCTGATCTTGCGCTACCTGCGCAGCACGCAGTTCGTCGAATGAGCGAAACCCAGGCAGAAGACCAGGCCGAGGCGATGGACCATCGGCTAGGCGAGATCGCCCTCGGCAGAGGGCTGATCACCAGCGCAGCGCTCGAGAAGTGCAGGTCCGATCAACGGATCGCCAAGCACGAAGGGCGTCCCCTGCGGCTGGCACAACTGCTGGTCCAGCGCGGCCTGCTGCGCACCCAGGACCTGGTGCAGATCCTCAAGCAGGCCCAGCAGCAAACGACCAACCCGATGTCGGAGGTCACCGTCGGGCGAGGCGGCGACGGCGGTGGCGGCGGGGTTTTCGGCTCCCACCTGCATGGCCGGACCCACATCAGCCGCTACGAGCTGGTGCGCGAGATCGCGCGCGGCGGCATGGGCGTGGTCTACGAGGCGATCGACCCGGACCTCAAGCGGCGGGTCGCGCTCAAGGTGCTGAAGGACTCGGACAGCAAGTCCGACCATGTGACGCGACTCAACCGCGAAGCACACCTCGCCGCGCGGCTGTCGCACCCCAACATCATTCCGATCCATGAAGTGGGCGCCACGCAAGACGCCAACGACCCGCAACCGCTGCACTTCATCGCAATGGACTACGTCGAAGGCGAGACCCTCGCGGACGCGATGCCTCGGCTCGGGCTGCAGGACCGAATGGACATCCTGGGGCTGATCTGCGACGCCGTCGGCTACGCCCACGGACAGGGGGTGATCCACCGCGATCTCAAACCGGCCAACATCCTCTTGACCAAGGACGACCGGCCGATCGTCACCGACTTCGGCCTGGCCCGCGACAACGAGGACACCAGCAACCTGACCGTCAGCGGTGCGGTGATGGGCACCTCGCATTACATGGCGCCCGAGCAGGTCCTCGGCCGGGTCAAGCAGATCGGCGAGCGCTGCGACGTCTGGGCGCTGGGCGTGATCATGTACGAGATGCTCTGCGACCGCCGCCCGTTCGAGGGCACGACACAGGCCGAGGTCTATCACGGCATCCTGCGTGTCGACCCGCCAGCCCCCCGCGGCGAGAAACGCGCCGACCGAGATCTGGAGACAATCTGCCTCAAGGCGCTCGAGAAGGAGGCGCTGCGACGCTACGCAACCGGCCGCAGCATCTGCGAGGAGCTACAGCGCTGGCGCGACGGCGATCCGATCCTGGCGCGTCCCCCATCGACACTCTACCGGCTGCAAAAGCTGATCAAGCGCCACCCCTGGTTCATCTCGGGCGTCATCCTGAGCATCGTGCTGATCGCACTCGGCGGCTGGTGGGGCATGACCGCCATCGAGATGTCGCGCCACTTCCGCCAGCTCAAACAGCAAGCCAAGGCCGATTACGACAAGGGGCGCTGGGCCGAGTCGCTGGTCTTCTGCGAACGCGCGATGGCGCTCAGGGACGACGAGCAGCTCGACGCCTGGGCCAGCACCTGCAAGAACGAACTGGACGCGAACAGGAAACGACGTGAGCTGTTGATCCAGCGCTCCGCCGCATACCAGCTGCTGCATGACGCGATCCAGAAGATCTCGCGCAAGATCGAGGAGACCCGGCCGTTCTTCAACATCCCCAATGTGGCAATCGCCGACAAACTGCGCGAGGTCGAAGAGGCGCTGGTACACCTCGATCGAATCGCCAGGGACAAGAAGTTCCAGAAGTGGCGCTTCGCCGACGCCTGGGCACTGCTGGGCACGGGCTATTACCTGGTCGGCCGAATGCGTCGGGCCGAGGCGGCCCTGCTGATCGCCGCCGAACCGGATCGCCACTCTGAAGACTGGTGGGTCAACTACTACCTGGGCCGGATCTATCTGCGCCGAGCGCTGGCGATCCAGTTGCTGGACGGCCTGCTGGCAACGCCAATCCTGGAGCACCACTGGCGCGAGAAAGCGCTGACCTACCTCAGTCGGCCGATGTCAGGCTGGAGCGGCGCCAAGCAGATCGACAAGGATGTGGCCAATACCTTCCGCCTGCTGGCCGCCGGTAAGATCAAGCAGGTCAGCGAGGCCTGCGAAAAGGGCCAGAAGAAGTACAAGGGCACCCTCGGCGTGGCGGAGTACTGGCACCTGCACGGCTACGCCAAACAAGGCCAGGCGCGGATCGAAAAGTGGAACACCGCCCTCAAACAACGTCCGCACGACGCCTGGATCTACTACATGCGCGGCTGCGCCCACCAGCAACTGGGGCACCAGGCGCTGGCGCGCAAGGATTACGACAAGGCCCTGCAGATCAACCGCTATCAGGCCTATGCGCTCAACAACCGCGGCGTGCTCAAGCTGTCGCTGCGGGAAACCACCGCCGGCCGGGACGACCTGCGACGAGCCACCCGCCTCGACGATCAACTCGTCGGCGCCCTGACAAACTACGGCTGGGCGCTGAAAAAGATCGGCCAGCAGACCCAGGCGCTCAATACGCTTGAGCGAGCAAGCAGACTCGGCGGCAGCCACTGGCAGGTATGGTGGCGTTATGGCGCGGTGGCAGCCAGTCAACCGGGCGGCCAGGCCCGCGCGCTGGGCGCCTTGAGAAAGGCACTGAAGATTGCCCCCGTCCGGGAGCGAACCAGGATAGAATCTCTCATCAGGAGGCTCGACGGATGATACTGGTCGTAGACGATGACCCAACGATTCGGCGCATCCTGACACATCAACTCTCGCGGGAAGACCTCCCCTGTCGGGAAGCGGTCAATGGCGCCGAGGGCCTGCGGATGGCCCTGGAGAAGACACCGCAACTCTGCATTCTCGACGTGATGATGCCCGAAATGGACGGTATCTCACTCTGCGCAGCGCTGCGGGCACGCCCAGAGCTGGCACAGATGAAGATCCTGATGGCCTCCGCGATGGGCGGCGAGAGCGCGATGTTGCGCGCCTTCGAGGCCGGCGCGGACGATTACATCGTCAAGCCCTTCAACGTCAAGGTCCTGCTGCACAAGGTCAAGTCCTGGATGCGCCATCAGCCAGAGCCCGTCACGCTGGGCTCGGTGCTGGACCTGCCCGAAGGCACGATCTTCGACGATCGCTTGCGGATCGTCAGCAGAGTCGGTCAGGGGGGCATGGCCGCCGTCTATCGCGCCACCCATACCGACCTGGAACGCGACATCGCGCTGAAGATCTTCCATGGCCTGGGCGACGAGACCGGCGAGGGCATGTTGCGCCGCTTCAGACGCGAGGTCGCCGCGCTCTCGTTGATCCGGCACCCGAATGTCATCTCGCTGATGGGCTCTGGCCAGTATGCCGGCCACTATTACTACACGATGGAACTGATCGACGGCGAGTCCGCGCAAGCCGCGGTGTCCATGGGAGGTCCGCTAACTCCTCAACAGGCATTTCGCGTGACGCTCGAGGTTGCTCTGGGTCTCTCTGCCGCGCACAAGGCCGGCTTCCTGCACCGGGACATCAAGCCGGGCAACATCTTCCTCGACGCCTATCGCCGCGCCAAGTTGGGAGACTTCGGCATGGCCCTGCCGCTGGCCATCACGACCGGCGAGCGGCTGACCACCGAAGGATACGTCGTCGGCACCCCCGACTACCTCTCCCCCGAACAACTCCAGGGCCTGCCGCTCGACGGCAAGACAGACGTGTTCAGCCTCGGGCTGACCCTCTTCTACCTGTTGACTGCCCGGATGCCGTTCGACGATCAGCCGTCGATGGACGCGATGGCGCTGACCGTAGAACTCGGCGCCATCCCCCCGTGCGACATCGACGCGAGCCTGCCCACCAGCTGCAATACCCTCTGCGCCCGGGCCTGCGAGCCAAAGCCGCACCTGCGTTATCAATCCGCAGCCGAGTTTGCCGACGCCTTGCAAGCCGCTCTGGACAAGATGGATCCGAGGCTGGAGCGCTGAACCGCTTCGGCTGCGTCAGTCAGACGACGTGGGGCGATATGGATCGATCCAGCCGCTGAAGGCCGGCACCTGACGTGTCTGGACCCACAAGGTGCCCTTGCCACGGAAACGGCAGACCAGCCCCTCGCCCGAGAAGAACAGCGACTTGTAGCCGCCCACCTTCTCGACGCCGTACTCGAGCCCCTCGGTAAAGGCCACGATGTGGCCCGTGTCGACCACGTACTCGCCGTCGACCTCGATCTTGATCATCGCGCCGTAGGTGTTGAACCACAGATCGCCCTTGCCCGAGCAGCGAATCAGAAACAGGCTCTCGCCGGAGAAGAAGCCCTTGACGAAGCCCTGGAACTTCGTCTCCAGCGTGACCTCCATGCCACTCGCCACGTAGGCCGAGTTCTGCAGGAAGATCACGTCGCCGTCGAGGTAGACATGGTCGAGGTCGCCGGGCGCGCCCGGCGCGATCTGGATCTCGCCCTGCGCGCCCTCCGCGGTGTACTCGTTGATGAACAGCGACTCGCCGGTCACCATCCGGCCGATGCCCCCACCCATCTTGGTCTTCATCTTCATGTGGGTATCCATCGCCGCCATCGCGCCGGCCTCCACCTTCAGCGTCTGGCCGCCCGGCACCTGCACCGAGAGAAAAGCAAAGTCCGGCTGGCAGGCGATGCTGTACTCGAAGTCGTGCTTATCTTGTTCCATGACGGCGCCGCCTATCTCGAGGGAAGCAGCGGCCCGAGCGCGCCGCCGAAGCCTGAGGGATTGTGTGACTGACACCAGACCGTGCCCGTGCCCTTGAACTTGCAGACCAGTCCCTCGCCGCCGAGAAACGAGGAGATCCAGCTTCCCCCGGCCTTGGTGATCTCGAAGTCGAGCCCCTCTTCGAAGGCGACGATGTGGCCGGTATCGACGATGTACTCGCCGTCGACCGCGACCGGGTAGATCGCCCCGAACGCATTGATCACCACCTGCCCCTCGCCGCTGAGCTTGAGCCAGAAGGGGCTTTCGCCGGAGAAGACCGCCTTGCCGAAGCCTTGCCAGCTGGTGTCCAGCTCGCACTGGCCTTCTTCCATGCAGACGAACGCCCCGGCCTGAACCACCAGCGTCGTGCCGCCCAGTCGATGCAGCAGCATGTCGCCGGGCAGGGTGGCGGCCAACCAGAGCTCGCCCTGCCCGTTGCGGCTCGAGAAGTGGTTGAGGAACAGCGACTCCCCGGCGAGCATGCGCTTCATCGCCTTGAGCAGGCCACCGCCGTCGCGCTTGTGGGTGGTGGTCTCGATCGCCATCTCGCCACTCATCGCCAGCATCGCGCCGGCCTCGGTGGTCAAGCCCTCGCCGGGGTCCATGGTGATCTTGGCCGCCGCGTTGCCCGGACCATGCAGGATCTGAATGTCCATGTCGTCTCCTGTCTCCCTAGTTGACGTGTGGCTTGAGCCAGCCGGCCAGCCCGCCGAGGCTGCGGCTCTGCAGAATGATCTTGCCCTTGCCCTCGACGCGTGTGACCAGTCCCTCGCCGCCGAAGAAGCTGGAGAAGATGCCGCCCGCCATCTGCACCTTCAGCTGCATCTGCGGTTCGTAGGCCACCAGATGGCCGGTGTCGACGATGTAGGCGCCGTCGACCTCCCGCTCGACGAGCCCGCCGTAGGCGCCGTACCAGAGGGTGCCCGTGCCGCTGACGTTGAGCTTGAAGAAACCCTCGCGCCCGATTCCCGAGGCGAGACCGGCCCACTGCACACCGAGCTTGACGCCGGGTGTCGAGGCGATGTAGGCCCCGGGCTGCAGGCAGAACGAGTTGCCGTCGAGCTCGAGCTGGCGCACGTCGCCGGGCGTGGCCTGGACCAGGGTCACGCGCCGGGTCCCGGAGGTATTGTTGATGAAGTCGTTGACGAAGAACGACTCCCCACCAAGGATTCCCTTGGCGAAGGCACTCAGCAAGCCGCCGTTCATGTGGGCCTGCATATCCAGATCTGCTGCCATACTCGACATCGCATCCGACTCGGCCGTGACCACTTCTCCCGGCTCCAGATCGATATGGATGTAGGCAAAGGTCGGACCGCCCTGAATACTCGTTTGCATGGTGGGTCGTCCTGAGTGGGTTGTTCTTCTCCCTGGTCCCGGACCAGCATCTCCGACGTGACTTCCGGCTGCCCATTGGAAGTGCTTTGGCGCCCCAGGTCAACCGATCAATTCGCTCTGACGCGTCCGAATTGTCAGACCCCGCCCAGTCTGCTAGAATTTGAACGAAATACATGGATAACGAACGCAATCAGCAATATGGCATCGTCGCGGTCAAGAATGACTTCCTGAACCAGGAACAGTTCGACGAGTGCTACAACTTCATGGTTCGGATTCAGAAGAAGAATCCGCAAAAAGAGATCAACGTCGAGCACATCCTGTTCGAGAAGGGCTACATCTCCGACTCGCAGCACGGCGTGGTGCTCTCGGTGATGAAACGCCTCGGGCAGCGGCGCAAGACCTCCGTGACGGACAAGCCGGTCCAGTGCCGCCACTGCGGCACGCCCAACGCCGCCGACGCGCTCGAATGCGAGAGCTGCCAGGGCAAGCTGGCCGAGATCAAGCTGGAGGTGGACGAGGAGAACGTTCGCACCTGCCCCCACTGCGCAGCCGACATCGGGGCAGAAACGCTCTCCTGCAAGTGCGGGGTCACCTTCTGCCCGCAGTGCCGCGCGCTGCGGCATCTCGGCGATACCGCCTGTGGCACCTGCAGCTTCATGTTCCCCGAGTCGGGCAAGATGCCCGCGGTGACCGGCGTGCTCCCCCGGACGCCCCCCGCAGCAGCCCCGGCAGGCGGCTTCAGCCAGGCGCAGCTGGCCGGCATGATCGGCGGCGCGATGATCCTGCTGCTGGTGCTGCTGTTCGCCATCACGCGCGGCGGCGAAGACATCGAACAGCTCGAGATGCTCAGCGCCGAGATGAACGGCCATCGCCGCGAGGCCCAGAAGCTGATGGGCCGGCGAAAGTATCGCGACGCCAGCACCGAGTATACGCTGGCGATGGAGGTGGCCGACAAGATCCGGCGCCAGACCAAGGACAGCGATCGGCTCGAAGATCTCGACGCGACCGTGACCGACATCGAAAAACGGCAGACCAAGCTCGAGGCGCTGATCGCGTCGCTCAAGCCCAAGCCCGACAATCCGGGGCCCGACAATGGGGGGCCCGACAGGACACCGCCCAAGAAGGGGCCCGACAAGACTCCGCCCAAGAAGGGACCCGACAAGACTCCGCCCAAGAAGGGGCCCGACAAGATTCCACCCAAAAAGGGGCCCGGCAAGACAGGACCCAGGACCTTCACCTCGCTGCCGGTGCTGCCCGAGAACATGACCCCCGACGAGCTGGCCTTCGCACTGAAGAACCTGCGGGCGCTGGGACTGTCGCTGCCGGAGGCCCCGCGTGTGGCCCAGGACAAGCTGCTGCTGTTATTCCTCAGCAACGGCGAAGAGGTCATCGGTGTCGCGACCCGCGAAAGCGAGCAGATGCTGCAGATGACCACGCTGACCGGCCGCCGCCGGTCGATCATCAAGAGCAAGATCATCTATCGGGTCAAGGGCAAGTACTACGACCGCGGGCCAGAGGTCGCGCTGGTCGGCCGCAACGGACGCGCGATTCCGGGCAAGCCGATCAAGATCGACGAGGAGTACGTCGAGGTCAGCGATGGCGGTGAGAGCACGCCGATCCTGCGGCGCAAGGTCCGGGCCAGCGCCTTCTACCGGGTTTATCGCTATCTGAACACGCCCAAGACGGCCGAGGGGCACATCAAGCTGGCCAGGCTCTGCGCCACGCTGCGCTTGCCTCGACAATCGAGCCGCGAGTATCGCGAAGCGGGCCGACAGTCACCCGAGGCGATGCTGCGTGTGCTGCCCTACCTGAAGCCCAAGCTGTTCCTCGACTGGCGGGTCAAGCGTCAGTGCAAGGCCGAGGAGCTGATCGCCGTGGCGCAGTGGGCCCGCAAGGCAATCGGCCCGCGCGAGATGATCGAAGTCTACCTGGCCGCGGTCGAGGCGCACAAGATCCTCGATTACAACGGGCCGGTGCAGCTGGGCATCGCGCAGGGCTATCTCGATCTGAAGCAGTACAAAAAGGCAGAGCAGGTGCTGCTGCGAGTGCGAGGTTCGCTTCCGGGACCGCTGCGCGGCACCGCCGACGACATGCTCAAGTCGATGTACCAGCGGCGGTCCGCCGCCGTCAAAAAGAAGTCCCGCACCGATGTCGAGGTGGTGATGAAGGCCTTCTTCTCCATCCTGCGCGAAGAAGCGAAGAAGATCGCACGCAACTACGACGACTTCAGCCGGGTCTCGAAGCACTGCAAGGGAAACCACCTCTGGCGGCTGGTGATGGGGCGAGTGGTCAAGAAGACCAAGCTGCCGCTGGACGAGGTGAGCTCCGCCTTCCGCCGGCGGTTCGAACACCCGGAGGCCTACAAGGGTATGCGCGTCGAGTACACCCGCAGCACCTGGATGGTCGATACGCCCGATACGTTGACCTACCACTTTGGCACGGACAAGATGGAGACCGAGCGCGACATCTTCTGGCGAAAACTGCGCGACAAGAGAGCGCGCGCCGCGCTCGTCATCGGCATCTTCGCCGAGGAGAAGCTCAAGGTCGAAGTACTCAAGAAAAAATGTCCGCGCTGCAAGGGCACGCGGGCGCTCTCCGGGCTCGAGCAGGTCCAGGTCCAGCTCAAGCGGATGGACCGGCACTGCAAGGGGACCGGTTACTACCGCACCATCGACATTCGCTGAGAACCCATAGATGAAAACAGGCCAACCCGCCCCCAAGCTCGAACTCGATGACTGCCTCGGCCAACCGTTTCGGCAGCCCGCCGACAAAGGCCTGGTCATCACCTTCTTCCGCGGCGCCTGGTGACCGCCCTGCGTCAAGAATCTGGTCCAGATTCAGCAACGCCTGAGCGAGATCGAGAGCCGAGGGTTCCTGCACGTCGGCCTGAGCGGCGCCAAGGCGCCCAAGCTGGCCAAGATGGTCCAGGCCAGGGGGTTCAGCTTCCCCATCCTGGTCGACCCCGACGCCGCCGTGATGAAGGCGATGGGCGCCTATAACCGAAACGCGCCGCTGCATGGCCATTACATCCCGCATCCGTCGCTGGCCGTGATCGATCGCGCGGGCCTGCTGCAACACTTCGAGATCAGGAAAAAGGTGGTGGGCCGGATCGGCGTGACCGAGATCTTGA
>CAZMLI010000065.1:11424-13176 GCA_964566865.1 uncultured Planctomycetota bacterium
GCTGAATTAAGCGAAGGATCGGACGGAGGGCTCCATCCGACCCTTCAATAGGGAGATTGGGAGATTTGGGAGACTCTGTTCACGGCACCGGCAAGATCCGGGACGCAAGCAGAACCCGCCGGGTAATCAAGGTCCGTCGGGCACTATTACCTTACTGAATTAAGGCCCGGCCGCGCCAGCCTTTTCTGCCAGTTTCTGACGTCGAACGACGTTAGCGCTTTAGCAGCAAGTAGATCAGGTTAACCACGAAAATGGCGGCCGTCAGCCAGGCAATGATGGTGATCAACCGCCGCGTGCCCGGCTGCTCGATCGACGCTGGCATCTTCTGCAAACCGGATCGCACACGCCGCGTGGTCTGACCCACCGTCCGGCCCACCGACTGCAGCACATTCGGCCCCTTGCCATCCATGATCTGGCGCATCGAGATCGCCACCCCCCCCGGCGTGGAGGGCCGATCCTCACGTTTCAGCGACATCATACTGCCGATCAACTGGGCCGTCGCGCGCGAGACATGCGGCGCCACCTTGCGCAACGGAACCGGCTTGTCGTCGAGATGCTTGACCATGATCTCCATGTCGTTCTCGCCGTCGAACGGGAACTTGCCGGTCACCGCATGATACAGCGTCGCGCCGAGCGAGTAGATGTCGCTGCGCGTGTCCAGATCCTGGCTGCCGCGCACCTGCTCTGGCGACATGTAATGCGGCGTGCCGAAGGTGATGCCCTCAGTGGTCTTCAGCCCGCCCGTCCGGTCCTTGGCCAGCCCAAAATCGCTGACCTTCACCCCGCCGTCCGGGCGCAGCAGAATGTTCTCTGGCTTGATGTCGCGGTGAATCACGTTCACCTCGCAGGCCGCCTGCAGGCCCTCTGCGATCGCCGAGCCGATCCGCAGCATCTCCATCTCCGTCAGCTCTCCCTCGCGCTCGATGCGGTCGATCAAGGTCTCCCCTTCGACAAACTCCATCGCGAAGAAGTGAAACCCGTCGTCCTTACCGAACTCCAGAGCCATGACCACGTTAGGGTGCTTCATCTTGGACAGCATTCGCGACTCTTCGATGAACCGCGCGACGAACTTCTTGTCGCGGGAGCGCTTGAAGGTCATCAGCTTGACCGCCGCCGTGCGGTTGTCCTTCAGCCGGACCGCCTTGTAGACCGCGCCCATGCCGCCCTTGCCCAGCCGATGCAGCAGACGGTAACCGCCGACCACGCGGTCATGCCCCAGCAGCTCCTTCAGCTGGGCCTCGTCCAGCAGCTCCTCCTCGATCAGCAGCTCCGAAAAGCTGATCTCGCTGCCCTCCAGGCGCAGCTCCTCCTGCCTGGCGAGCAGCGTCTCGAGCTGGCGAGGCGTGATGAACCGCTGCGCGACCGCCAGCTTGCCGATCAGCTGGTCGTTCGCGATCTCAGGGTTCGAATCACTACTCATGCCTCATTCACTTGACCCGAGAGCCCGCCTCCACGTCCTTCAACGGCTGCAAGATCGAGACCGTGCCATCCGCTCCCGAAGCCGCCAGCAGCATGCCATTGCTCTCCACCCCGCGAATCTTCGCCGGCTTCAAGTTGGCCACCACCACGATCGACTTACCCACCAGCTCCTCCGGCGAGTAGTGCTCCGCGATGCCCGCCACCAGCTGACGTGTCTCGCCACCCACGTCCACCTGCAAGCGCAGCAGCCGATCCGCCTTCTCCACCTTCTCCGCTTCCAGGATCGTCGCCACCCGCAAGTCGACCTTGAAGAAGTCGTCGATCGTGATCTGC
>CAZMLI010000065.1:13276-15749 GCA_964566865.1 uncultured Planctomycetota bacterium
TCTTTTGCTCAGTCACCACTGCATCCCCCTCATCCATGACCATCTTCAACTTCTTCTTGTCGATCTTGGGGAACAGCCCCTTGCCGACCTCGATTCCCACAAACGCATCCGGGCTGGCCCACTGCTTCAACGACCCCTGTGCCGCGCCCCCCGCCAGACCCAGCCCCGCAAAAATCTCATCCGCCTTCAGCGGCATCACCGGACAGATCAAGACCGCGATCCAGCGCACCGCCTCCGCCAGATTATACAGAACCGCAGCCAGCCGCTCCCCGCCGCCCTCCTTCAACAACTTCCAGGGAGCCGTGCGATCGACATACCTATTGCTCAGCTGCACCAGCTCCCAGGCCGTCGCCAGCCCCTGGTGGAACTCGTACCGATCGAACTGCTCCTTGTAGCGCTGCTTGACCTCGATCGCCTTGTCCCGCAACTCCTCATCGATCGGCTCCATCGCTTCCGGCCGACCAACCTCCCCACCCTGTCGAGCAATCAGCGAGCGCACCCGGTTGACCAGGTTCCCCAGATCGTCCGCCAGATCCGCATTGAAGCGCCCGACAAACCGTTCCCAGGTGAAGTCCCCATCCTTGCCCCAGCTCACCTCCCGCAGCAAGAAGTAGCGCAGCGCGTCCGCCCCGAACAGATCAGCAGCCTCGAGCGGACTCACGATCACGCCCTTACTCTTGCTCATCTTCTGGCCCTTGAAGAACACAAAGCCATGCGCGTGAACCTGCTTCGGCAGCGGCAGTCCAGCCGCCATCAGCATTGCGGGCCAGATCACACAGTGGAAGCGAATGATGTCCTTGCCGATCACATGGCAGTCCGCCGGCCACCACTTCGCAAAGGCCTCCGGGTCGTCGCTGAAACCCACCCCCGAGATGTAATTGACCAGCGCGTCGAACCAGACGTAAGTCCGGGTCTCCTGATCGAAAGGCAACGGAATGCCCCAGGTCACTCCAGTTCGAGAGATGCTGATGTCCTGCAAGCCCCCCTCGATGATCCCCAGAACCTCCTTGCGCCGAGTCTCCGGCTCGACGAAATTCGTCCCCTTCACCAGCTCCAGCAGCCGGTCCTCGTACTTGCTCAAGGCGAAGAAGTAGTTCTCCTCCTCGATCCAGTCCGGCTTTGTCCCGTGCGTCTTGCACTTGCCGTCGACCAGGTCATCCTCACCCTTGAACGATTCGCAAGAGACGCAGTAGAAGCCCTTGTACAGCCCCTTGAAGATGTCCCCGTTCTCGTGGATCCTCGTCAGCAAAGCCTGCACCGTCTCCACATGACGCCGATCCGTCGTGCGAATGAAGTCGTCGTAAGAGATTCCCAGCGTCTTCCACGTCTTCTCGAACGCCACCGCCATCCCGTCACAGAACGCCTGCGGCTCCAGCCCCTCCTCCGAAGCACGCTCCGCCACATTCTGGCTGTGCTCGTCCGTGCCCATCAGGAAGAACACCTCATCCCCGCAAAGCCGCCTGTACCGCGCGATACAGTCCGCGCCAATCTTCTCGTACGCCGTGCCCAGATGCGGCAGATTGTTGACGTAGTCGATCGCAGTAGTGATGTAGAACTTGCCCATCGGATCCCTCGAAGCGTGGGGTGAAAAGGCAGTTTGCAACCCGGCAGACGACCTGTCAACCGGTACCTCTGAACCCAAATTCCAGCACCAGGTTCAAGATTCACCAGGTCAGCAAGAACCGGCAGAAGCCCCGCCTGTTCAGTCCTTGACCGCCCCAAATCCAGCGTGTAATCTTCCCCTCGACAAAAAGACGGTGAGCGTAGCTCAGTTGGTTAGAGCATCAGGTTGTGGTCCTGAGGGTCGGGGGTTCGAATCCCCTCGCTCACCCCATTCAAGTTTTAGGCTTGCGCGCCCACTGCCCACGCCTAAACTGCCCAACTCGACATGCGCCCGTAGCTCAATTGGTAGAGCACCGGACTCTTAATCCGTAGGTTCGAGGTTCGATTCCTCGCGGGCGTACCAGCAAGGCTCGACACAGCAACCACTTAGAGTGGAGCGCGTCGGGCCTTTTTTGTTGCCAAGCCAGCGCGCCACCCTAAACGCCACCATTTGAGCAAGGTTTTTCAGGGGTTGGGGGGCCGACCAAACCGATTCCTCGAGGTCGTTGTCCCAGATCTCTATTGCCGCGCCCTGCTGTTTCATGGTCCTGAGATCACTCGGTAGAGCTCCAGCAGGTCCTGACCGACCTCCTGCTCAACGCACTCCAGGCGACCGAGCGCGGTTGGTCGGATCCGCCTGTCGCTACGCCAGGTGGGTTCTTCTTGCGAGCTCACGGTCGCCGACAGCGGGCGCGGCATCCAGCCAGAGAATCTGGACCGGATCTCCGACCCGTTCTTCACCACCAAGCCGGTGGGGCAGGGAACCGGTCTGGGGCACTAGCAGCCTGTGGATAAAGTGCGCGAGTGAATTCTTCACGAGGATCCATCGTGGCAAGGCGCGAGGCCGGAGGCAACCCGGTAGGTTGCCGAG
>CAZMLI010000066.1:0-12725 GCA_964566865.1 uncultured Planctomycetota bacterium
GGCTCCGTCTCGGGCAGCGCCTCCAGAATCCGCTCCAGAATCTGATCCGCCTGGACGCCCTCGGCTTCGCCCTCGAAGTTGAGGATCAAGCGGTGGCGCAGAGCTGGATGGACCACCTTGCGGATGTCGTCGCAGCTGACGGCGAAGCGCTGGTCGAGCAGGGCGCTGACCTTGCCGGCCATCACCAGCGCCTGCATCCCGCGGGGGCTCGAGCCGTAGCGCACGTAACGCCGCGTGTCGGCCACCGACTGTGGCTTGTCGGGATGGGTGGCGAGCACGATGCGCGCGGCGAACTTCTCGACGTGGGGGGCGATCGGCACGGCCTTGACCACGCGCCGCATTTCGAGGATCTGCGCCGCGCTGGCGACCTTGTCGACTTCGGGCCAGAGCTCGCCGGTGGTGCGGCTGGAGATCAGCGTCAGCTCCTCCAGGTCGGGGAAGGTGACGTTGAGCTTGAGCAGGAAGCGGTCGATCTGTGCTTCGGGCAGCGGGTAGGTGCCCTCCATCTCGAGCGGGTTCTGCGTGGCCAGCACCAGGAACGGCGCCTCCAGCGGGTAGGACGTGCCGCCGACGGTCACGCGGTGCTCCTGCATCGCTTCCAGCAGGGCGGACTGGGTCTTCGGGGTGGCGCGGTTGATCTCGTCGGCCAGCACGATGTTGGCGAAGATCGGGCCGTGCTGGAAGCTGAAGCTGCGGCCGCCCGACTGGGTTTCGAGCACCATGTTGGTGCCGATGATGTCGGCGGGCATCAGGTCGGGAGTGAACTGGATGCGCGAGAAGCGGGCGTCGATCACCTCGGCCAGCGTCTTGACCAGCTGGGTCTTGCCCAGGCCGGGCACGCCTTCGAGCAGCACGTTGCCGTCGGCCAGCAGGGCGGTCAGCACGCCGCGAATGATGTCGCTCTGTCCGACGATCATCCGCGACATCTCGTCCTCGAGCCGACCGAAGAGCTGCTGAAAATTGGCGACGGTTTGTTCGACGGAGGTCTGGCTCATCTTGGCTTGATTCGCTGAAAGTATTGTTTGATGTATTCGCGACGGCCCAGCGGCACCCGCTCCTTGATGATGCGATCCTCCGCCTCGCGGCGGAAGCGCTCGATCATGTTGCGGTAATCCAGGCCCGACTTGGATCTGTCATTGGCGCCCCGGATCAACTGGATCTGCGACTCACCCTCGCGTCCGACCCGGTGACTCTTGAGCTTGGATGGGTTGCGCTTGGACTTGATCCGCCCGCCCTTGCCGGTGCGCTTGGTGTGACCCATGCCGGCGCGCGGCCGACCCATCGATAGGCTGCCGGCGCCCCGGCTGCGACTGCGCGACTTGCGGTCGAAGGAGATGTTGACCCAGCAGCGCGGGCAGGCGCACTTGGCCTTGCACACGGGGCAGTCCTTGTCGACGGTGCGGCAGGGGCACTCGGCGCAGCGGGCCTTGTGCTTGCAACCGATGCAGGGCCCGTCAGCCGGCCCGCCGCCCCCGCGGCCCTGCTTGCCACCCGAGCCGATGCGCACCTGGTTGGGGTTGATCTTGACCGGCTTGTTGCCGCCGCGTCGTTGATTGCGGTACTTGTTGCCCGAGTCCTGCTGCTGTCGACCGTACTTGTCTCGGCGGCTGAGCTTGACCTTGGCCCAGTCCAGCTGCATCTGCGCCTCGTTGGCCAGCCGGTCCAGCTCGTCCAGGCTGGAGAGCAGGTTCTCCACCCGCAGCAGTTTGGCCGCCAGCTTGCTCATGGCCTCGCCCGCCGCGCCGTCGCGGCCGCTGCCCAGCGCGCGGGCGGCCTTCTGCAACTGATCGGCCAGGGCAGACGATGACTTCGACTTGAGCCGCTTCTTGGCAGCCGTCAGCCGCTTCTTCAGCCGCTTCTTCTCCGCATCGAGCAAGCGTTGCTTGCTGATTCGCTGCGCCAGGTTGCCGAGCCCCTGGCTGGCCTGCTTCAACTTGCCCTGCGCCAGTTGCTGGCCAATCTGCTGGGTCAGGCGGTCCTTGCGCAGCTCCGTGGCCAGCGCGGCGATGTCTTTCGACAACTGCTTGCGCTCCGCCTGCTTCGCCTGGCGAATCTTGCGCAGCGCCGACCGACCCTGGCTGACCTGCTGCAGCGCCTGCTTGCGGCTGACCCCTGGCCGGTGCAGTTTGCGGGCCACCTTGCGCAGCGCTCCAGAGATCGGCCGTTTCTGCTGGCGACTCGCGGCGCCCTGACTGGCGCTGATCTGATCCGCCTTGTGCTTCAGCTGACGGGCCACCTGCTCGATCGTCTCGCGGGTGGCGTCGTCGACGACCGCCGGTGTGGTCGCCCCATCCTGCGGGGCGTCGCCACCGAGGGCCAGGCCCAGCGCGCTCAGTATCAGCACCGAACACAGCCCCAACACACCGCTCAGCGAGGCGATCGGCGGCAGCGTCAGCGGGTATAGCCCATCCTCCAGTCCGTCCGGCTGGCGTCGGCGCGCGTCCTGCAGCAGCGCGTGCACGAAGGGCGTCCCCAGGTCGCGCAACTGCAGCGCGCTGGTCAGACGGTCCTGCAATCCGAGTCGTCGATCCAGCTCCTGGCTGGCCAGCAAGCGGTCCTCGCGAACCGGGTGCGCGCGATGGGCGGCGGCCCCGGCCAGGCCGCTGGCGGTCAGCGCGAGCAGCAGCAGGATCAGGGCGATCGCCGCCGTGATCTCGAGGAATGCGGCGCCCGCGGGCCAGTAGGCATAGGACCAGACAGCCGTCAGCAGCGTCAGGAAGATCAGCGCCAGGCCCCCGGTGATCCAGACACCGAACGCCTGCCAGCCTGCGACCCAGCACATCCGCCGGGCCATCTGGTCGACGAGCTGGTCGAGGGAGTTGTCCCGCATCACCCTGATATTACCCTAATTTCAGGAGTCGAGCGAGGGCTCCGTCTCGCCGCGGGAGGTCGAGTGCGCGCCGGAGTCGGTATCCAGGCGAATCGACTGAACGATGAAGTGCGTCTTGCAGTCTATACAGAGAACATGCCCATCGGAGCCGTAGGTGGTGAAGTCCAGCTCCTGCGACCCGCAACGTGGGCAGTACTTGATGTGCTCTCTCATGGGCCACTCATTATAGGAGGCTGTCTCTGGTGAAGAAGGGAAATGACTCGACTCGTTGCGCAGCGGCTGTTAAAGTGCCGTTTAGCATAGTTTGGGAGATTTTGTGCTCTGGAGATAGTGGAATGACCCGACGCGTCGGCGTGTACCTCATTTTGGCCTCGCTTGTAATTGCCTGCTGGTCGACTCCTGCGCACGCGCAGCAGCCTCCAAAAAAAGAGAAAACAGTCACGCTCGACTTCGTCAACGTCAAGCTCGAGACCTTCGTCCAGTGGGTCTCCCAGTTGACCAAGAAGCGGTTTCTCTACTCCCAGGACCTGCAGGCCAAGATGGTCTTCCTGCTCAGCCCGACCAAGGTCAAGGAGAGCCAGATCTACGCCATCTTCCAGCAGGTTATGGCGCACAACGGCTTCGCGCTGTTCCCCTCCACGGACAAGGACGGCGCAGTGATCCGCATCGTCGACACCGGCAACGCCAAGTGGCAGCCGGCCACGATCATCAGCCTCAGCGAACTGGAGAAGATCGGCGAGTACCGCTACGTGACCCAGGTCATTCCGCTCAAGCACATCACCGCCCGGGCCGCCAACAACGCGCTGCGCATCGCGCGGCTGGCCGATCCGCGGGCCGGCTTGGTGGTCGGTCTGGATGACTCGAATACCTTGCTGCTCACCGGGTTCGCGCCCAACATCAGGCGGATCTACGAGGTGATCAAGCTGATGGACATCCCCGGCCCGAAGCTGGGGACCGAGCGCATCCTGCTCAAGTGGGCCACGCCCGAGTACCTGGTGCCCAAGCTGCAGGAGCTGGTCAAGGCCGGCGGCAAGCCGTCACGGGCGCGCGGCGCCAGCACGGTCGGCCAGGGCGTCGACCGCAGCTTCGTCAACCTGGTGGCGGATCAGCGGACCAACGCGATCATCCTGCAGGCCTATCCGGAGCGGATGAAGGAACTGAGAGTCCTGATCGCCAAGATGGACATCGAGCCGGTCGGCGACGAGGGCGGGATTCACATCTACCAGCTCAAGCACCACAACGCGGCCGATCTGGAAGAGGTGCTGACCAAGCTGATCCAGGGCAAGGGGCTGCAGCAAAGGCCACGGGCGGGGCGGCCGACCGCAGGCAGCGGCAGCAGCTCGGATTCAGGGCCGCAGATCACCGTCGTCGCGGACAAGCACAATAACTCGCTGGTCGTGACGGCCAGTCCGGCCGAGTGGCGGGAAATTCGCGGGATCCTGGTCGAGCTGGACCAGCGGCGGCCGCAGGTGCTGATCGAGGTGGCGATCGTCGAGATGAGCCCCTCGGCGGCGATGCGGATCGGCGTCGAGGTCGGCACCACCGACACCGCGCAGAAAGGCATTCGCGGCTTCGGCTCGACCAACTTCGGCCTCTCGCAGCTGGTCTCCGCCGATGGCTCGCCGGTCGATACCTTCGGCCCGGACGCGCCGGTGCGTGTACCGTTCCTGCCGGTGGGCGCCGGTACCGGCTTCCTGGCCAGGTCGAGAAACCTGCGGATCGGTGACGAGGATCGTTCGATCTTCACCATCCCGGTCATCTTGCAGATGCTCAAGCAGGACGTGAAGATCGACGTGCTGTCGATGCCCCGGCTGCTGACCAACGACAACGAGACCGCCCATATCAAGGTGACCGAGGCGGATCCGGTGATCAAGCAGGAGACGACCACCTCCGGTAGCACCGTCAACAGCTTCGATGGCTTCGAGGAGGCTGGCACCGAGCTGACGATCACCCCGCATATCTCGACCGACAACTACCTGCGGCTGGAGATCCTGCAGAAGCTCGAAGTGTTTCGCGGCGCCGCGCCGGTGGCCGGACTGCCGCGGGCCAAGGTCTCGCGCGAGCTGAAGAGCTCGATCACGATTCCGGATGGCCAGACCGTCGTGCTCGGTGGGCTGGTGCGCAGCGAGGAAACCGAGACGGTGCGCAAGATCCCGTTCCTGGGCGACATCCCGATCATCGGCTTCCTGTTCCGCCGGACCGATACGACTGTCTCAAAGACGCGCTTGTACCTGTTCATCACGCCGCATATCCTCAAGGAGAAGGACTTCCGGGATCTGGCGAGGATCTCTTACGAACACAAGCTAGAGGCCTACAAGCTGGGTGGCAAGATCGGTCGTTTCGACAAGCGCTTTGTCGAGTACCAGCGTCGGTTGAGCGAAGCGCCGGGGGCGCGCGGACTGCCGCCGATGTTCCAGCTCAAGTACAAGAGCCCGACGGACAAGTAGCAAGCCTCCGCAGGGCTCCTGGTATTTGTGTTGGGTGGTATTGAGTGGTATTGGGGCTAAACGCCACCGTTCCTGGGTCCGTCTCTATTTTGTGGAGCAACCAGTGAAATGTTGAGCGTCAATTTCCTCGACGACATGGTCGAGGACGAGCTGATCACCCAGGCGCAGGCGGACGACGCGCGGACTCAGGCCGACGAGACCGGCGAGTCGCTGGACCAGGTGCTGGTCAACAAGGGGCACCTGGCCGAGCGAGAGCTGCTCAAGTTCTTTTCGCGCCACTACGGCTACGACTATTACGAGAAGGTCGAGCAGTTCGCCGTGCCCGAGGCCTTCATCGAGCGCGTGCCGATCGCGTTCGCCCGGCGCTACCATCTGGTGGCGATCGGCCAAGAAGGCGGCGTCTATAACGTCGCGACCTGCCAGCCGCTGAACCTGCACGCGATGGACGACCTGTCCGAGCGCCTCGGTTACGAGGTCGAGCCGGTGCTGGCGCCCAAGAGCGAGATCGCCTCGCTGATCAACAAGCACTACTCCGAGAACCAGGCCGCCCTCGGCGAAGCACTGGAAGATATGGGTATCGACGCCTTCGAGGTGGGCGGCGCGCGCTCGGAGGATCTGCTCGACGTCGCCAACAAGGCGCCGATCATCCGACTGGTCAATAACATCCTCTTCCGAGCGCTGAAGATGCGCGCGTCGGACATTCACCTGCATCCGTTCGAGAACAAGCTGCAGGCGCGTTATCGGATCGATGGCGTGCTCTACGACATGGAGGAGCTGCCGAAGAAGATCCAGGACGCGGTGATCACGCGCGTCAAGGTGCTCGGCAAGATGGACATCGCGGAGCGCCGCCTGCCGCAGGACGGCCGGGCGAGCTACACCGTCGGCGACAACGAGGTCGACCTGCGTATCTCCAGCATTCCGACCGCCTACGGCGAGCGGATCGTCTTCCGTATTCTGGACAAGAGCGCCCGCTTGTTCCTGCTCGACGAGATCGGCGTCGACTCCGACACGCTGACCAAGATGCGGCGCTACATCCATGCGCCCAACGGCATCATCCTGGTCACCGGTCCGACCGGTTCGGGCAAGACCACGACGCTCTATGCGGCGCTGCACGAGATCAACGCCGCCGAGCAGAACATCCTGACAATCGAGGATCCGATCGAATACCACCTGGACGGGATCAGCCAGGTGCAGGTCTCGAACAAGAAGGGGCTGACCTTCGCCGAGGGCCTGCGCTCGTTCCTGCGCCAGGATCCGGACGTGATGATGGTCGGCGAAATCCGCGATACCGAGACGGCGCAGATCGCGATCCAGGCGGCCCAGACCGGTCACCTGGTCTTCAGCACGCTGCACACCAACGACAGCGCGGGCGCGGTGGCGCGAATGCTCGACATCGGCATCGAGCCATTCCTGGTGTCGAGCTCGGTGATCTGCGTGATGGCCCAGCGGCTGGTCCGGCTGATCTGCAACAACTGCCGCGAGAAGTACAAGCCGGACATCGCACAGCTGCAGGAGCTGGGGATGAAGCAGCTGCCGAAGGATCGCATGCTCTGGCAGGGCACGGGTTGCGAGAAGTGCATGGGCACCGGCCACTGGGATCGCACGGGGATCTACGAGATCATGGAGATCACCGAGAGCATTCGCAGCTTGATCGTACGCCGCGCCGGCTCGAACAAGATCAAGCAGGCCGCGCTCGAGGACGGGATCCGGACCTTGCGCATGGATGGCATCCAGAAGATCCTCTCCGGTCAGACCACGGTCAAGGAAGTGATGGCCGTCACGATGATGGACATCTAAAACCACAGACAGACATGCCGGTTTACGAATACAAGGCCCTCACCGAGGCGGGCAATAACGAAGGCGGGGTGATCGACGCCGACACCCCACGCGAGGCGCGCGATACGCTCCGTGGGCGTGGTTTGCACATCGTCGAGATGCACGTCACGGAGAAGGGCAAGAAGCGCGCCGACGGGTTCAAGTTCAGGCTGCCAATGCCCAAGTTTGGCGGGACCAAGCGGCTGACGGACCTGGCGCTGATCACCCGTCAGATGGCCACCTTGCTCGGCGCCGGGCTGACCGTCACCGATTCGCTCGGCGCGATCATCGAACAGCTCGAGGATCCGCTGTTCGAGGCCAGCTTTCGCGGCGTGCGCGAGCGCATCACGCAGGGCGCCTCGCTGGGAGAGGCGCTCGAGGAGTACCCGGAGGTCTTCAGCGAGATGTACGCCAACATGGTCAAGGCCGGCGAGGCCTCGGGCAGCCTGGAGATCGTATTGAACCGGCTGGCGCAGTACACCCAGCAGCAGGCGCGCTTGCAGGGCCGGATCGGCGCGGCGCTGGCGTATCCGCTGGTGATGATGTTCATCGGCGTCGCCGTGGTGCTCTTCCTGTTGACGTTCGTCGTGCCGCGCATCATCTCTGTGTTGCAACAACAGGGCAAGCTGCTGCCCTTGCCGACCCAGATCCTGATCGCCACCAGCAATTTCGTCAGCAGCTACTGGTATCTGCTGATCGGCGGCGCGTTCGGGCTGTTCATGCTGTATCAGTCGATTCGCGCGACTGAAAACGGCGCCTTCGCCATCGATCGCCTCAAGCTGCGCCTGCCCATTCTGGGGGATCTCTTCCGCAAGCACGCGATCAGCCGCTTTGCCAAGACGTTCGCCACGCTGCTGGCCAGCGGCCTGCAGGTGACCGAGAGCCTGCGCATCACCCGGCGCGTGATGGACAACCGGGTGCTGGCGCGGGTGCTGGACGTGGTGCATGACAAGATCATGGAGGGGGCAGACATCGCGACACCGCTGAAGAACAGCGGGGTCTTTCCGGCCACCGTCGGCTACATGATCGCGATCGGCGAACAGACCGGTCAGCTCGAGGAATTGCTGGAGAAGATCGCAGAGAGCTACGACGAGGAGATCGAGCTCCAGACGCAGAAGGTGCTCTCGCTGCTGGAGCCGCTGATGATCGTTTGTCTGGCCGTCGTGGTGGGGTTTATCGTACTATCTATCGTGCTGCCAATTCTCAAGATCAGTCAGGGCTGATCCGTCCCGGAAGGACATCTCAGATGCTGAACAATAAAAATAGGCGACGCGGCTTCACTCTGGTCGAACTGATGGTCGTGGTGGCGATCCTGGCGATCCTCGCGACCTATGTGGCCGTCAACTTCGGCGGCGTTGCGGAGAGCGCCAAGCAGAAGGCCGCCGTGAACCAGATCGCCACCTTCGGCGGCGCGATGGAGCTGTACAAGATCACGCACAGCAAGTACCCGGGCAGCCTCGAACAGTTGACCAAGACCGACCCGAAGTTCGGCAACAAGTACTACATCAAGTCGATCCCGACCGACCCCTGGGGCAACAAGTACAAGTACGAGAAGACCAGCGGCGGCTTCAAGATCACCTGCCGCGGGGCCGACGGCGCCAATGGCGGCACGGGGGTCGACGCCGACATCACCACCGACAACCTGGACAAGTTCAAGTAGCCGAATGATCGGTCAGGAACGTCGCGGTCTGACGCTGATCGAGCTGCTGATGGTCCTGGTGATCATCGCGCTCAGCGCCACGCTGGTCTATGCGACGCTCGACGGTCTCTTGCCGTCGAGCCGCCTGGGCAGCGTCGCGCGGGAGATTGGCGCCGCGATCTCGATGGCTCAACAGCAAGCCGCCCTGCGCGGGCAGGAGACGCGGATCGAATATGACATGGCTGGCGGCAAGGTGCGGGTGCTGGCGGTCTCGAACAGCAATACCGGCGAGACCGGCCAGACCACCCTCGAGCAGACCGGGCAGTCGGTCGTGCTGTCGAAGAAGATCCAGCTGGCGGCGGTCCTGCTCTCGGCCGACCAGGTCAAGGCGGGTGGGGTCGTCAGCGTGACCTGTCATCCGACGGGTGGGGTGACCGCGCACATCGTGCATCTGCGAGGGGAAGGCACGCTGGTCTACTCGATTCAGGTCCACGCCCTGACCGGTGCGGTCAACTTCTTCGACAAGCAGATCTCCTGGCCCGCTGTGGTGAAGGACGCCAATTGAGGCGCCAGGCAGGTTTCACGCTGATCGAGGTGATGCTCGCCCTGGCGATCATGGGTGTCGCCGTCGTGACGCTGCTGTTGATCCAGACCGAGGCCATCCGGATGGGCGGGGACGCAAACAGCTTGCGGAATCTGACCCTGCTGGCCGCGGAGAAGACGCAGGAGCTGGCCCAGTCGCCGCAGGAGGATGACTCCGGCAACTTCGGCGCACCCTATGAAGCCTATCGCTACACGGTGGCCACCAGCGATGAGACATGGAAGACCCCCTCGTCGGATGACGCCGGCACGGACCCGGGCATGGTCGAAGATCTGGAGCTGAAAAAACGCACGCTGACCGTGACTGCCCCGGACGGGCAGTTGAAGGTGGTCATCGTCAGCTACAGTTTCCCGCAGGACGAAGCCAGCAAGGAGCAACCCGAAGGCGGTGGTGAGGAGGGCGGGGGGTGATTTCGCTTCAGCGGCGCCGTGCCGTCGGTTTCACCCTGATCGAGGTGCTGCTGGCGATGAGCATCGGTGTGATGATCGTCTTGATGGTCTTTTTCGTGCTGGACTCCGCGCTGCGGGCCGGTGACCGGATCGAGCAGTCCAATCGGGCGGGTCGAATCGCCAGCGCGGTCTTCAACCAGCTGTCGCGCGACCTGACGGCGGCCTTCATGTACCAAGGGGTCTCGAACGGCTTCGTCGGCCGCGATACGGGCGAACTCGACCGCATTGACTTTCTGACCCTCAACCCGTCGACCATCGAGATGGGACAGGTGGCCAGCCAGCCAACCGAGGTCGGCTACCAGCTTCAGCCGATCGCCGGCAGCGAATACCACCGGCTGTACCGGCGGGAGGCGTTCTACGCGGACCAGAAACCGACCTCCGGCGGCGATCTGATCCCGCTGTACGATGGCGTCTTCAGCTTTGCGCTCAGCTATCACGACGGCAACGGCTGGCAGAACGCCTTCCTCGATAAGACGATTTTACCGCGCTACATCAAGGTCAGGCTCGGGATCTGGGTCGGCGAGGGGCTACCGCCAACGCGGGACAAAGCCAAGGAATACACTTACACGCAGACCTTTCCTGTGTATGCTGAAGGCATGACGCTCGACCTCGAGCTACCCAAGGGTGAGGGTGAGGAGGAGGGCGGAGAGGAAGGTAGCTAGCGGTGGAAGACGTAACAGCAGAACACTTTGCATCAATTCCGGAGGTCCTCGACGAGCTCCGCGCGGGCCGCATGATCGTGCTGGTCGACGATCCGGACCGCGAGAACGAAGGCGATCTGGTGATGCCGGCGGAGACGGTCACCCCGGAGGCGATCGCCTTCATGGCCAAGCAAGCGAGCGGTCTGATTTGCCTGCCGATGTCCGGCGAGCTGATCGAGCGCCTCGATCTGCCGATGATGACCCCGCGCAATACCTCGCGCATGAAGACCGCCTTCACCGTCTCGATCGAAGCGCGCCACGGCGTCACCACCGGCATCTCCGCCGCGGATCGGGCCCATACGATCTTGACCGCGATCGCCGACGACGTCAAGCCGAGCGATATCGCCCAGCCCGGACACATCTTTCCGCTGCGCGCGCAGGACGGTGGCGTGCTGGTGCGCACCGGACAGACCGAGGGCTCGGTCGACCTCTCGCGGCTTGCGGGCTTCAAGTCGGCGGCTGTGATTTGCGAGGTGATGAAGGACGACGGCACGATGGCGCGCGTGCCGGACCTGATCGAGTTCTGCAAGACGCACGAGCTCAAGATGACCACCGTCGCGCAGGTCATCGAGTACCGGCGCCGGAAGGAACGGCTGATCGATCGCGTGACACAGGCCAGGATGCCGACCGCCTACGGCGACTTTCTGGCCTACGTCTATAACAGCACGGTCGACGACATCCCGCACATCGCGATGACGCTCGGACTCGGAGAGCCTGACGCCGACGGCAAGATGCCCGAAATCGAGGGGCCTGTGCTGGTCCGGGTCCACAGCGAGTGTCTGACCGGGGACATCTTCGGCAGCCTGCGCTGCGACTGCGGCGCCCAGCTGGATCAGGCACTGCACCAGATCGCCGAGGCGGGTTGCGGGGTGCTGCTCTACATGCGCCAGGAAGGGCGCGGGATCGGCCTGCTGAACAAGATGCGCGCCTACCATCTGCAAGATCAAGGCTACGACACCGTCGAGGCCAACGAGAAGCTGGGCTTCAAGGCGGACCACCGTGACTACGGCATCGGTGCGCAGATGCTGGTCGATCTCGGCATTCACAAGATGCGCCTGTTGACCAACAACCCGAAGAAGTTTCGCGCCCTGGCGGGCTACGGGCTGGAGATCGTCGAGCGTGTGCCGATCGAGATCGACCCCAACGAGAACAACGCGGCCTACCTGAAAACCAAACGAGAAAAGATGGGGCACCTGCTCCACGGGGTCTGAAGCGACCATGCGCTACCTGGTCCTCGTCCTGTTGCTAGGCGTCCCCAGTGTCGGCGCCGATCCATACGACGTCGCGACCCGAACCGTGCGCTGGGTCGCGGACTTCGAGACCGCTCAGGCGCGCGCGGTCAAGCAAAAGCGCGCGTTGTTGCTCAAGCCGGTCTACCGCATTCAAGGCCAGCCCAAGCGCTGGTATCGCTCCTGCGCGCGCCTGCAGGCCGGGCCGCTCTCGGATCCCGCCGTGGTCGCCTTGATCAACCGGCACTTCGTCGCGTGCTACTTCCCGGTCAACGGGACCGGCAACGCCAAGGCGCTGGCTTATGCCAAGAAGGCCAACCCCAAGCTGCAGTTTCCCGGCGGCCGCTCCAGCGAGCCACCGCTGATGATCTTCGATCCCGCCGGCAAGCTCTTGCTGCAGATTCACAACGACGCACCCGCAGCCGTCGTGCGCGAGGCGCTCGAAGCGCTGCTCACCGCGCGGCCCAAACTGCGCAAGGCCGACGCGAAGCTGGCCAGGCTGACTGGCCGCAAGCTGATGCGCCACCTGATCACGACCGGGGATTTTTCCCGCGCGTCCAAGCTCATCGACGAGGCGCTCGAGGAGAAGAGCGAGAACCCGGAGCTGCTGTTCCTCAAGGGGGTCACGCGCTGCCGTCAGGCCAAATGGGACGCTGCGCTGGTTTGCCTCGACGACCTGAACATCTCCGAAGAAAAAGGCACCGAGAAGTACATCACCGCACTCCGGCTGGAGCTGGCCCAGCGCTATCGCCTGGCCAAGAAGTGGGTTCGTTTCCGCAAGGCGATGAGCACCATTCGCAAGCGCGCCGCCGCAGTCGGCCGGGGGCGCGAGGCGGAGTACTACTACGCGCTGGCGCAGTTCCGGCGCGGGCAGAAGGAAGACGCCAACCGCCGGTGGCAGAAGCTCTATGGCGTCGCCAAGCAGGATGTCTGGGCGCTGAAGGGGCATGTCTCGCACCAGGACGCCGACCGGGTGCAGTCGCGCAAGCAGTTCATCGACAAGAAGTACTAGGC
>CAZMLI010000066.1:12825-15722 GCA_964566865.1 uncultured Planctomycetota bacterium
CGGGTCCAGAGCTCCCGATACAGCTCGAAGATATCGCTCGGGCTGTACCCCATCAGCATCAGCCGGTCCTCGAGCGGCGCGGAGATCGGGATCTGCAGCAGCCCGTCGAGCGGATAGGGCTCGGTGGTGGCGCAGCCTCTGACCGGGCCGAGCAGGGATTGCCGGTCACTCGTCGGCAGGCTGGAATCATAGCGGAATGCCGGTGCGAGCCGCTGGCGCAGGCGCGCTGACGAGAGCAGGGCCGGGCTGCGAAACCCGTCGATCCGGTGGGTTCGCGCCAGGTGGATCAACCGGTCGACGCGTCGGTCGAGCGCGCCGCCACGCAGGCGGCCCAGCCGAAAGTCGTGCAGCAAGCCGTGCAGTCCGACCTCGTGTCCCAGCTCGCGTAGTGCGCCGATCAGCCGACGGGCGCGGCGCAGATCGCGGCCGACGATGAAGTAGCTCGCCCGATGCCCCAGCTCGGATTGCATCCGGGCCACACGCAGCGCGTGCGGGAAAGAGGCCGGTGAGTCCAGGTCGTGGCTCAGGGCGAAGCGGAAGCCAGTGGGCATGTCATGTTCGAACAGCCGGCGCAGATGGGTGGCCGTGTGGTCGACCGGCCACTGCGGACCGGGCAGATCGATCTTCGCGGGCCTGGCGAGCCAGTGATGCAGCGCCAGCCGGAGCCGCCCCGGCAGCATTCGGGACGGGATGGGCAGCAACGTCACCAGGGCGCGTGGGTCTTCCAGATATCGTTCGCCGAGCAAGGCGTCCAGCGCGCGGCGCAGCACGGCGGTCTCGGCCGGACCGGCCGGCCAGGGGCGACCGGCTCGGTTCCAGCAGACCAGGCAGGCGGCCCAGCTCTCGCCGACAGCTCCGGGCGGGAGTGGCAGACAGAGCGTGGGGGCGCCCGTCAGCTCGAGCCAGTTAGCAGACCGTGTGCGTCGCATCGCTGCCCACACCGACGACCTGTCGGGGGCGAGACGGCATCCCGCTGATCGTGCGTGCGGGGTTGTGGTTGAGATCCCACCAGAACCGGCCCATCTCGTAAATCGTGTAGAGGATCGTCGAGATCCGGCCGCCGGTGGCGTTGCCGGCATGCCGCGGCAGGTAGCGCGACTCGACCTCGACGATTCGTTTGCCGGTGCGGCTGGCGCGCACCAGCATCTCGTCGAGGAAGTAGACGCCGTGCGAGATCGGCACGATTTCGTTGAACAGCGAGCGGCGCCAGAGGTGAACCCAGTTGACGTCACGGAAGCGCTCGCGGAACAGCACGTTGGTCAGCTGGATGTAGACGCGCGAGGAGAGCAGCCGAAACCAGGTGTAGTCGGCCCGGTCCATCCGGGCGCCGATCACGACATCGGCCTGCTGGGCGGCGTCGTAGTACAGTGCCAGCTCGTCCAGATCGAACTGGCCATCGGCCGGCACGTAGATCACGAACTCGGCTCGCGAGGCCTCGATCCCGCTGCGGATCGCCTGGCCCGAGCCCTGGTTGGTCTGGTGGGTCAGCACGCGGATGGCCGGGTTGTCGGCAGCCAGCGCAGCGGCCAGCTCGGGCGTGCGGTCGCTGCTGCCGTCATCGACGATCAGCAGCTCGTGGGTCAGTCCCTGGGACCGGGCCGCCTGGATCACCTGGTCGACGATCCACTCCAGGTTGGCCTCTTCGTTGTAGCTGGGGATGACGATCGACAGCTGCGTCATCGTTTGCTGACCCAGAACGGCCCGAGGGCCAGCGCATCGAGGCCCGTGCGCGCGAACATCGCCAGTGCCTCGCTGGCGCGGCAGACGATTGGCTCGCCGCGCACGTTGAACGAAGTGTTCAGCAAAATCGGCACCCCTGTTTTCTCGGCGAAGGCCGAGATCGCACCGTGATACAGCGGCAGCCGGTCGGCGTCGACGGTCTGGACCCGCGCGGTGCCGTCCGCGTGCGTCACGGCCGGGATCGATTCACGCATCTCCGGTCGCACGGTCAAGACCTTGAGCATCAACGGGCAGTCCAGGGCGGGTTCGAAGAAGCGCCCGACCTCCTCCGCCAGAATGGCCGGGGCGTAGGGCCGGAACGACTCGCGGAACTTGATCTCGCTGTTCAGCCGCTCGAAGGTGCGCATCGTGCGCGGATCGCCGAGGATGCTGCGCTGGCCGAGTGCGCGTGGTCCGAACTCCATCCGGCCCTGGAACCAGCCGACGATCGCGCCGTCGGCGATCGCCCGACCGGTCTGCTGCTCGATCGCTTCAGGTCGGCTGAAGCGGTAGCCGCTGTGGCGCAACAGGGCTTCGATCGTCTCGGGCGACTCCTCGGGACCCAGCGCGTCCGACCGCGGCGGTGGGGCGAAGGTCCCGCCGAGCAGCCGATGCACATAGAATGCGGCGCCCGCGGCCGCCCCCGCATCGCTCGAAGCGGCGGGGATCGAGAGCGCGTCGAAGATCCCGGCGGCGGCCAGCTTGCCGTTGGCCAGGCTGTTGAGCGCCACGCCGCCCGAGTAGAGCAGCCGGGGCAGGCCCGTGCGCTCCCTGAGCTCGCGCGCCAGTGAGAGCAGGCAATCCTCGGTTCGCGCCTGCAAGGTTGCGGCCAGGTCCTGGTCGCGTTCGGTGATCGGTCCTTCGGCTTCCCGCGCGGGTCCGAAGGTCTCGATGAATCGATCGCTGACGCGCCGTGGGCGCGGGAGCATGTACTGGAAGTAGGACAGGTCGACTTCGACCCCGCCCGCGATTGGCCGCATGACGGCGTCGAACGCCTGCTTGAATCGCGGCGTTCCGTAGGCCGCCAGCCCCATCACCTTGCCCTCACCGGCATTGGCGCGGAAGCCCAGGTGCTCGGTGACGGCGGCATAGACCGAGCCGATCGAGTGCGGGAAACGCAGCTCGCCATGCACGGTGATGCCGTCCGCGCCGACCTGTCCCAGCAGCCCCGCAGAATG
>CAZMLI010000067.1:0-7774 GCA_964566865.1 uncultured Planctomycetota bacterium
CGCCGATCAATCCAGGAAGCGTGCGGCGTTTTCCAGGCTCGGAGTCAACCGGCCGGCTGTCAGGTCATTCATCAGCGCAACCGTTTTCAGATGTCCGGGGGTCGACACACCGACCTCTGCTCCGACCGCGACGATCCGGCCGTTGAGAAAGCTGACCTCGGTGACAATGCCGCGGCGCACATCGCCGAGCATGGCGCTCTCGATCAAGCGCGCGCGCCGGGCGGCGACCATCGCAGAGATCTTCGAGAGCAGGGGTGTGTGCAGGATGGTCGAGAGCGTGGCCGGACTGACACCCTGCACCGGGCAGAGCGAGATCCCCGCGGCGCGGGCCACGGCGACCCCCTCGCGCAACAGGCGGCGCAGGGCGTGTAAGCTGGGCTTGTGGCGGAAGACCTGCCCGTACGTCAGGCCAGTGGCTGCCGCGACGGGGTCGAAACTGGCGTTCAGCAGCAGCTTGGACCAGATGTGCCCCTCGATGTCATCGCTCAGCTCGACACGAATGTCCGAACCGGCCAGCGCCTCGGCCAGCCGGGCGCAGGCGTCCTCGGGCGACGTGCGCGAGAGGATCAGACTGCCGGGGCGCGTACACTGGACGGCGCCTGGCCCGGTGCTGCTGACGGCGAAGTCGACGACGCCGAAGCAGACCGCATCGCGTCCGCGCAGTGCCTGGTTGATCCCGTTGGAGATCGAGATCACCGGCACGCCCGCCGGCACGGGCAGCACGGCCGACTGCGCCACGGTCGACTTGGTCGCGAGCACCACGACATCGGTGGCGCTCAACTCGCTCAACTGATCGGGCGAGCAGGCCTGGTACCCTCTGGCGCGCCAGGCATCCCGCACGCCGGGGTCGATCTCGGCGAACATGATCGGCGCCTTCGCTGCCAACGCCTGCCCCAGATAGGAGCCGACGGCGCCGGCGCCGATGATGACGAATCGCGTCCGGCGCTCGGCAGCGGAAAACGTCGGAGGGCAACCGCGGTAGATCTCCAGCAGCCGCTCGAAACTCTGTTTCCAGGAATAGGTCTGCTCGACATGCCGCCGGCATCCCTGATAGGCCTCGGGCCGGGTTGCGACGTGCTCGATCTTGGCCGCGAAGTCGACCGGATCGCCCGGCCGCGCCAGCTCGCCCAGTGCCGGAGTGACCAGATCGACCGGTCCGCCCTGCCGGACCGAGACCACCGGCAGACCGCAGGCGAACGCCTCCAGAATCGTCAGATTGAACGTCTCGGCAGGACTCGGGCTGGCCAGCAGATCAGCTGACGCATAGGCGCTGGCCAGCGCCTCGCCATACGGTTGCGCACCGAGAAAGGTGATACCGTCCAGGCCGGCGGCCTGTCCCTGGAGCCGCCGTCGCATCGGGCCATCGCCAATGATCCGCAGGCGATAGTCGCCGCGCTCCGAGAGCATCCGGAAGGCCTCGATCAGCACGCCGAGCTCCTTCTCGCGGCTCAGCCTGCCAACGTAGAGAATCTCGCAGGGCCCGCCGCCCTGCACCCGGCCGTTCGGCTTGAACAGCTCGAGATTGACGCCGAAGGGGACGTGCTCCAGATTGCTGAACCCCGCTCGTTCGAGCCGCTTGCGGATATCCGGCGTCGGCACGACCAGCCGATCCAGGTGGCGATAGCAGAAGCGCACATAGCGCCAGGCCGCTCGCTCCGCCAGGTCGGAGAAGAGGGCGCCGAAGCGGGCCGCGCTCGGACGCGCGATGAAGGTCGGTAGATGCACGTGGTACATGCCCACGATCGGCACGTCGACTGCTCGGCGCGCAGCGGCGGCGACCCGGCCGAGAAAGTAACTGCAGTCGACCTCGATCACGGTCGGCGCCTCGCGCACCAGCACCCGTTGAACCTGACGGAACTGGGTCAGTACCCGGTGGACCGGGTTGCTCGGCAGCCGCGGGCTGCGGATGGTCTGGACCGTCGAGCCGAACAGGGAATAGCGTCGCGTCCGCCGCCCCGGCACGATGATCAGGTGAGACTCTACCTCCGGGTGCTGCGCCAGATAGCGCGCCTTCTCGGTCAGGTAGGTATTGACCCCGCCTTGACCTCCGTCCAGATAGAGCGTCGTCAGGTCGCAGACGCGCATTACGCCATCTTATCCGCGCGGATCCCAGCGCCGGTCAATAATCTCCCAGCAGCCTCCCGCATCGCGGTCGCGTTTCGGATTGAAGCGACCTCAGCCGCGTGCTAGACTCGGCCTTCTTCGCCGAATTTCATAGGGAAACCCTGTCCTTGAAGCTACTTCTGTTTGTAGCGGGCTCGTGCTTCGGCACCGTGGTCGGCATCCTGATCGGACATCTCGTGATGGCCGACGAGCTTCGGGAACGGACCCAGCTGAGCCAAGCCGCCCGCAATCACGCGAGCACCCATACCACCGCGCCAGACCCTCACGCCAAAGGTACGCCCCGACGTCAGCCCGAAGCAGTGCGCAAGATGCTCAAGAAACTGGGCGACGACATCGAGAAGAACCCCAAGGATCCCGAAGGCTGGCTGCGAATGGCCCGCTTCTATTCGCGGGCCTTCAAGTGGCAGAAGGTGGTCCACTTCATCGAGCGCGCGCTCGAGCTCAAACCGGACGACCCGGAGATTCTGATCGAGCTCGCCAGCGCCTACCTGGGTCTGCGCAACAACGACAAGACGCTCGCGCTGCTACGTCAGGCCACGGAGAAGAATCCGAAGCACGAGCATGCCGCGTTCTCTCTGGCGGTCGTGCTGAGCGAGCTCAAACGCTACCAGGAAGCACTTGATGCGCTGAACAAGCTCGATAAGGTGGTCACGGACAAGGACACGAAGGAGCGGATCAGAACCCAGCGGGCGATCATCGAAGACAAACAAAGCAAACAAAAGAAATGAAAACGGCGAGGGACGCGCGCTCGCCCTACAGAAGAGGCATGGATGGCTGACAATATCGAAGCCGATTTCCAGAACCTGGTCCACCTGGGGCCCGAAAAGACCGCAGGCACCAAGATCTCCGTCGAACAGTTGCTGTTTTTCAACCGCCAACTGGCCTCGATGGCACGGCTCGACCTGCCCCTGGCGCGCGGCCTCAAGTCATTGACCTCGGAGGTCAAGGACGCCCGCTTCCGCGAGGTGGTCGAGACGGTCCAGCAGGACATGGAGCAGGGCATTCCCCTGCAAGAAGCGCTCGGCCGCTTCCCGAACATCTTCAGCCCCCAGTATCTGGAGATCCTGCGGGCGGGCGAGTCGACCGGCAACCTGGCGCAGGTGCTCGACGAGCTGGCCAACTACTCGGAAGAGATGGAGGACACCCGTCGCAAGCTGCTGCAGGCGATCAGCTACCCGATCGCGGTGGCCTCGGTCGCCTCGGTGATGATCTTCTTCATCCTGTTCAAGGCGGTGCCGCAGTTCAAGTCCCTGCTGCAACGGACCGGCGGCGAGAACCTGGATGACCTCTACTTCCTGACCAAGTTCACCTTCTTCCTCTCCGACTTCCTGCACAACTACGCGCTGGCGATTCCGACCTTCTTCCTGGCGCTCGGCGGCCTGGGCTTCCTCTTCGTGTATGTCCGCAACTCCATCCGCCAGACCGACGACTACCTGCTGCGGATGCCGGTCTTCGGCACGCTGTTTCGCCAGGTGACGTTGTTCAAGATCTGCCGCACGCTGTCCGACCTGCTGGAAAGCGGCGTGTCGATCATCGAGGCGCTCAACCTGACCAGCCGGACGGCCGGCGCGAACCGCTTCCGCACGGCGCTCGAGGACATGCGCAACTCGGTCGAGAACGGCGAGCGGATGAGCGAACAATGCCGCCGCAGCAACGTCTTCCCCGAGACGATGGTCTGGAAGCTGACCATGGGGGAAGAGCGCGGAATGCTCGAAGAATCGCTCGACGAGCTGTCCGGCTACTACAAGCGAGAACTGGGCATCAGCAGCGTGCGCATCCAGAACATTCTCGAGCCGTTCTTCCTGCTGCTGATCAGCGGCATCGTCGGCCTGATCGTCATCTCGCTCTATATCCCGCTGTTCCGGATCGGGGGCTAGCATGCCCGAGAAGATCCCGCTCCAGCGATTTTCCGAGGAGCTGAAGCAGAAAGTCGCATCGAACTCGATCCAGGTCAGCCAGCTGGTCGATGAGGTGATCGACCAGTCGGTCCTGCACAATACCAGCGACATTCACCTCGAGCCGCACTACGAAGGTCTGCGGATCCGCTTCCGCATCGACGGGATGTTCCAGGAGGTCGCCCGCCTGCCCTCGCACCTCAGCGAGCAGGTGATCGCGCGACTCAAGGTGATGTCCAACCTGCTGCCGCACAAGCGCGAGATCGCCCAGGAGGGCCGGATCTCCAAGGAGGTCGGCGCGCGCAACCTCGACTTCCGCATCTCGGTGATTCCGACGGTCACGGGCGAGAAGGCGGTGATCCGCCTGTTCGACCCGGACCGCGCGCTGTTCTCGCTCAACCAGCTCGGCTTCCCGCACGACGTGCGCGAGCGCTTCGAGGAGCTGTTGCTCGACCTGCAGGGCATCCTGATCTTCACCGGACCCTCCTCTTCGGGCAAGACCACCTCGATGTACGCCGGCCTGCAAAAGATCCATGAGGAACGCTCGTCCAGCGCCAGCATCGTCACCATCGAAGATCCCGTCGAGTACTCACTCGGCTTCTTCAGCCAGATGGAGGTCAACCGCCGCGTCGGCATCGACTTCGCCGCCGGGCTGTCGGCGATCCTGCGCCAGGATCCCGAGGTGATCATGGTCGGCGAGATTCGCGACTTCGAGACCTGCTCGATCGCGATGCGTGCCGGACTGACCGGCCACCTGGTGCTGACGACGATCCACGCGGGCAACAGCTGCGAGGTGCTGACACGGCTGCTCGACATGGGCATCGAGCCGTTCATCGTGACCAGCGCGATCCGCGGCGTGCTGGCCACCCGGCTGATCCGCAAGACCTGCAAGTCGTGCGTCCAGCCCTACAAGCCCAACGACCAGCAACTGGGCTACTTCGCCAGCTTCGAGGGTATCGAGAAGGTCGAGTTCACCCACGGCGTCGGCTGCGATGAATGCCTGGGCAGCGGATATCGTGGTCGGACGGCGATCTGTGAGCTGCTCGAGATGGACGAGGAACTGCAACGCCTGGTGCTCGAGAAGCAGACCACCGACGCGTTCATCAAGCACGCGGTCAATGGCGGGATGCGCACCTTGTTCGAGAACGGGTTCGACCTGATCCGTGCGGGCGTCACCACGACCGAGGAGATCCTGCGTGTGCTCGGCTCGACAACCGGCAAGGCGCAGAGCAAGCTGCGCAAGCAGGGAGTGGCATGAGGATGCGCCGAACTGGCGCCGCGCTGATCGAGCTGCTCTGTGCGCTGACGATCTTCATCATCACCACCACGATCTACATCGAGCTGACCAACCGCAAGATGATCGCGCTCGAAAAGGCGCAGCTCTACACCCGCGCGGTGCTGGCGGCCGACACCTGGGCCACCCGCTGCCGGGCGATGACCTCGGCGCAGCTGGACCAGCAGCACAATAGCACCTTCAAGATCAACGGCCTGACCACCCGGGACGACAGCCCGGTGGGCCGGATCCGCATCACCCGCACCGGCCAGATCCGGCTGGTGACCGTCATCGTGCGCTGGCAAGGGCCGAAGTCGCCCAAACTCCAGTCGGTCTCGATGCAGACGCAGGTGGTCCGATGATGCGGCGCGCGAAGCGTGGGTTCACCCTGATCGAACTGATGATCTACATGGGACTGGCGACGGTCGTGATCGGCGCCGTGATGGGCGTCGAGAGCGTCGTGCGCGTCTCGACCATCCAGCAGGGGCTGAAGCTGGCGATCCACGATGACCAGCTGCGCATCGGCAACTGGTTCCGTCGAGACGTCGGCCACGCGACCGAGGCGCAGCTGATTGACGAAGGCAAGGGCCTGCTGCTGATGCTGACAGCTGGCCAGGACACCAGGCAGGTGCGCTACGAACTGGACAAGGATGGACGCCTGACCCGCCGCGCCGACGACGCGCCGATCCAGTGGCTGGGCCGCATCAAGGGGCTGCGCTTCCAGCTAAAGCCGGGCGGGCTGGTGCTGCTGAAAACGACCCTCTTCCGCCAGGTGCCGCGATCGCGGCCCCAGGCCGAGCCGCTGGAGCTGGCGGCCGTGCTGCTGCAGGGAGTGGGCAAATGAGAAACCGCAAGGACCAGGGCACGATTCTGCTGGTGGTGACCGTGATGGGCATCCTGATGCTCGGCGCGTCGAGCCTCTATCTCGGGGCGATCACTCACGCGCTGCGCCGCGCCCAGCGGCTCGAGAACAGGCTGGCCGCCTCGCAGCAGGCCAAGGGACTGCTCGAGGTGACCCGACACCGGATCGCACAGGGCAAGATCTCCGGCAAGCATCAGCGCAAAGGCGGTGACATCAATCGTCACGGCGAGCACCTGATCCAGGTCACCCCGGCCGGCGACAAGTTCGACGTGCGGATCCAGCTCACCATCACTCGCAAGATCCCCGAACGCACCATCGTCGAAATCAAGGCGACGCTGGCCAGGCAAGGCGACAGCTGGAAAATCGTCGCCTTCAAGCAGACCAGCCGCCTGTCCAACCCCAACAAGGTGCGATAACAGCCGAGAGCTTTGCTCGGTTGGCCCTGTCTCAACTGCCGAAGACCAGCTCCACGCTGAACATGGCATCGGCCTCGACGCCGAGGATCTGAACGAACACCCGGATCAACGGAAACCGTTGCACTGGAATATGCAGCTCGTTTCTGCCCACGTCGGTCCGCGCCCACCGCTCCATGTCATGCCACATCGTGCTATTGCGGCTTCCCTGGAGACAAATTGCGAGCTCGGTCGCAGCGTTCAGGCTGTGCAACTCGGAGATCATCGTCAGGCTCTTGCCTGTCATCAGCAACTCGTAGGAAGTGATGGATGAGACGAACCCTCTTCGTGTGCTGACGAATTCGTGATCGAAGACCGGGAACACTTGATTCTGCGGCTGCGGTTTGACTGGAATGGTATTCACCTCTCGAGACAGGACTGCCAAGCAATCCGCGCAGTGTCTAAAATCGGGCGAGGTTGTGGAATAGCCCTTTGGGGCTACGCGGCAATCGGCTACTATTGAGGCAGTCGCATTCCTCCTCCGCTGAACCAGACGTGAGGAGTAGAATATGAAGCAGCTCGCACTCGCTGTACTGCTGATGGGACTGGCCGGCGCACCCGCGTTCGCGCAGTTCCGCAGGCTGCCCAAGGGCGATGCCTACAGCGCAACCTACCGCACCATCCAGAGCAAGCTGGCGACTGCCCGCATCTCGCTCGACTTCGCCGACGCGCCGCTGGTCGACGTGATTGCCTTCATTCGCAGCGTGGTGAACGTCAACATCCTGCTCGACCCACAGATCTTCAAGGCTGGGCGCAAGGAGCTGAAGGTGACGCTGACGGTGCGTGACCTCAGGGCCGAGAGCGCGCTGAACCTGTTGCTCTCGTTCCACAAGCTGAGCAAGGTCTACCGCAACGGCGTGCTGCTGATCACGACCAAGGCGCGCATGGACGAGAAGGTGCACACCGTGGTCTATGACATCCGCGACATGATGTTCAGCGTGCGGGACTTTCCGGGCGTCAAGATCGACATCACCCAGCAAGGCAAAGGACCGGGCACGACCCTCCTCTACGAGGAGTCCAAGGACAATCCGACCAACGAGCTGGCCAACCCGGAGCGCCTGATCGAGATTCTCAAGGACAACGCGGCAAAATCCTCATGGGACGCCAGTCCCAAGATCACGATCGCGATCATCAACGGACTGCTGGTCGTCAACCAGACCCGCAGCGG
>CAZMLI010000067.1:7874-15641 GCA_964566865.1 uncultured Planctomycetota bacterium
TCAAGGCGGGTCGAGGCGATATTCATGCCTCGCCCGCCTTTTGCTATAATTGCGGGTTTGATGCCTCCGATACGTATTTTGATCCTGGCGCTGTTCGCCGCCAGCGCCGGCGGCTGCGCCAGCAGCGGGACGGCGAAGAACCTGTCCTACAAGACGGTCTGGCAAACCGTCGGCGACGTGCTCCGGCGCCGTGGAAAGCTGGTGAAGGTGGACCGCAAGCGTGGGCTCTTCAAGCTGCGCCAGGCGCGCCACTATCCGTATCAGCAGCTGGTCGAGACCGACATCCGGCCCAACAAATCGAACCCGTTCCACCAGCAACACACCTACGTCGAGGTCTCACTGGCGCGCAGTGGCGAATCGGAGGTGGACTTCTCGATCTATGCCTGGACCGAGTTCCGCGCCTTCAGCCGCCGCTTCGACATCGACCATCGCCCGGAATTGCAGCTGGCCATCCGCCAGGAGCTACTGCTGGAGCTGGCGCACCAGACCCTGCGAAAAGAAGTGACCCGACTGCTTGCCGCAGCGCGTAGCCACGCAAGCGTCAAGCGGATCGATGGGATGAAGTACGTGCCCGCCGGCACCTTCACGCTCGGCAGCGAGGCGGGCCACCCCGACGAATTGCCGGTTCGCCAGGTCTACCTGAAGGCCTACCACATCGACCAGTACGAGGTGACCGTCGGCGCATTCAAGAAGTTCATCGCGGCGGGCGGTTACCGCGACCCGTCCCACTGGTCGAAGGCCGGCTGGAAGTGGCGCCAGACGTTCGGCTACACCGCCCCCAAGTCCTGGACGGGCCAGCTTCGCGAGAGCCTGCCGGTGTTCGGGGTGTCCTGGTACGAGGCAACCGCCTACGCGCACTGGGCCGGCAAGCAACTGCCGACGGAAGCCCAGTGGGAAAAGGGGGCGCGTTTCACCGTCGCCAGCCACTACCCCTGGGGCAATACGCCGATCGAGGACAGCAACATCCTGGGACAATCCAGTTACGGCCCCGTGCCGGTCCAGGACATGCCACGCAATGTCTCGCTCGTCGGCTGCCACCAGATGGGCGGCAACGTGGCCGAATGGTGCCGCGACTGGTATGACGCGCAGGCCTACCTGACCGCCGGCGCCGACCACGCCGGCCCGGAGAGCGGGACCTACCGCGTCATGCGCGGCGGCTCCTTCTTCGATCAGGCCGACTCCAGCCGAGCCTCGTTCCGAGACCGCTCCCGGCCGGGAGACCGCGCGGTCTCGTTCGGTTTCCGCTGCGTGCGCGAGGCTCCTGAGTAGCATGGCGGCCATCGAAGAGGAGCGGCTGTTTCGCCGGATCGTCAAGGAAAACGACCTGCTCACGCCCGAGCAGCTATCGCGCTGCGAAAAGATCCAGCAAGCGGAGAGCGTCGGCAAGAGTCGGGTCAAGCCGCTGGTGATCGTCTGCATCGAACAGGGGCTGGTCGACGACAAACTCCTGCAAGAAATTCTCGAGCTGGAGCGCGGCTACCTCGACGACGGAGCGGACGCCAAGGCCGACCTGCTATTCGGTGAGATCGCCGTCGAGCGCAGCTTCTGCAGCGCGGAGCAACTCGACCAGACCTTTCGCGCACAGCGCCAGGCCAAGGGCAAGCGTCGACGCATCGGCCAAGTGCTGGTCGAGCTGGGCTACCTGACCCCGTACCAGGTTTCGCAAATCCTGCAGGTCCAGGGCAAGCGGGTCGGCCGCTGCGGCGCATGCAACGCCAAGTTCAACATCTCGAACTTCAATGCGCAGCGAGACTATCACTGCCCCCGCTGCAGCGGCGACCTGGTGCTGGTCGACTCGTCCGTCTATGAGGTGGAACGCGAGTCACTGGTCTCCAGTCTGCTCAGCGAGGTGCCCGAAACCAGCGGCGGCTTCATCGGCGAGACCATCGACGGCTACAAGGTGATCGAGCTGCTTGGCGAAGGCGGCATGGCGGAGGTCTACAAGGCGTACCACACCCGCCTGCGCCGCACGCGCGCGATCAAGGTGATCAAGTCAGACCAGAACCCCCAGCGATTCCTCCGCGAGGGGCAGGCCGCCAGCAAGATCCAGCACCCCAACATCATCGAGATCTACGAGATCGGAGAGCATCTCGACCGGGCCTATTTCTTCATGGAGTTGATCCGCGGAGACACCCTCAAGGAGTGGATGCAACGTGTGCCGATCCCGTTCGACGACGCGCTCGAGCTGGTGCGGCAGATCACCTTCGGCCTGGCCGCAGCGCACGAGGCCGGCATCGTGCACCGCGACGTCAAGCCGTCCAACATCCTGGTCGACCGTACGGCGGATGGTATCGTCGCCAAGCTGACCGACTTCGGCATCGCCAAGGGAGAGAACCAGACCTCGCTCACCGCCACCGGCCAGATCGTCGGCACGATGAAGTATCTCTCGCCCGAACACATCGAGGGCCAGCTGCTCGATGGCCGAGCGGACATCTTCTCGCTGGGTATTCTCAGCCACGAACTGTTCACCGGGCGCGAACCCTGGGACGTCGACTCGAAGCTCGGTTACCTGTTCACCAATATCAAGGACGCCGCGCCGCTGCTCTCGTCGAGAGATCCTTCGATCCCCGCCGGACTTGACCGCATCGTCTCTCGAATGCTCGAGAAGACCCCGCAGCGCCGCCTCGACGCGGTGACACTGATCGACGACCTGGCGCTGCTACAGGACCACCTGGTAAATGGGACTTCGCTGCGCAACAATACCAATCCGATCTCGACCTTCTATGCCTCCGCCTCGGGCAGACTGCTGCGCCGGATCAGCGGCTTCTTCAAACGCGAAGACCTGCCCGAAGGGTCGTCGGACACGCACCGCCTGGCCGCGTCAAAGTCGGAACACCAAATTCTGGTGGAGCCTGACAGCACCGACCTGGAGAACGCACGCGCCGAGTTCGAGTATGCGCGCCGCCTGGAGCAGAAGGGCGAACTGGTCGCCTCGCAGCGCTGCATGAGCAACCTGCTCAAGCGCCTGCCCGATCAGGAACCGCTCAAGGCGGACGCGCAGGAGTACCTCAAGCGACTCCAGCGGCGGCTGGGCGAGCTGGCCAATTCCGAGTTGCGAGAATTGACCCAGTCCCCCTCCGAACGCGATCTGACCGAGGTGCTGCTGACCGACTCGCAGAAGATCGTCAAGCTCTCGTCGACCAACAGCGTCCAGATAGCCCAGGAAGGCCTGGTGGTGCTCAAGACGTTTGTCGACAACCTGCATCGGACCCGAGATTACGACCGCGGCATCGAGCGCATCGACAGCCTGCTCCAGCAAGTCGCGACCACCAGCCTGTCGCGCGATGCGGCCGCGGAGCTGAGCCAGACGCTGTACCAGCTGGCCCGCTTCCTGCTGCGCCACAAGCGCGTCTCACAAGGCAAGCAGCGGCTCTGGCAGGTCATCCAGCACTATCCCGACACCCCGGCCCATGCCAAGGCGCTGGCGCTGATCGTGGGGTACGAGAAGACCCAGGGCATGGTCTACGTGGCGCCCGGCCCGCTCGTCCTGGAGACGCAGATCAAGGGCGCACCGAGTTTCATCGATCCGTTCTTCCTCGACGAGACGCCCGTGACGAACTTGCAGTACAAGGCGTTCATCGACCAGTCGGGCTACCCGCTACCCCACCACTGGAGCACCGATTCCTATCCACTGGGCAAGGCCTCCCACCCGGTCACGGAGATCAACTACTTCGACGCGCAGGCCTTCGCCGAGTGGTTCGACAAACGCCTGCCCAGCGAATTCGAGTGGGAACGCGCCGCGCGCAGTGAGGACCAGCGCCCCTATCCCTGGGGAGCCGAGTTCGAGCCGTCTCGCGCCAATACCCGAGCCTCGGACCTGACGCAGACCACCCCCGTCGACGCCTACCCCGACGGCGCGAGCAACACCGGCTGCCTGGACATGATCGGCAACGTCTGGGAATGGACCGACTCCTGGTACGACGGCGAATCCCGGCAGCGCGTCCTGCGCGGCGGTTCGTGGTTCAGCTATCCCGAGTTCGCCACGATCGGCTACCGCAATTTCGAGATTCCCAAGACCCGCCGGCTGGACTTCGGCTTTCGCTGCGCCCGCAGCCTCGAGCCGGCCTGATTCGATGGCCACTCGAGAGCAGCTTGTCCTGGGTATCGATGAAGCCGGGCGTGGACCGGTGCTCGGTCCGTTGACGATGTGCGGCGCGCTGCTCGGCGTCGATCAACTCGCACAATTGAAGGCGCTGGGCGTGGCCGACTCCAAGCAACTGACAGCCAAACGCCGCGAGGCGCTGTTCGATCCACTGCGAGCGCTGCTTCGCGATTTCATGATCATCGAGTTCTCGCCGGCCCAGATCGACGACTATCGCAGTCGCAACGAGCTGGACGTGCTCGAGGCCCAGGGGGCCGCCAAGCTGATCCTGACCCTCGATCCCGACACCGCCTATGTCGATGGGCTGGGCCCGGGGGGCAAGCTGCACCGCAAGCGGATCGAAAGCTGCCTGAACGGCCATCGCGCCCGCCTGGTGGTCGAGAACAAGGCGGATGCGCGCTACCCGATCGTCTCGGCCGCCAGCATCCTGGCCAAGGTCACCCGCGACCGGGCGATCAGCGCCCTCGCGGCCGAGCACGGCCCGATCGGCTCGGGCTATCCAGGCGACCCCAAGACCCGGGCCTACGTGCAGGCGCTCGTCAGCTCCGGTGAGCCACTGCCCGACTTCGTGCGCAAGAGCTGGGCCACCGTGACCCAGATGGTAGACCGCCAGGGCACTCTGTTCGACTTGTCGTAGAATAGACCGATGCGCATCCAGCTTTTCATCCCCTGCTACGTCGATCAGTTCTTGCCGCACATCGGCCTGGCCAGCGCCCGACTGCTGGAAGATCTCGGCTGTCACGTCGACTATCCAGTCGACCAGACCTGTTGCGGACAACCGGCCTGGAATGTCGGCTGCCGGGAAGAAGCCGGGCGCCTGGCCGAGCGCTTCACCCACGTCTTCAGCGGCGAGGACCCGATCGTCGTACCGTCGGGATCCTGCGCGGCGATGGTCTGCGAGACCACCCCGCTGGCGCACCGCGTGGTCGAGCTCAGCCAGTTCCTGGTGCGTCACCAGGCGCAGATCAAGGCACGCTTTCCGCACCGGGTCGCGATGCACGATGGCTGCCACGCACTGCGCGAACTGGGCATCGGCCCGGAACCGCGCGAGCTGCTCTCAGGCGTCGCCGAGCTGGAGCTGGTCGAGCTGCCGCAGGCGACGGAGTGCTGCGGCTTCGGCGGGAGCTTCAGTGTCGACTTCGCCGCCGTCTCGGCATCGATGGCCGACCTCAAGCTCGCGGCTGAGGTCGACTACCTGGTCACCACCGAGCCGTCTTGCCTGCTGCAGCTGGACGGGCGCCGCAAGGCGACGGGCAGCGGCCCCAAGGTGCTGCACCTGAGCGAGGTGCTGACGGCCGATGACTGATCTCGCCCAGCAAATGGCAGCCGGCACTTTCAACATCGGACAGGTCGCCAACGTGCGCGCGGCCACGGCCCGCGTGGTCAGCCACAAGGCAACCCGGGTGGCCGAGGTGCCCGACTGGGAGGCGCGCCGACAGCGGGCGCATGCGATCAAGACCCATACGCTGGCCCGGCTGGATCACTATCTTTGGCGCCTCAAGCAGCAGCTGACCGCGCGCGGCGCCCAGGTCCACTTTGCCGAGGATGCCGCCGAGGCCCGCCGCATCATTCTCGAGATCGCCAAGAGCCACGGCGTGCGCAAGGTGGTCAAGAGCAAGAGCATGGCCGGCGAGGAGATCGGCCTGAACCAGGCCCTGTCCGACGCCGGTATCCAGCCGGTCGAGACCGACCTGGGCGAGTACATCGTGCAGCTGCGCGACGAACCGCCGGCCCACATCATCGCCCCGGCGATGCACCTCTCGCGCGACCAGATCGGCGAGCTGTTCGCCGACAAGCTCGGCGCCGACAAGTCGGCCGACGCGCAGACCTTGACCGCCATCGCCCGCAAAGCGCTGCGGGCCGATTTCACCAGCGCCACGATGGGTTTCTCCGGCGTCAACTTCGCCGTGGCCGAGACCGGCACGCTGGTGATCGTCGAGAACGAAGGCAACGCCCGGCTGTCGACCGGCATGCCCAACCTGCATGTGGCGCTGATGGGGATCGAGAAGCTGCTGCCCCGAATGGGCGACCTGGCGTTGTTTCTCGGCCTGCTGATCCGCAGCGCCACCGGCCAGAAGATGACCAGTTACGTGCAACACTTCTCGGGCTCCCCCGACCGCGAGCTGCACCTGGTGCTGCTCGACAACGGGCGGACCAAGGTCCTGGCCCAACCCGAGCGACGCGAACTGCTGGCCTGCGTGCGCTGCGGGGCCTGCCTCAATGTCTGCCCGGTCTATCGCGCTGTCGGCGGCGGGCATCCGTACGGCTGGACCTATTCGGGCCCGATCGGCGCCGCACTGGCGCCGATGATGGGACCCGGCGCCGCACATCCCCGCGCCAGCTCGCTCTGTGGCGCCTGCAGCGAGGCCTGTCCGATCGGCATCCAGCTACACCGGCACCTGCTCGACCAGCGGGCCCAGTTTCCGCCGGGACGCGCCAAGCGGCGAGCCATGCGGCTGTTTGCCTGGCTGATGACCAACCCCAGACGCTACCGGCTGGCGGGCCAGCTCCTGCGACGGCTGTTGCCCCTGGCGCGACTCCTGGGACTGACACGCGGCTGGACCGCCCACCGAGCGCTGCCGAGCCTGCCGCGGCGAACCTTCTCCCAGCAATGGCGGGCCCGCAAGTGATCGCGCGAATCAAGGCACTGCTCGCGGGCGGCACCGTCCCGCCACTGCCGAACCTGATGCCGCCGTTGCCCGTCGGCAACGATCTGCTGGCACGCTTCATCGTCGAAGCCGAGGCGGTCGGCGCGGTGATCCATCGGACCCAGACGCCCCAGGCCGTGTTCGGGGATGCAGCCGTCGCGGATGCTGTCGGAGCGGACCAGCCCCTGCCCGAAGACGCCACGGAGCCCGAACTGGCCATCACCCGGCCGCAGTTCATGATCGCCGACACCGGCACGCTGGTCGAGATCTACCGCCCCGGCCAGGAGCGCAACGCCTCCGTGCTCGCGGCAACCCATGCGGCGCTGACCGGCGACGCCACCCTGGTCTCGGACCTGGCCAGCTTCTACAGCCTCTACCGCCCCACCCTGGGCAGCGGCCCGGAACTGGTGGTGTTCATCACCGGGCCCTCGCGCACCGCGGACATCGAGCAGACGCTGGTGATGGGCGCGCACGGACCGAAGGCGCTGCACATCTTCATCGACGACGCCGCCGGATGAGCACCCGCTCACCCAGCACCTCGAATTCCGCCGCTTCGCGCCTGATCCGTCGCAGCCAGACAGTCTGCCCTGCGATCTGCCGCGAGTGGCCTTCGAACCAGAGCACACCGGCGACGCCCGCCACGCGGCCGCAGAAGGAGCCAGGTGGCCCCAGGAAGATATGTCGGATCGAGATCGGCAGCGTGCGAATCTTCGGCGGGACCGGAGGATCAGGTCGCACGACTCTCTTCGGGCGCAGGCACAACGTCCGGATCGGCTGGTAATCGCGCTGAACCACCGAACTTCGAACAGGCGCCGGCAGCTCGCCAGCGGCAGAGACGGGCCTCCGGCAGAGATACCAGGCCCCGGTGGCTAGCAAGGCCAGCAGCAATGCGATGTCGAGCCAGCGCATCAGACGCTTGAGCGTTACCATGTTCATCCTACCCTTCATGACGTCAGGACGGTCCCATGCGTTGTCACCTATTTCTGATCTTGTTGCTGCTCGCATCCGGCTGCGCCG
>CAZMLI010000068.1:0-15604 GCA_964566865.1 uncultured Planctomycetota bacterium
CTCTCTTCTGCCTCCGCGTCTGATGGGCCACCAGGAATTTGGTTGCGGCCGAAGGGCTGCGCTGTGGCCTCTGTGGCAAAGAGAGGCTCCCAAAGGTGCGTCGCAACCGCAGTTTCGTGTCAAGAACGAGCTAGCTGGAGCAGGGTGCCAATCAAGTCGCGTCAGTCACACGACGGTCACGGTCACGGTCACGAAACACGGAACACGATCCACGATGCACGGTCCACGATGCACGGTCACGGTCCACCGTGATCCGTGTTTCGTGACCGTGATCCGTGTTTCGTGACCGTGACCGTGACCGTAACGGCTAGCTGGAGACGACTCGGTTGCGTCCGGCTGCTTTGGCCCGGTAGAGCCGCTGATCGGTCTCTTCCAGCAGGGCCTCATCGGTCAGATGGACCTTGGGCTCGATCATCGAGACCCCGAGCGAGACCGTGACCGTCAGCATCTGCTGCCCGTTATCGCAGCGCACGTCGAAGGGCTCGTCGGCAATGTACGCGCGCAGACGCTCGGCGAACTGGGTGGCATGGACCAGCAGGGTCTGGCGCAGCAGGATGACGAACTCCTCGCCGCCCCAGCGGGCGAAGAGATCCTCGGTGCGCAGCTGGCTGAAGCATCGGCGTGATATTTGCTGGAGCACCTGATCTCCCGCCGGGTGCCCGCAGGTGTCGTTGACCTGCTTGAAGTGGTCGATGTCGAACATGATCAGCGACAGCGGCTGGTTGTGGCGGACGTGCCAGGCGAATTCGCGGCTCAGGCACTCCTGGAAGAACGCCCTGTTGTTGGCCTTGGTCAGCGCGTCGCGGGTCGCTGATTCGTAGAGCCGGGTGATGAACCTCTCCTCGACATGATCGCTGCAGCTATACTTGAGGATCGTCGATGTGCCGAGCTGGATCTTCTGACCGTCCAGCAGCCCGGCCTCCTCGATCTCCACGCCGTCGACGTGCGTGCCGTTGGTGGATCCGAGATCCTGGATCAGCGCCACGTTGTTGGAGAGCAGCTTGACCGAGGCGTGCAGCCGGCTGATGCCATCGTCGTCGATCATGATGTCGGCGTCGACCGAGCGGCCAAGCTTGTTCGGACCGAGCTCCAGCTTGATCACACGACCGACCGAACTGCCCGATAGGACCAGGAGGTATGGGGTGCACTGACCACCCATCCCGATCGGTGGCGATACATTTCGCACCGTCACCGTCTTGTCCTTATCTTCTCCCTGCATATCTGATTCTAGCGTAGGCAGACTGAGCGATCAGGTCAAGTCTCCGCTAACGGCCCAGGTGTGCCTGACGGATCTTCTCCAGCTCGATATTCATCCTGGCAGCGCGTTTGGTCAGCACCGGCGGCAGGGATTGCTTGCTGCTGATCAGCGTCAGCAGGCTGCTGACGTTGCTCCAGGCGCCCGGCGTGACGCAATGCTGCTGTAGATTGCTGCCCTCGGCGTGGAGGAACAGGCTGCAGACCAGCACGGCTTCACTTTTCTCGCTTCTGGCCAGCAATTTTCTCAGTCGCCGGGTCGCCTCGTTGCGGATCTGGCCGTTGACGTCGCGCAGCAGGCGGGTCAGCTGGAGTGTCTGGAACGAGAGCGTTTGCTGTCCGAGCTGCGCGAGCACGGCGGCGCGAATCTGGCGCGACTCGCACCACAGGCCCAGGCCGATCTCGTGTCCGCGAAAGTGGCTGTCGGGGCGCAGCTGGCCCTGCGAGACCAGCACCAGCAGCTTGCTTTTTTGAGTCTTGCGCCCGTCGCTGACCTGCCAGCTCAGCTCGATGTTGCCCTGGACATGGTGTGGTACGAACCAGCGGATCTGGCCGGTTCGCTCGTCGAGCTGGATGGCCCATCGCGGATTGGGGGCCTTGACGAACTGGTAACGCAGCTGGTCGCCGTCCAGATCGGTCGCCTTCAACTGGATCTCGAGGTGGGTTCCGGCCTGGGCCTGGATCGACGGCACGTATTCACAGACCGGCGGATAGTTGTCGCCGCGGCTGCGCACGATCAGCTGGGTCTGGCGTGACACCGACAGCGCCCCGCGCCTGGCCGAGAAGCGGATCGGGAAGACGCCGGTCTGTTGCGGTCCGGGTCGCCAGCTGAAGACCCGGGTCTGGGGATCGAAGCTGGCGCCTTCGGGCAGTTGCTCGGCCAGCAGCTCGAATCCCTTCGCACGCGAGCTGCCCACCGTGAAGCGGACGAACTCTCGCGCCATTGCCTGTACGGTACGGGGCGCGATCAGCTCCGGTCGGCGGAGGTGGGTCACCTGGAAGGACCAGGCAGCGGTGTCGGTCGAACGTCCCATGTCGCGGCGCATGTATGGCGAGATCAGCTTCACCCGCGCCACCAGCTCGTGCTTGCCGACGGACAGCTCGGCACCTCGCAAGGTCACCCCGGAGATCGCGTCGAGCGTTTCGCTGCGCGACCGCAGTGGCTTGCCGTCGAGCAGCCATTCGACCGAGATCTTGCTGTGCCGTTCGCCCTCGCGGTTGACCGGCTGGAACAGGCGGATCGAGAATCGCTGGCTGTCGTCGCGCCAGAGCTGCAGGCCTTCGGGGCGTGGCTGTGCCTCTTCGATCGGGCGGATGTACTTGAGCAGCGTGCGCTCCATCTGCTCGCGGCAGACGACGCAGTAGCGGTTGGAGGTGCCGCGCATCACGCAGTTGGCCTGCGCTCGGTAGGCGCCGCTGGCGCTGTTCGCGGCGCCCTCGCGTGACTTGACCGCGCCCGGCGCGTGAATCGGCTGCCGGACCCAGTAGTGCCATGGCGTCTTGTGCACATCGGACTCGCGGCAGACGTTCTTGCTGAAGTCGTCGTCCGAGGCGGAGCCGAAGCCGGCCATCGTTGCCGTCCCGGAGTATTCGTACTCATCGGCCAGGCGTGCGACCGCGTGGCCGAGCACGTGGGCCAGGGCGGTGGCGACATCGCCGCCCGGCTCGCCGAGGTTGCCCGCATAGGGACCGATGCGCCGGTTGGTCTCGTCGTCGTAGCGGTTGCTGCCCTGGCGGTGGATCGTCGCCATCTTGCCCGAGATGTCGCCGCTGGCCGATCCGGTCGAGAGGTTGGCGACGACGATGACGAAGTCGGCGCCCGGGGCCAGGCGGGCATACTGCCAGGCCGTGGCCGGGTTGGCGCGCCAGGTCGAGTAGCCGCTCTTGCCGGCGTAACCGGAGATCGGCACCTTCATCTTGTGCAGATTTGAGCCGAAGGGGTCGGCCTTTTCCTTGTCCGCGATCTCGACGGTGTGCACGTTGAGGTAGTTAAAGTAATAACCCCAGGGGTCGAGCCGGCCCAGCGAGTCCTTGATCTGCCGTGCCGTGGTGCGGAAGTTGGCCATCTCCTTGGCGGTGAAGCCGCACGAGACGATCGTGATATCGAGTCGCCGGTTGGCCGGTCCGTGGTTGGCGATCGTGCGGATCTGTTGCACAGCCATATCACGGAGGTAGCGGGCCTGCTGCCGGGTCAGGTTGACCAGCGAGTTCTCGTCGGCGCGGGCCGCCTTGCGGGCGTCATCGCCAGAGAGGTAGGCCGTGAGCCTCGCGCGGGTCCACCACTGGTCGCCGACCTTCAGCTCGCCCTTGCGCAGATGCGCGTGCGTCTGCGCGCTGATCCAGCGCGCCTGATAGTAGACGAACGACTCGGGCAAGCGGAAGCCCTGCTCGGTCAGCAGCTTGTGAATCGCGCCGCGCAGTTCGGGCTGGCGCTGCAGCGCTCGGGCCAGCAGGCGGTCTGCGGCCGCGACGCCCTTGATCCGGTAGAGGAAACGAGCCGCCACGATCGGGTCGCGCACCACCGCGTCCGCCTTGTACAGCAGCCGGGTCCAGCCATCCGGCTTGAGCTGGTCGAAGCGCAGCTGGTTATTGCCCGGAGTGTAGATGAAGCCGGTCGTGTCCATCGCGATCAGCGTGCCTGCCTGCCCGGGCTTGACCAGCACCTTCAGCCGTAAGCCCTCGGACTCGAATGCCTGACGCACCTTCTGCATCATCGCCGCGGTACTCTCGACCAGCTGCTTCTCGCGTAGCAGACGTGCGCGCAGTGTGGCCTGCTTGACGCTGGCCAGTGCGCCGTCGAGCAGCGTCCGGGCCTGCTGATACTGGTGCAGGGCGATCAACTGCGGAATCTGCGAACAGATGTTTGCCACGCGGTCGCGGTTGCGTTGTTGCTGCCGCAGCTCGGCCAGCCGTTGCTGCTCGGCTCGCCGGGCGGCCTGCTCGGTTCGAGCCTGCTGCTGCTGCTGGGCCAGCCGCTCGGATTTGCGCGCCTGCAGCTTCGTTCTGGCGGCGATCCGGTCGGTCAGTTGGCCGCGGTAATCGCGCAGCTGCTTGCTGGCCGAGGTGCGGTCGAAGCAGCTGGGATAACCGTCGAGTGTCTTGATCGCGGCGGCCAGCTCTCCGCGGTCCGCCAGTGCGCCGGCTTGCTTGCGAGTTTCGCCAGCGACCCGGCGGGCGTCCTTGGCCAACCGCGCGCGCATCCGCTTCTCCCAGCGGGCCAGCTTCTCTTGCGGCGAGCGCTGGCTGAATTGCTGTTTCATCCTGGTGATGCGGGAGAAGATCTGTGGATAGTCCAGCCGGTGAGACCTGGCAAATTGCCGCAGCGCCTTCTCTTGCTTGAAGAAGGCCAGGCCGCCCTCGTCCTTGATCAGCGCCAGCCAGTCCTCGGTACTGACGCGCCGGCTGCGTGCCTTATCGGCCCATTTGCCCTCCGGGTGGTCCTTCAGGAAGCCGTCGATCCGGCGCACGATCTCGCTCGGTCGAACCTGCGCTTCGAGCTTGTCGACGTCGGCCATCAGCGCCTTGTAGGGACCCGCGGCCGGGTCTGTCTGGGCGGTGCTGGTATGAAAGGCCACACGATAGATGCCAAGGCCGAGCAGGAGCGCGCCACCGATCGCCGCTGCGATCAGCAGGGCTTGCTTTTTCTTGTTGGCGGGCGGTGTGGGGCGTGGCCTGCGCGGGCTGCGCTGCTTCTTTTGTCCGGCCTCGAGCTGCGCCGCGCGCTTCTCCGCGATTCGCTTTTCGCGCTCTGCACGCAGCGTTTCGCGCTTCTCCGCGAGCTTTCGCTCCACCGGCGATTTTCTGCGCTTGGCGGGAATCGCCGGGCTGTCGCCGTCAGGCGTACGCTGTGCGCCCCGCTTCTTTCGCCTGGAGAGCGCCTGTTCGCGCCTGATCCTCGCCGTGTCGCTCATCGGTCATGCCTCGCTGCCGTGGTTTTCTACCCTTGAAAAGGGGAGTTCCCACGGAGGCGGCCTGACCCCCTCAGATTTCTATTCGATGATCGATTTGTCGCAGGCGGGGCAGGTCTGGGAACCCGATGGAATGGCGGTCTCGCAGGCCGGGCAGAGCAGCAGGAAATCGACCAGATCGGGATCCGCGGCTGCCGGATCGTCGAAGATCGGCGTCACCGGCGCCTCCTCGCTGATGGGGATGGCGAGGATGCTGTCGACGGCGGTTGGCGACAGCACGCGGTGACGCTCGAGGACCCGCAGGCCCTGGTCCAGCAATTCGGCCTTCTCGTAATGGAAGGGGACGTGGCTCTGCTGGCTGCGCAGCGCCTCCTCCTCTCGATCGAGCATGAACTCCAGCGCCGCGTGATACTCGAGCGCGGAGAGCACGCCCTTGGCATGCGCCAGTTGCAGGTGTCGCCGCATGAAGTAGAGCCGGGAGCTGTCCTTCGGGTTGCGCATCAGGACTGCCTCAGCGCGGCTTCGACAGCCGCCAGGCGGCGTGGCAGATAGGCCAGCATCGCCAGCACCAGCACCAGCATCACGCCCGGGATCCAGTTGATCCGGTCGTGGAAGACCGCGGACGTCACGCCGAAGAACGCGGCGCTGCCGAAGATGAAGATCCAGTTGACGAAGCCGGTGGCGGACACCACCCGGCCCTTCTCGCCGGCGGGCGGCCGTAGCTGGACGTAGGTCTGCAGCGGCAGGCCGAACATGCCGCCGCCGAAACCCAGGATGCCGACGCTGAGATGGGTCAGCCACAACGCGCGATGGGCCACGATCAGCAATGCAAGCCCGAGCGCCATCAGCACCAGCCCCCAGACCGAGATGCGAAAGTTGAGCCGCCGGCCGGAAGCCAGCCCGCCGAGCACGGAGCCGAGCGCGATGCCGATGGCCAGGCTGACCAGCAGCATGCTGGTCTGCGTCGGATCCAGCTTCATCAGTCCCCTGCCGTAGCGGTTCATCAGCTGCTGGATCACGCCGCCGAGAAACCAGAAGGACGAATTGGCCAGCACGATCACGCGGAAGTCCGGGTCGCCCAGCATCCAGCGCAGCGTCGGTACGAGGTCGCCGAAGGGATGACGGCCGATCTTCAGCTCGGGCACGGCGGGTCGAACCCAGGCCATCAGCGAGGCGGTCAAGGTCCCGAGGATCGCCAGGCCAACGAGGACCATCGCCGCCTCGTGCAGCGAGTGCGCGAAGGTCTGCAAGAGGTATCCCGCCACTGCCGCGCCCAGAATGATCGAGAGGAAGGTCATCATCAAGATCACACCGTTGGCGCGGGGCAACTGGGACTCCGGCAGCATCTCGGGCAGGATGCCGTACTTGGCCGGTGCGAAGAAGGTGCTCTGCGCGGCCATCAGGAATAGCACCCCGAGCAGCGCGGGCAGGCTGCCGTAGTAGAAGGCCGCGACGCCGATGCCCATCACGGCGATCTCGGCGATCTTGGAGAAGAGCACGATGCGGGTCTTGCTGAAACGGTCCGACAGGTTGCCTGCCACCCCGCAGAACAGCAGGAACGGGATGGTGAAGACCGCCATGGCCAGGGCCTGGATAGAGACCCCGCCCGCCTTCAGCGTCTGGTCGACCGCAATCAGCGCGATCAGCTGCTTGAAAGCATTGTCATTGAATGCCCCGAGGAACTGTGTCGCGGTCAGCGCCAGAAAGGAGCGGTTGCGCGAGAGCGGCGTTTCTTCCTGTTGGGGCGGGGATAGCATCGTGCGATAGTCTTTGACCTGGATCAGGGGCCCTGTCATCTTATGCATTGCTGATGGCCGAACAACCAAAATCAAACCCGATCGAGCGTTGCCGCATTCCAGCCGAGAAGTTCCGCTGGCACTGCGATCCAGCCACGCTGCCGGTCTCGAGCACCCGCGAATGCTCGCCGGCCACCCAGGTAATTGGCCAGGCCCGGGCGGTCAAGGCGATCGAGCTGGGGCTGCAGATCGACTCGCCGGGCTACAACATCTTCATCTCGGGTTTCGAGGGCACCGGCCGGATGACCACCATTCGGGCGCTGCTCGAGCAGCATCAGCAGCAGGTCGAGCGGCCGTTGAGTGACCTCTGTTTTGTCTGCAATTTCAAGAACCGCGATCGCCCGCGTCTGCTGCGCCTGCCCAGCGGGGCGGGACAGATCCTGCGCGACACGCTCGAGGAGCTGGTCGAGTTGCTGGCGGAGGCTGTGCCTGCGGTGCTCGAGGGCGAGGAGTTCCATCAGGAAGCGGAAGCGCTGGTCTCGAGTTACCAGGAGCGGGAGCGCGCACTGTTTCGCGAGTTCGAGGAGGAGATCAAGGTCGCAGGATTCGCGCTGGTCCATGTCAAGACCGGCTCGCTGACCCAACCGATGGTCGCGCCGATGGTCGATGGCGAGCCGGTGATGCCCGAGCAGCTCGAGGCGCTGGTTCGCCAGGAGATCGTCAGCGCCGAGCGCAGCGAAGAGCTGCAGGCCAAATTGCTGGAGTACAACATCCGGCTGGGCCGCCTGATCAAGAGCGCGCGCGGGGTGCAGAAGGAAATGAAGCGCGCGCTGGTCGGCCTCAAGGGCCGCGCGGTCGAGCCGCTGGTCGATGGCGGCGTGGCGGACATCGAGGAGGACTCGTGTTTGCCCAGCGCGGTCGTCGGCGACTTCCTCAAGGAGGTGCGCGGCTTCCTGATCGAGCATGTCGACCGCTTCCTCGTGCCGCGAAGCGATGACGCGACGAGCCGGCGGTTGCTGGTGCAAGCGGTCTACCCGGAGCTGCGTGTCAACATCGTCGTCGACAACAAGGAGCAGCAGCAGGCGCCGATCATCCAGGAGACGCACCCCTCGTTCAAGAACCTGATGGGCACGATCGAGCGGCACGCCGACGGCAAGGGCGGCTGGCAGACGGACTTCATGCAGATCCGGGCGGGGTCGCTGTTGCGGGCCAATGGCGGTTACCTGATCCTCGATGCGCTCGACCTGCTGACCGAAAAGGGTTCGTATGTCGCGCTGAAGCGGGCGTTGCGCCATCGCAAGCTGGATATCCAGCACATCGACTCGCTGTTCTTCGGCGGCCTTCCGTCGCTGCTGCCCGAGGCGATCGAAATCGAGGTCAAGGTGCTGCTGCTCGGCCCGGCCGAGATCTATCGCACGCTGTTTCGGGCCGACCGCGATTTTCAGGAGGTGTTCAAGATCAAGGCCGAGTTCGACTGGGTGCTCGAGCGCAGTGACGAGAGCATCAGCGGCTACCTGTCGGTGCTGCGCAAGATCTGCGACGACAGCCAGCTGCTGCCGCTGGGTCGTGGCGCGATCGCGGGGGTGCTCGAGCACGCGGCCAGGCTGGCCGGCAACCAGGACAAGCTGACCGCGCAGTTCCGGCAGATCGCCAACCTCGCGCGGGAAGCGAGCTTCTTCGCGGGCAAGGCGGGCGCCGAACAGGTCGAGGCGGAACATGTCGTGCTTGCGATCGATGAGCGTCTCTCGCGGCTCGACCTGATCGAGCAGAAGGTCCACGAGCGCATCATTGATGGGTCGGTGCTGATCGACGTCGATGGCACGGCGGTGGGGCAGATCAATGGGTTGGCGGTGATGCAGACCGACGACCACGCCTTCGGCAAACCCAGCCGGATCACCGCCGTGACGACGCTCGGCACGAAAGGACTGATCAACATCGAGCGCGAGGCAAATCTGAGCGGGCGCACGCACGACAAGGGCGTGCTGATCCTGGGCGGCTACCTGCGCAATACGTTTGCCCGCGACCTGCCGCTGGCGGTCAACGCCACGATCTGCTTCGAGCAGTCCTACAGCGGCGTCGACGGTGACAGCGCCTCGTCGACCGAGATCTACGCGATCCTCTCCAGCCTCAGCGGCGTGCCGCTGCGGCAGGACCTGGCGGTGACCGGTTCGGTCAATCAGAAGGGTGAGGTGCAGGCGATCGGCGGGGTCAATCACAAGATCGAAGGCTTCTTCGACGTCTGCCTGGCGGCCGGCTTGACCGGGCGCCAGGGCGTGTTGATTCCACAGGCCAACGTGGGGGATCTGATGTTGCGGCCGGACGTCGTGCAGGCGGCCGCCGATGGCACGTTCCATCTGTATGCGGTCAGTGAGATCGCGGACGGGATAGAGATTCTCACGGGGCAACGGCTCGGCCAGAAAGGCGAGGACGGCGCTTTCGCCGAGGGGACCATCGGGCAGGCGGTTTCGGAGAAGCTCGCCGAGTTTGCCGAACAACTGCGCCGCTACAACCAACCACTCGCCGAGTGAGCCTCGCCGAAGAACACGGGCATGTTCGCCAGACCTTCGCAGCCTATGCCGAGAAAATCGTGCGGCGCCGGCGCGATCGGCAGGGCTACGCGCAAGAGTTGCTGCGGCGATTGCGGTTCTACATCCAGCCTGGGGCGGCGGTGCTGGAGATCGGCGTGGGCACGGGGGACCTGCTGGCCGGACTCGAAGCGTCCCGCGCGGTCGGCGTCGATCTGTCTCCCGAGATGCTCGAGATCGCGCGCGCCGCGCATCCGCAACTGGAACTGCACGAGCTGGCCGCCGAGGACCTGTCGAGTCTCGAGGGGCCGTTCGACTACATCGTGCTGTCCGATCTGACGGTCTTCCTGTTTGACATCCTGGCGGTGGTCAAGAGCCTGCGCCGGTTGTGCCACCCCAGGACGCGGTTGATCTTCAGCACGCACAGCCGCCTCTGGCAGCCGGTGCTCGGCCTGCTTTCGTGGCTCGGCAGGCACCATGGCCATCCGCGGATGAACTGGGTCTACGAGGAAGACCTGGTCAACATGCTCGAGCTGGCCGACTTCGACGTGGTCAAGACCGACGTCTCGACCTTGCTTCCCGCGCGCATTCCGCTGCTGTCGACGCTGGCCAACCGCTGGCTCTATCGTTTGCCGATGCTGGGCAACCTGTGCCTGGTCAACTGGCTGGTGGCGCGGCCGAAGCTGGCGCCGAGCGAAGCGCTGAGCGTCTCGGTGATCTGCCCCTGCCGCGACGAGGCGGGCAACATCGACAAGATCGTCGCACGCACGCCGATGATGGGCGGGCGCACCGAGTTGATCTTCGTCGAGGGCCACTCCTCGGACGGCACCTGGGAAGCGATCGAACGAGCGGTGGCAAAAGGAGACCCGCGCGGGCTGGCGCTCTCGGCTTGCAGGCAGGAAGGCCGCGGCAAGGGCGATGCCGTGCGGCTGGGATTTGCCCGGGCCACCGGGGATGTGCTGATGATTCTGGACGCGGACATGACGGTGCCGCCCGAGTCGCTGCCGACATTCTTCGAGCTGCTGGCCGAGGGGCGCGGCGAGTTCATCAACGGCTGTCGTCTGGTCTATCCGATGGATGATGAGGCGATGCGTTTTCTCAATATTCTGGGCAACAAGTTCTTCGCGCGTGTCTTCAGCTACCTGCTCGGGCAAACGATCAAGGATACGCTCTGCGGCACGAAGGTCTTGCTGCGCAGCGACTACGAACGGCTGGCCGCCGGTCGCGCATACTTCGGCGAGTTCGATCCGTTCGGCGACTTCGACCTGCTGTTCGGCGCCTCGAAGATGAACCTCAAGATCGTCGAGCTGCCGGTGCGTTACGCGGCCCGCGAGTATGGCGATACCAGCATCAACCGCTTTCGCGACGGACTGATGCTGCTGCGCATGAGCGCCTTCGCTTTCCGGCGGCTCCGGCTGATCTGATGCCAGCCGGCAGACTGCGCTTCTGGCTGCTCGCCGGTCTCATTCTGGCGCTGCATCTGGGGCTGTTGCTGCTGCTGCTCGATCGCGGGATGGCCGAGACGATCGACGTCGAGGAGTCCTTCGTCGCCTTTGTCGCGCAGGACATGCGCAGCGGTCCCGCCTATCCCTGGACCAGCTACACCTATTCGCACTACGAGCATGGCACGTTGCTGGTCGGGCTGCTGACGGTGCCGGTCTTCGCCCTGCTCGGTTCGACAGTGCTGGCGCTGAAGCTGGTCTCGATTGGCATGTCGCTGCTGACGGTCTTGCTGGTGATGCTGCTGGGGCGGCAGTTTTCGGGGGAGGCCTGTGGCTTGTTTGCCGGCCTGATCGTCGCGACCGGGCCGCCGGCCTGGCTGATTCGCGGCGTGCAGACGCTGGGCGACACCTCGGAGGTGCTGCTGCTGGTGCTGGCCCAATGGCTGGTCGCCGAGTGGTTCGCTTCGCGGCGTGAACGCGGCCTGGCGGCCGGGACGCAGGCGGTCCTGCTGGGGCTGATCACGGGTCTCGGCCTGACTTTCTCGCTGGCGATGTTGCCCTCGCTGATTGCGCTGTGCTGCCACTGGCTCGTCACGAAGCGTGCGCGTCCGGGCCTACGCCTGGTGGCCCTGGGGCTGGTGGGTGCGCTGCTGCCGCTGCTGCTGCCGCTGTGGAACCTCTGGCGTCACGCCATCCCGTTCTACAAGGTGCGGGGCCTGGGCCCATCCGAGCTGCTGGCCTTGTCGCAGATCGGGCAGACGGCCAGGGAGATCTTCGGAGAGCCGGGTCGGAGCGCTTATCTGCTGGGGCGTGAGGCCAGCTGGTTCAATCGCAGCTGGCTGCTGGCGCTGGCCCGCGTGCACTACGGGGTGCCGATGTTGTGCTTCGTGGGGTTGCTCTGGCGCTGTCGCACCGAACGCGACGGGCTGCCCTATGTCTTGCTCTATGGCGCCTACCTGGCGGCTTACTTGACCTCCCGGGCCAGTTCGCCCCATCTGCTGCTCTTGCTGACGCCCGCCGCCGCGCTGCTGATGGCTCGTTGTCTGTGCCGCTCGTCGCAGCGGATGGTGCTGGCGCTGCTGCTCGTCGCACTGCAGTTGATGCCGCTCGGCGATCTGGCTACGCGTGCGGGCGGGCCGATCTACGAAGCGCCGGCCTGCGCCAGGCCCAGTCGCTGGTACTGGCGACTCGAGACCTACAAGCTCGGCGAGCGGCTCGGCAGCACGCACGACCCCGCGGAACTGTTCGGCATCGGTCAGCGCCTGGCGAACATGATGCCGGGTCAGCCGACGCAGCTGCGCCAGATGATCGCGGGTCTGCCGAGAGTCGAGGCGGAGGCGGTGTGTCGGGGCTTCGGCTACGAGCGGGTCTGGGAGCGGGTTGACGATTGGATCGCGCACTGCGAGGCCCTCGGCCCGGGGCTCGGCGACGCCGCGTTTCGCGGGGCCGGCCGCTGCGTCGGCGAGCGCTATCCCGGCCAGTTGCCGTCCTCCGGCGAGGAGATTCGCGCGTTGTTACCGCCGGGGCGGGTCGGCCCCTATCTCGAGGGCGTGGGCTTTGGGCTGGGATCACACTTCTGGCATCAGCCGCTGCGTTATCGATTGCGGCTGTCGTTTCTGCCGGTCGAGCAATGGGCGCATGTCGAGCGCGGGTTGCGGCGTCGGCTGCGCCGGATGACGTCGCAACCGGAGGGGCGGATCGAACTGCTCGCGCTGCTGCGCCAGGGGCTCTGCTCGCTGCCTTCCGGCCCGTCGATCAGGATTCGGGCGAAGGAGATGGTCTCGGGAAACGTCAGCCTCGACCAGCCCGGATTCGTCGGGCTCGCGATCGACGGCGGATCCGCTCCCGGCAGGGCCGCGTTCGAGCTGCGCATCGAACGCAGCGGTGTCTACGAACTCTGGGCCTGCTACGCGACCGCCGAGCACCGTCGAATGGTCGTGGCGCTCGACGGGCGGGTGGTCTTGCGTCCGGCCGGTCGGCTGACCGGTGGATTTGGGCGCGCGCAGCTGTCCTGGGAGTGTCAGGGTCGCCTGCGGCTGCGCCAGGGAATGCACAGTCTGGCGCTGATTTCACCCGGGGCTTTTCCACACCTGGCGGAGCTCCGGCTGTTCGAGGTGCATCGCTGACTCCGAGCACCACTTGCCCTCCGAGGTGGGGCGATGCTACCATGCCTCTTTCCGCGACGCCCTGATGATGACGCAACCCAATCGGACCTCCACGCTTCGCCCCGAGCAACTGGTGCTCGGAGTCGCCCGCCGCTATCAACTGCTCGAGGCCAAGCAGGCGGAGCTGCTGGCCGACCGCAGATTCGATCGGGTGGTCAGCGCCTGTCAGGAGTTGCTGGAAGAGGGCTATCTGACCACCACCGAGTTCCAGTTCCTGCTCGCGCGGGCAGAGGAAGTCGACGAGGAGGGTGGCCGTGGCGTGACCGGGACGATCAAGGTCACCAAGCTGTTCGACCTGGCGATCAAGTTGAGCTATCTGAGCGCCGACGGACTGAAGGCCTTCATCGAGGAAAAATCTGTCGAGTTGCAGCTCTCCGGGGGCGACGGCGGCGACAACGCCGGGCATCTCAAGCTGCTGTTCAACCTCGGCTATCTGCGACTGTATCAGGTGATCGACCTGATGGAAAAGCTGCAGGTCCTGCTGGATCACTGCGACGGTTGCCGGACCCAGACGCTGGCCGAAGGGACCCTGGCGGGATTGTGCGGGTCTTGCGGCGTCCGGATGCAGCGGATCACCGGCTGGGAAACCGAACAGGAGATGCTGCGCCCCGTGCCGCCGCTGCGCATGTTGTTGATTCGTCGGCGGGAAGTGGGCGCGCAGGTCGAGCCGCCCGCCGCGGAGGCCGAGCCCATCGCTCCACCCGAGCCCGTCGCCTCCGAAGCGGCGCCCAAGAGCGGCCGACTTTCGGACGAGCAGCTGGTCACGTTGATCAAGCGCTACCGGATCCTCGACGATGGCCAGTTTCAGAAGCTGGCTCGCGCCTATGGCGGGGCCGACAAGAGCTTGTTCGAGGTGCTGGGCCGGAGCGGCCTGGTGCCTTCATACGCCATCGCGTTTCTGGAGCGGCGTGGACCACAGCCCTGCACGACCCGCAGCCTGTTGACGCTGGCAATCGAGCGGCGCTATCTGTCGCCCGGGGTGATGCCGCACGGCAAGCAGGCGCTCGGTTCTCAGGCGGAGCTGGTTTTGCTGGCGCGCACCTACAACAACCGGGTGCTGCAGTTCTACCAGCTGGTCGATCTGCTGGCTTCGGCCGGCGTCTCGCTGGAGCACTGCGAGACCTGCAAGATCCAGATTCATGTGCCCGCAGACTTCAAGCTCGAGGCCTGCCCTTGTTGCAGCGGTGAGTTGCAGCCGCTCTACCGGCCGGGCGCTTCGCCCGCGGAACTGGACCGGCTGCCGGCCATTCCGCAGCTGGTGATCCAGACTCTCGAGTCGGCCCAGAGCCAGTCCGAGCCGGCGACCGAGGCAACGCCGACGCGCCGCGAGCGACGGAGGCTGGCGCCGCTGCAGCCGCCGCCCCCCCCGGAAGCGCTGTCGCCGGACGAGCTGATCGAGAAGCTGGTCTTGCGCTACGGGCTGATCACACCGGGCCAGTTGAACAAGGCGACCCGCTTCCTCGATCGTGGCGACACACCGCTCGAGCTGGCGCTGTTCCAGGAAGGACACCTGACCTCCATCGAGCTGAGCTTTATCAAGCAGAAGCGCGCGCAGGCGAGCGGCATCGTGGGGCAGCTCTACGACAAGTCGCTGACCGACATCGCCATCTCGAAGGGCTACCTCAATCATCGGCGGCTGCTGAAGATCTCGCGCATGCCCGGGGCGCCGGATTTCAACAACGCCGACGACCTGGCGATCGCCACCTTCCTCTTCCGCAAGGGCGGGTTGACCTCCTACCAGATGATCGATCTGTGCGAGGAGATCGGGATCTATCTGCTCAGTTGCGGCCAGTGCGAGGTTCAGTATCAGCTCGTGGGGGAGGTCGATCCGACGCAGTACCAGGTCTGTCCGGAATGCGACTCGGTGCTGATCACCTTGACCACACCGCCCGGCTGGCCCCTGCGGCTGTATCGCTTGCCCGATATCTCCGAGTTCGATATCCGCCTGCTGGAGGCCGGTGAGCTGACGGCGCTGAACGCCTCGTCGATGGGCGTCCGCGTGCTCGACACGGTCGATCATTCCTCCTCGGTGCTGGCCAAGGCAGGCACTCTCGAGGAGCGCCACATGCAGTCGAGCATCGATGCAGTCCCGGTCGCAATGGCGGACAGTGGCCTGATGGAACCGCTCGAGGGGCGGCGTCAGGCCCGACGGGCCGAGGTGCGCAAGGCGCGGGAAGCGATCCAGGACTTCTACCAGGAGAAGTTCCCCGATCGCGACCTCAAGGCGCAGCCGATCCGCGAGACCCGGCGCATGCCGAAGCCGGACGTGGATAGCTAGTTCTCGATACAAAACGGGCGAGACGCGCGCACCTTCTTCTCTGTCTGCGACGCGTCTCGGCGAGACTCTCTTCTAGCCACAGAGAACCTAGCGCAGGCCTTCGGCCGCAACCAAATTTCTGGTGGCACATCAGACGCGGAGGCAGAAGAGAGGCCGCAGAGCCTCACGCGGAGCCGCGGAGATCGCGGAGTCACGGAGGCGCGGGGGACGGCCACAGATCCCTCAGATTTCACAGATTGGATTTGATAGCTGGGTGAATGCCCGAAGGGGAATACAGCTCGCTCATCCTCTGGCTC